>CAYSZK010000023.1:0-43281 GCA_964435495.1 uncultured Verrucomicrobiales bacterium
GTGGTGTGGGACTCGCGGCCGGCTCACTTCGAGCCGGTCGCGGGGACCCGATTCGACCATTGGTTCGTGTTGATCGCCTCCGACTGGGATAAAACAGTTGCGGTTGCGTCGCAACCGGATGACGTAAAATGCTTCCAGAGCGTCGATCCCAATGACTGGCTTGGAAAAATCGTCGTTAAGGCGGAAGAACCTGCGCGGAAACATGGAAGAAAGAAGTGCTCTCCGAACCTTGTCTGATCCATCTTCGGCAAGCATGAGCATGTTTACGCCCGCTTGCGAGGCACGAGACGGGACGAGTAAATCCCACACTGTGCGCGCCCCGTAGTCGCTGCGAAGCCACTCGTCAAAGGTGGTTCCGCTCTCCTTCATTGCGGCTTCGTAATCTCGATCTGTGCTTCGGATCAATTTTGGGAGAGACTCGGGCTGAAGAACTGGCATCCGATCAAAATCCTTCCGCGCAAGCTCCTCGATCTCCTGTTCTCTTCCTTCGATAGTTTTGAGTATCAGCCTACCTGCTTCTGCGTGCATCTCGTGGGCGTTCTTAGCGTCCTTGTAGGAAGGGCTGGCCATAAACGACCGCAAGGCGGCTTTCAGATCAGTCTCCAGGTCTCCAGCAAACCCTGCTGACACTGGGACGAGCAAGAATAGGAAGATGAGAATCCGGGCTGTCATTTTTCTGTCGAACGTCCCCGGTGTGCCACGCGCGTTTCGCGCGTTGGCTCAACCGGCTGGTTCGCTCTTTCTTTTTTCTTCAATGAGTCTGATCACAGTAATCAGTTCATGGCCTTTGTGAAAAAGTGGCGACAGAGGAAGTCTCCCATTTCCTAAATCGTCTTCTTTGAATTCTCCGGTCAGGACTGAATCCTTCTTGATAACATAAAAACGCGTCATTCCGGGCTGAGGTAGTGGAAACTGTGTGACTGAGGTAAGCTGACCATCAAAGCTCTTCGACAGATCAAGAAACGCCTTAGCTGCTGCAGCTCCCTCGGGGTGCTGTCCTCCTCCGATAATACCGCCACCTCCACTGAAATAAAGGGAGGCACTACCATCGACGACTGCCACCAATGAATAGCATGCGTCTTCTAATCCTGTTTCCATAATGATCGCGGAGCGATCACTTTGTCCGAGATCGAATTTCTCTTTGGGTAGATCGAAAATCTGCTGCCGCATGGCAGTGTATATCTCGGCCGTCTTGTATTGCTTGGGTGGTTCACCACCGAACAGTTTTGAGAGGAAAGTGGCCATAAGAATTATGCCGAGGAACTTCTTCATTTAATTAGCGAACTATAATTCGACAACATGTCGCCTTATAAGGCGACGCGTCGTATAATTCCGGGGCGTGGACAGACCCATGCCCCGGAGTTTGACGGGCCGGAAACGCGAGTCAAGCGTTTTGGTGTCATTCCGCTGCCGGTTCGGGCCTTGGCGTGGGCGTCCGGCGGCCGGTGCCGCGCATCCGGGTGTCGTTGACTGCCTCCGCGCAGGCACACTCCCTTGTGTGGGGAGCCCTGCTGATTCAAACAAGCAGGTCGGCTGGGCTGCGGACGCTTATGCCAGGGTTATTTAAAACGTGGGTGCACACCATGGTCGTGGAGACGCCGGTCTGGCCAAGGAGTTTTTGCACGGTCCGGATATCGTAACCGCCCATGGGCAGGTGGGTGGCGAAACTGTGCCGGAACGTGTGGCAGGGGTTGAGTCGAAGAGGGCGAATGGCGGTTTGGGGAACGGCCGCGCGCGTGCCGGGAGCAAGGAGCATGGAAAGATAATACGTATGGATAGCGCGGTGTCAACAGGAAATCTTTGGTTCGAACGGGACCTGTTGAAAGGTCCGCCCAGGCGGAGCAGTTCAAGGCATCCCTTCGGTGTGCGGGGGTGGCGGGAGGGGGAAGCCCTTGTCCGGGGGCCTTGGGCGGTGCAAGGTTTCCGGACTGGAAACGCATCGGACAACGCTGATTCGTTTGGGACTGGATTCCATTTCGCTGCGGCACACGCTGGCGTGCGGGCAGGCGTTTTGCTGGCGGGAAAGTGGCGCGGGCGATTGGACGGGCTGGGCGGGAGCGGTGGAGGCGCGGGTTCGGGAGTGCCCATCGGAAGGCGCGGGCGTGATTGAGGTGGAAATGGCGGATGCTTCGGCGGACCGGGGCGCCGTGGGACGGTATTTTGGCGATGGGGATGATTTGGGCGCGATGACGGCGACGTTTCCGGGGGACCGTTGGATGCGGGCGGCGTTGGCGCACGGGGCGGGGCTGCGGTTGTTGCGGCAGCCGGAGTGGGAGACCTTGGCGAGCTTCATCTGTTCGGCGGTCAAACAGGTGCGGCACATTGAGGCGATCAACGCGGCGCTGCGGCGGACGTTGGGCGAGCCGGGCGCGTGGGGGCACGGGTTTCCGGACGCGGCGCGCGTGGCGGCGGCTGGGGAGGCGGGGCTGCGGCGGTTGGGGCTTGGGTTTCGGGCGAAGTACTTGGCGGCCACGGCGCGGATGGTTGCGGAAGGGGATCTGGACCTTGGGGCGGTGCGGGGCATGGAGGACAGCGCGGCGCGGGCGGCGCTGATGCGGGCGCCCGGGGTGGGGCGGAAGATCGCGGACTGCGTGCTGCTGTTCGCTTACACGCGGTGGAAGGCGTTTCCGTTGGACACATGGATTCTGCGCGGGCTGCGGGAGCTGTATTTTCCGCGGAAAAGAAAGGTGGCGCGGAACTATTTGGAGGAGTTCGCCGGCGACTATTTTGGGCCGTATGGGGGTTTGGCGCAGCAGTACCTGTTCCACTGGCTGCGGTCGAAGGGGCGGGATTGGCGCGCGGTGGTTGGGGCGGTTGCGGGGTAAGGGGCGTAGCGGGAGCCGGCGGAAACGCGCGGGAGGGGCGGGGAGATCATTCCAGCCAGGCGAGCGCTTCGCGGGCGCGCGCGGCTTCGGCGGGGTCGTGGAGGCGTTCGTGGGCGACGATCAGATTGCGGAGGATGCGGTGGGCGATGAGGCGGAAGGGGAGCGGGGCGAGGAGTTCGGTGCGGGCTTCCTCGTGGACCTGGCGGAGGATTGTGTCGAGGGCGTCGGCGGAGACGGCGGCGCCGCCGTTGAAGGGATCGAGGTAAGTTTCGCCGACGCGGGCGAGGAAATGGCCTGGGAGCCCGATGCCGTCCACGCGGATGCCGGCGCGGGCGCCGGTGAACATGAAGACGGCGGCGAGCGTGATGGGGAGGCCGCGGCGGGTTTCGAGGACGCGGTCGAGGAAGGAGTTGGCGGGGTCGTAATAATTGTCCACGTTGCCGGTGAACCCTTGTTCGAGGCAAAGGACGGAGACGAGAATATCGGCCTGGAGGGCTGGGCCGGCGCCTGGGGGCAAGCGTTCGCGGACGAGGGCGGCGGCGCGGTCGAGGAGTTCGAGGCCGGGTTTTTGGGGGGCGGCGCCGTCGCGCCAATGGACGAGGCGCCAGGCGAAGTCTTCGAGTTCGGCGAGGGTGTCGATGCGTGCGCAGCGGTCGCGGAGTCGGTTGGCGCGGCGGTGGAGGTCGATGCGGCGGCGGACTTCGGCGATGGCGGCGGCGACGGCGGGGGCGGCGCCTTGGGTGAGGGCGTCGAGTTCGGGGAGCGCGGCGGGGCCTTTGGCGGCGAGGCGCGCGATGACGAGTTCGGCGGTGGCTGGGTCGGCGAGCAGGCGGAGGAGCGCGGCGGCGTTGGCGGGGGTGAGAGGCTGGGGAGGGGAAGGGTCCACGGGTCTGGCGGAGAGCCAACCTGCCGGGAGGCGGGGGCGTGTCAAGCGCGGGCGGTGTGGGCGGTGCGCTTGACTTGGGGGTGGGGGTGGGCTTGAGTCGGGGGATTGACGATGAAGCGGCACAAGGAAACGTATCAGGTGGCGGTGATTGGGGCGGGGGCGATTGGGGAGCTGCACGCGCAGGGATTCCAGCGGCATCCAGCGGCGCGGGTGGCGGCGATAGTGGACACGCACGTGGAACGGGCGCGGGAGGTGGCGGAACGGCTGGGAATCCCCGAGGTGGTGGCGGATTACCGGGACGTCCTGAAGCGGCGGGACATTGACGCGGTATCGGTGGGATTGCCGAACCATTTGCACGCGAAGGTGGGGCTGGACGCGATCCAGGCGGGGAAACATGTGATGATGGAAAAGCCGATGGCGGTGCGCGCGCGGGACGCGGCGCGGATGGCGGCGGCGGCGGCGCGGAAGCGGGTGGTGCTGATGGTGGGGCAGAACCAGCGTTTTTCCGAACGCGCGCAGGCCTTGAAACAGGTGATTGCGCGGGGGGATTTGGGCCGGATTTACCACGCCGACGCGTTCTGGCTGCGGCGCGCGGGGATTCCGCGGATCGGGAGCTGGTTCACGCAACGGAAGTTCGCGGGTGGCGGCTGCAACTGCGACATTGGCGTGCACGCGCTGGACCTGGCGCTGCACCTGGCCGGGGACTTCGACGCGGCGGCGGTGTCGGCGAAGACCTTCGCGGAGTTCGGGCCGCGGGGGCACGGGGGCGGGACGTGGGGCAAGGGGGAGGTGGACGCGCGGCTGCCGTTTGACGTGGAGGATTTCGCGGTGGCGTTCATTCGGATGCGGAGCGGGCGGACGCTGCTTTTGCAGGCGGCATGGGCGTGCCATCAGGAGTCGAAGCAGAGCGCGGGCGTGCGGTTGTACGGCACGGAAGGCGGGGCTTCGACGGAGACGTGGCGGCTGTTCCGGCACGGCGATGTGACCCACACGAAGGAGCCGGTGCCGAATCTGCCGCCTTTGGTGGCGGTGGAACGGGAGTCGCATTTCATCGATTGCCTGCTGGGGAAGGCCAAACCGTTTGTGAAGCCGGCGGAGTCGGTGGCGGTCCAGCGGATCTTGGACGCGATCTACGAGTCGTCGAAGCTGAAGCGCGAGGTGCGAATCCGAAAGTGACCGGGGAGCGGCCACGGCTGGGCTGGGGAGGAAGGCGGGTGCGCCGGCACGCGGCGGCCTGGCTGTCCGGGGGCCGCCTGGCCGGCGTGGCGTCTCCGCGGAGGCCAGGCGTCCGCGGCGGGGCGCGGGCGGGCGGCGGGGCGGCGTTGTGAAGGGCGCGGCGTTGCCGCGGGGATTGGGGAACGCGTACGGGTTTGCCGCGTTCAACGCGATTTGTTTCCAGATATTCCTTTCGACGCCGATGGTGTTGTTTGCGCGGAGCCTTGGGGCGTCGGCGGCGGTGACGGGGTTGTTGATGGGCCTGACGCCGTTGTTTACGGCCTTGCAGATGCTGGCGGCGCCGCACGTGGAGCGGGTGGGGTTCAAGCGGTTTGTTCTCGCGGGCTGGGGGACGCGGACCTGCTTGATTCTGGTGGCGGTGGTGTTGCCCTGGACGGACGGTTTTTGGGACGCGCCGACGCGGCTGGGGGTGTTGCTTGCGGCGATGACGCTGTTTTGTGTGGCGCGCGGGATAGGAAGCGCGGGCTGGATGCCGTGGATCACGGGGTTGCTGCCGGCGGAGCGGCGGGCGCACTACCTTGTGCGGGAACACTCCCTGATCTTGCTGGCGGGCCTGGCGGTGCACTCCCTGGCGGGGGGATGGATCGGCGCATCGGCGGGGCGGGCGGAGTTTTCGGGATTGTTTCTTGTGTCGTTTTTTGGGGGGATCGCGAGCTTGTGGTTCATTTCGCGGATTCCGGACGTGTGCCCGGCGGGGGGCGGCAAGGGATCGGGGGCGCCGGTGCCGTGGAAGGCGGTGTGGAGTTACGGGCCGTTTCAGAGGCTGGTGTGGTTCAATGTGGGTTGGGTGGCGGCGGTGTGCGGGATGGGGATGTTTCCGGTGATCATGCTACGCGGGCGCGGGGAGTTGGGGGAGGGGGGCGTGCTGGGGCTGAACTCGGTGGCGTTCGCCGGCGGCCTGGTGGCGTTGTGGTCGATGGTGCGGTTGGCGGACCGGTTTGGGAGCCGTCCGGTGATCACGGGCGCGGCGCTGTTGCAGGCGGCGGTGCTGGGGGGATGGCTGTTGGAGGCGTGCGGGCTGTTGCCTGGGTGGCGGTGGGTGTTTGCGGCGCTTTGGTTTTTTGGCGGGTTTGCGGGAACGGCGTTTGCGCGGATGCTAATGGCGACGGTGCCGGTGATGGGGCGCAGCCATTTTTTCGCGTTGCAGGCGACGGTGGCGAACCTCGTCATGGCGGTGGTTCCGGTGGCGTGGGGCACGGTGGTGGACGGGATGGACGCGATGGCCGGGCCGTCGTGGCCGTCGTGGGCGAACGGGTTCACCCTGTTTTTTGGTGTGTCGATGCTTGCCGCGGCGGCGCTGGCCGCGGCAGCGCGGCGCCTGGCCGAGGACGACGCGCGGCCCCTGGACGAGTTGTTGCAGGAGATGGTGGTCAACGCGCCGGGCCGGGCGCTGCAACGGTTGTTTGGCGGAATGCCGTAGGGCCCCGCGGGATCAGGTATCCGGTGTGGCGCCGCGCATGAGCGCGAGGATGCGCTGGACGAGTTCCTCGGTGGAGACGCCGTCGGTGGAGACCACATGATCGGCGGTGAGATAGACCGGTTCCCGTTCGGCGAGGAGCTGGGCGAGGCGCCCGGACATGTCGGCACCGGCCAGCAACGGGCGGTGGCGGGCGTGGCGGACGCGTTCGAACAGCGTTTCGACGCCGGCGCGCAGATAGAAGATGACTCCGGTGGCGCGGAGGGCGGCGCGGTTGGCTTCGTCGAGGAAGGCGCCGCCGCCGGTGGCGATGACGCTGGGCGTGATGCGGGCGACACGGGCGACGGCGTCGCGCTCCAACTGGCGGAACCGCGCCTCGCCCTCGGACTCGAAGATTTCGGTGATGGTGCGTTGTTGTTCGTACTCGATGAGGGCGTCCACATCGGAGAGATGCACGCCGAGCCAGTCGGCGAGATGGCGGCCGACGGTGCTTTTTCCGGAGCCCATCAAGCCGATCAGGACGACGTTGGGCCGGTCGGCGCCGGCGCTCACCGGCCCTCCTTTGTGGGGGGCGCCCAAGCCCGGCCCAGGGGGCCAAGGGCGCCGCGGCGGCGCTCGAGGGCGGCGCGGGCCTCGGGACCGCCGCGGGCGAGCGTTTCGGCGGCGGCGTCGCGGACATTCCAGTCGGGGTCGTCAAGCATGGGCACGAAGGGACCGTAGCGTGTGTCGGGGGCGGTTGCCAGCGCGCGCAAGGCCAGGGCGCGCTCGAGTTCGCGGCGGGACCGGAGAAAGGGGGGGGGGGGGGCGGGGCGGGCGCCGGCGCCGAGTTTGACCAGGGAACGCAGGGCCGCGGGCCGGAGGCGCGGGCGCGCGAGCGCGGCGTGGAGTGCGGGACGGTCGGCGGGGCCGCCGCTTTCACCCAGCCAATAGACGCAGAGCCCGGCGATGTCGTCCCACGGGTGGCCGGCGCCCCAGCGCAGAACGGGCAGGAGGGCGCGGCCACGTTTTTCCAAGACTTGATCGGCGATCACACGGGGCATGACCGTGCCGCGGCCCAGCCAGGGCATGAGGGCGGCAAATGCCTTGGGAGGAAGCGCCTCGATGCGCGCGCGCGCGGCGGCGGCTTCGGGGTCGTCCGACGCCGCCCGCATAAGAAGCCGGCCCAGGGCGGGGTCGCCGCCCGCGGCGAGAATCGCCTCGCGCGTGCGGACGGGGCCGAACGGCTTGGGCGCGCGCATCGCGGGCCATGCCCAATCGCCGGATTCGAGGAAGCGGCCCCGCGGCCTGTCGCCGCGCGGGAGTGCCCTTGGGGATGGCCCGGTTGGGGCGGCGGCGGCGCCGATCTTGCCGCGGACCCGGACACCACGGGGCGCGCCGGTGGACCATTCATCGCGGCCACCCTGGGCCACGCAGACGCCGACGCTGCCGAGCATCCGGCGCGGGGCGAACTCGCCGAAGCCCTGGCCTCCTCCTTCGCGTTCGCGCTCGAGCAGGAAGCGGTCGTTGCCGCCCGCATCCAGAAGGATGGCGGCGGCGTTGTTGATGGCGGCGCCCTGGGAGTGGCCGCCGGATTGGTAGCGGTCGTCGCCGGCGGCGTCCCAAAGCAGGCCCGTGGCGAAGTCGTGGGCGCTGCCTTGAGCCAGGCCGCGGAGGTTTTGATAAACGTCGTTTCCCGAGCGATCCCAGAGGGCGCCGGCGCTGAGATGCACGCCATGGCCCTGCGCATACTGGCAGGCTTCGTACTGGTCGTTGCCGGCATGATCGATGAGCGCGCCAAAGGCGTACCAATACGACGCGCCCTGGCCGAAGACGTCGGCGGTGTAGCGGTCGTCGCCGGCCCGGTCGATGAGGAGTCCAACACCGCCCGGGGCAAAGGGGCGCATGCCAATGGCAAAACCCTGGCTGAGCGACAGGAAACGGTCGGGGTATCGGCCTGAGTCCGGGCGAAGACTGTCGGCGGCGTAACGGTCGTCGCCGGTCTGGTCGATCAGGACGCCCAGGCCGTTGACGCCGGCGAAACCCTGGGATTGGAAGCCCGCTGTGTATGTGTCGTTGCCCGCGGCGTCCAGGAGCAGGCCGAACCCGAACAAGGCCGCGCCCTGTCCAAGGGCTGTGGACAGGTACTGGTCGTCGCCGCCGCCATCCACAAGCGCTCCCGCGCCGAACAAGGCGGCGCCCCACGAGGCGTCGCCGCCGTGGTACCGGTCGTTGCCGGACTGGTCCCAAACGACGCCCGCGCCCCAGACACCCGCCGCGCCCTGGCGCCAGGTATCCCTGCCGGCGAGATCAATGGCGACCGCAAGCGTCCGGTCTGCGAGGCCGTTTGCTGTGCCCGGACCGTCGTAGGTGTCGTTGCCCGCGGGGTCGATGACAAGCCATGCCGCCTGGGTGTGGGTGTCGTTGCCCGCCCCGCCGAGGAGGATGGGGCCGAGGGCGGAGGCGAGGGCCACCGGACGGGCCGGAGGGGCGGGGCCTTGGGTTTGGACGTGCGTTACAAAGGCGCGGATGTCGCTGAGTACGCCGGCGACTTCGCGGCGAAGGCGGACCGGCTGGATGCGCCCGCCGGCGCGGAGCTGGGCGGCGGCGCCGTCGGCGTCATCGAGGCGGAACGCCTTGAGATCGCGGACGAGGCGTTCCATGGCCGCCGAGCCGCAGGATGCCCAGCCCCAGCGCGCGCGGGCGTCCGCGTTGGAAAGGGTGTCGAAGGCGTCCAGGGACGCCCATCGCAGCGCGGCGGCGCGATCGGCCTGGGGAGCGTCCCCGAGCAGGGCGCGGAAGGCGTCACGGCGTCCGGCGAGGCGGCCCGCGAGAGTTTCGATGGGGCGGCGCCAAGGGGCGGGCACACCGGTCCAATCGCGAATGCCTGGGTTCCGCCAGCGGGCGGGAGCGGCGCCGGCGCAGGGGTCGGCCGGGAAGGCGGCGTCGGCGGCTTCGACGGCGTCGAAGAGATCGAGGGGACGGGCGAGGAGGCGGGCGACGAAGGGGGGGACGTTGGGATCTGGGACGACATCTTTTTTGAACTGGAGATCGGAAGGAGCGAGGCGCGCGCGGGCGAGAGTTTGGAGCACGAGCGCGCGGGCGGGGTCCGCGGCGGAGGGGGTAGCGGCGTGGAGCGGGGCGGCGGCAACGGTGGCGGCGGCCAGGAGCAGGGCGGGGGCGTGGGGGCGGCGGGTCATGCGAGCGCGAGGGCGGTGAACGCGAGGATGAGGAAGACGAGTTTGCTGATGGCGATCTGGCGCCAGGAGAGCGTGATCCAGCGCTCGCGGATGCGTTTGAAGAAGAGGAAAATGACGCCCTTGACGACGAGGGAGAGGGCGATGGCGATGACGAAGAAGGCGGGGACAAGCGGAACCACGCTGCGCCGGATTTCGCCGAGGCTCAGGAGGATGAGGGCAAAGATGGCGGTCCAATACGCGCGCGCCCAGAGGGGCATGCGAAAATCGGGGAAACCGTAGGCGAGCCGTTCGTGGCGCTGATAGCCTTTCTTCAGGGCGAGGACGTAGCCGAGGCCGACGGTTTCCACCGTGATAAAGGCCACCAGAAGCGTGAGCGTATAAGACACAGCGCCGGGAGGGTGGCGGATATTTGGCGGGGCCGCCAGCGCGAACGTGGGCGCGCCGGTCAGGGCGCCGTCTTGTATCCCGGCGGTTTGTACGGGTCGTCGGGGCGCTCGGGCGGTTTTCGGTCCCGGTTCTCGTCGGCGCCGCGGTTCTGAACGGTTTCACGGGCGCGTATGTCGAAGGCGCGGTCGCGGAAGGAAGGATCGTCCAAGGGCCCGGTGCGGAGGCGGTCGCGGTGGGCGTCGAGGCCGGGGCCATCCAGACCGTCGCCGGCATCCTGGTCCTTGCCGCGGGGTGCGAGGCGTCCGGTCTTGAGATGCTCAAGCTGCCGCTGGATTTCGCGGTCGATGAGCGGGCGGCTGGGGAGCGCGCCTTTGAAACTGGTAAAGAAGGTTGAAGTGCGCACGAGTTCCTGGAGGTGGATGATGGTGGGCGGGCGGAGGGCGCTGTCGCCGGACTCGCGGCTGACGAGGGCGCCGGGCGCCAGGAAATGGCGCTGGCCGTTGTCGCCGACGGCCTCGCCTTCGCCTTCGCACATGATCATCTTGAAGGTGGTCTTGGACCGCGTGTTGACGATGAACGTGGTGCCGGAGATGGCTGCGGTGGCGGCGGCGGTCAGGACCGAGCCGCCGCCGAGGCCCTTGGGGATTTGGACGAGGATCGTGCCAAGGGAAAGAATCATGTTGCGCTTGCCGGGGGTAAAGGAAAAGACCGTGGAGGCCCCGAGGCGGACGAGGGTCTTGTCGGGGAACTGGATTTCGGCGCGGGCGTTGGAGCCGGTGACAAGCATCTGCCTGCCGGAAAACACGGCGCCGGGAGCGGCCTTGCGGTCGGGTTTTCCGGGTTCCTTGATGCGCACATCGCGGGCGGCCTCGGTGATCGTGGCCTGTTGCAACGGAGCGGCGGGCGCGGCGGCGGGCAGCAGAAACGCGGAGAGCAGGCAGAGGAACGCGGGACGCATGAGGGCAGTATGCTGCATCCCCGGCGGATGTCGATCCGAATGAAGCCTGATTGCCGGCGGAGGGCGCGCGAAGGGTCTTGCCGATTCGGTCTTGCCAAGCGGGAGTGTGGTTGTTAGGGTACATGGACTATGAAACGTATTGCCGCGGTTTGGCTGGCAGTCGGGTTGGTTGCGGGGATGACGGGTTGCGCCTCGGGGAAGAAGGATAAAACGGGCGGGGCGCCGGGCGCCGCGATTGCGAACGTCGGCGCGGAGACGCTGCCTGTGGCGGCGTCCGAGGCCCCGGAAATGGTGTTGGAACCCGACCCGAGCTTCACGGAAACCTACGTTGTGAGATCGGGCGACTCCCTTTGGAAGATTGCGCGCATGTACGACACGAGCACGGGCAAGCTGCGGGCAACCAACGGGCTGAAGACGGACGTGATCAAGCCGGGCCAGACGCTCAAGGTCCCGCCGCTCCCCACCGGGGCGTCCATTCCCGCGCCGCCACCGGCCTACACGCCTCCTCCGCCGGAGCCCGCGCCCGCGCCCGCGCCCGAACCGCCGCCGACCGGCCTGCAATTGAATCCTCTGCCGCCGGAGCCCGCGCCGGTTCCCGCCCCGGAGCCCGCGCCCGCGCCTGAACCGGCTCCAGCACCCGAAGCGACCCCGGCACCTGAAGCGGCTCCGGCGCCGGAGGCCGCGCCCGCGCCGGTCCCAGCGCCGTCCGACAGCGGGTTCTGAGGGTTGGGGTCCGGCTTGCTGGGCGCGATCCCTTTGGGATCGGTCGTGCTCGGCCGGGGGCTCGGGGGTCTTCGAGCCCGGGCAACATTCGCTTCGATCCCTTCGGAATCTT
This sequence comes from uncultured Verrucomicrobiales bacterium, assembly GCA_964435495.1. Lineage (GTDB taxonomy): Bacteria > Verrucomicrobiota > Verrucomicrobiia > JADLBR01 > JAIBCM01 > CAYSZK01. The sequence goes on from CAYSZK010000023.1 coordinate 11,721, forward strand.
CGGGATCAGCGCGCCCGCGCGCCGCCGAGCGGGGGGCAGGAGGGGACGCCTATCCGGGTCAATTGGCGAGTTTTTGTTCGGCGCGCTTGCGTTTGTTGTGGTCGAGGATTTTCTTGCGGAGCCGCAGCTTGGTGGGGGTGGCTTCGACAAACTCGTCGGGGGCGATATATTCGAGCGCGCGTTCGAGGCTCATGACGAGGGGGGGCTCCAACTGGATGCCCTTGCCATCGCCCTGGGAGCGCATGTTGGTGAGGTGCTTGGCCTTGCAGGGGTTGACGACCATGTCTTCGGGCCGCGAGTTTTCGCCGACGACCATGCCTGCGTAGATGTCCTGGCCGGGGCCGACAAAGAGGCGGGCGCGTTCCTGGAATTGTTCCAGGGCGTAGGAGGTGGAGAGGCCGTCTTCGAGGGCGACGAGGACGCCGTTGGGGCGGGTGGGGATGTCGCCTTTCCAGGGGCCGTATTCCTTGAAGATATGGCTCATGATGCCGGTGCCCTTGGTGAGATTGAGGAGATCGGTTTCCAGGCCGATGATGCCGCGTGTGGGGATGACGGCCTCGAGGGTGACGCTGTGGGGGTTGTGCTGCATGTTGACGACCTCGGCCTTGCGGGCGGCGATGTTCTGGAGCACGCCGCCGAGGAAATCGCCGGAAACGTCGATGTACAGATTCTCGTAGGGTTCGAGCCGGTTGCCCTCGGCGTCTTTGCGGAGGATGACCTCCGGGCGCGACACCATGACCTCGAAACCTTCGCGGCGCATTTGTTCCACGAGAATGGCGATCTGCATTTCGCCGCGGGCGCTGACCTCGAAGACGCCGGCCGCGTCGGTGTCGGCCATTTGGATGGAGACATTGTTGCGGGACTCGCGGAGGAGGCGGTCGCGGATATGGCGGGCGGTGAGGAATTTGCCGTCGCGCCCGGCGAGGGGGGAATCGTTGACGACGAACTGCATTTTGATGGTGGGGGGATCGATTTCGACGAAGGGAAGCGGCTGGCGTTCCTCGGAGTCGGTGATGGTTTCGCCGAGGAGGGCGTCTTCGAAGCCGGCGAGGCCGATGATCATGCCGGCGCCGGCGGTTTTGACCTCGATCTTCTTGAGGCCTTCGTAGGAAAAAAGCGCGGTGCACCGGGCGCGTTCGCGCTGGCCGTCCTTGTGGATGCAGACAATGGGATCGCCGACGGAGACGCGGCCGCCGAGGATTTTGCCGTAGCAGATGCGGCCGAGGAAGTCGGAGTATTCGAGGTTGCAGATGCCCATGAGGAAGTGGGCGGCGTCATCGGCGGACGGCGGGGGGATGCGCTCGATGATGATTTCGAAGAGGGCGGTCATGCCAGCGTTCCGGACTTCGGCGGTGAGGCTGCCCTTCCATTCGCGCACGGCGTAGCCGTCGCGTCCGGAGGCGTAGATGATGGGGAAATCGAGCTGGGCGTCGGTGGCGTGGAGTTCGAGGAACAACTCAAAGACCTGGTCGAGCACCTTGTGGGGGTTGGCGTTTTCGCGGTCGATTTTGTTGATGACGACGATGGGCTGGGCGCCGGCGGCGAGGGCCTTGCGGAGGACGAACTTGGTCTGGGCCTGGGGCCCCTCCCAGGCGTCCACGACGAGGAGAACGCCGTCGATCATGCTCATGGCGCGTTCGACTTCGCCGCCGAAATCGGCGTGGCCGGGGGTGTCCACGATGTTGATGTGATGGTCTTTCCACTTGAACGCGGCGTTTTTCGCGCGGATCGTGATGCCCTTCTCTTTTTCGAGGTCCATCGAGTCCATGACCCGTTCCTCGATCTGCTGGTTGTCGCGGAAGGTTCCCGACTGGCGGAGGAGCTGGTCCACAAGCGTGGTCTTGCCGTGGTCCACGTGGGCGATGATGGCGATGTTTCGGATGTGTTGCATGGGCTGTCCCTGGAAAGGGGCGGGAGGCTGTAGCAAAGGGGGCATGGAGTGGCGAGGGAAAAAGAAGGTTTCTCTGGAGGGCTCGGATTTCCCTGGTTGGCGTGTGGGGGCCGCCGCTACAGGGCGTTGGGGAGGGAGGCGGCGGAGGGTTGGCCGGGGGCGGTGGGGGCGTCGAGGTAGCCGTACGTCAGGCAGGCGCCGGCGGCGGCAAGGGCGATCCGGGATTCGCCGGCCAGCGGGCCCATGCCCATGAGGGCGACATGGCGGTGGCGGTGTTCGCGCTGGACGGCGAGGAGGACAGAGAGCGCGGCCTGGCTGGGGCAAAAGGCGGCGATTTTCGAAATGCCGGGGCGATGGAGGCGCATGGCGCGCAAGGTGGCCTGGAGCGTTGCGGCGTCCGGCGCTTTCCGAAAGAAATGGGCGCTGAGGATGAGGGGAATGCGCCGGGCCCGCGCGGCGGCGAGGGCGCCGGCGAGCGCGGTGGCGTGGGCGAGCTCGACGTCGAGTGCGTCGATGCGGGGCAGAAACAGCGGGAGGATCGCGGCGCGGTCCGCGTCGGACACCGGGACGGCGCCGCCTTCGCCGGGGGCGCGGAGGGTGAAGAGGACCGGGTGGCGGCGCGCGGCAAGGGCGTCGAGGACGAGGCCGGAGGGGGCGGCGCGGGCGAGGAGATGATCGAGGCGCAGCTCGATCAAGTCGCAGGGGACGCGCGGGGCGCGGAGGAAGCGGAGGCCCTTGGGCGTGGCGACGACGCCGACGCGGAGGAGCGCGCGTTTGGGGAAGGCTGGCATGTGGGGAGCATGCGCGGCGGGGCGGGGGAGGCGAGGCGTAAATGGCGGGGTGGCAGGGTCACCGGGCGCCGCGGGCGGCGCAAGCGGCGCGCGGGACCGGTTCGGGCCGTGCGGGGAGGGGAACGGCATGCCGAACATTGTCGGCGGCGGATTCGTAGGCGTCGAGAACGCCGGACCACGGAATGGCCTCGGCGGTGGCGCGGGCGGCGTGGCGCAGGGGGGGCCAGGAGGCGGGGTTTGCGGCGGCGCAGGCCACGGTTTGGGTGAAGGTGGCGGCGTCGAACGGAGGAACGAGAAGGCCGTTGCGGTTGTGGCGTATTTGTTGGCGGGCGGCGGCATAGTCGAAACTGGCGACCACGAGGCCCGAGGCGAGGCCTTCGAGGATCACGTTGCCAAAGGTTTCGGTGGCGCTGGCGAAGGGGAAGATATCGGCGGAGGCGTAGTGGCGGGCGAGGTCTTCGCCCGTGCGCCACCCGGCGAAGACGGCATGGGGGCAGCGGCGCTGGAGGCCGGCGCGGAGGGGGCCGTCGCCGACGACAACGAGGCGCGCGGCGGGAACGGCGGCGCGGACGGCGCGGAAAGTGTCGAGCACAAGGGGCAGATTCTTTTCCGGGGCGAGGCGGGAGACGTGGATGAGGACCGGGGCGCCGGGGACGGCGCCCCATGCGGCCCGGAGGGATTCGTCCCGTTTGGCGGGGTGGAAGAGCGTGGTATCCACGCCGCGGCCCCAGAGGGCGGGGTTGCGGAAGCCGAGGGCGCGGAGATGGTCCACGAGTGCGGGATCGGGGGCGAGGCAGACGGCGCCGAGATTGTGGACGGAGCGAAGGTACCGGGCGACGGCGCTGTTGAGGAAGCCGATGCCGTAGTGGCGTGTGTATTGGTGGAAGTTCGTGTGGAAACTTGTCAGGAGCGGGATGCCGAGGCGGCGGGCGCCGCGCGCGGCGGAAAGCCCGAGCGGGCCTTCGGTGGCGACGTGGACGAGATCGGGGCGTTGGGCGGTCCACCGGGCGGCGAGGGCGCCCGGGGCGGGCAAGCCGATGCGGACTTCCGGGTAGAACGGCATGCCGAGGCCGGGGAACGGGATTTCGTGGAAGGCGGCTCCGTTGGAGGGCGCGGCGCGGGGGCGCGGGCGGAGGACGTCCACATGATGGCCGCGGGCGGCGAGGCCGGCGGCGAGGCGGGACAAGGTCATGGCGACGCCGTTGATTTCGGGCGGGAACGTTTCGGTGACGAGAGCGAGGCGCATGGCGGCGGGAGCGTGCCGGGTTGGGCGGGAAAGGGGAAGGGAAGAGTGCGGGCGGCGGGTGGAGGTCCGTGGGTCGCGGTCTGGACGGGAGGGCGCCCGGTCAGAAGGCGTTCAGGCGGTCGATGAGCGCGCGGAAACGTCCGAAGTTGCGGCGGTTGAAGAGGAGGCGCAGGCGGGGGAGGTGGGCGAGTTCGGGTTCGTTGCGTTCCTCGGGCAGTGCGGGGGAGGGGGTGATGGCGCCGCCGGTGAGAATGTCCCGGAAGGCGCGGTTGATGTCGCGGAGGGCGGCGGACGGGAGGGCGCGCTGGATGCGGATGACGAGATCGGGTCCGACGAACCGGTAGGAGTGGAAGTTGCTGTAGAAGGCGAGGATTTCGTCCTGGGCCGCGCGGACGGAGTCGGTGACCTTGAAAAGGGCGAGGTCTTCCTCCGAAATGAGGCCGCGCCCGAGGAGGTGCTCCTTGATGTAACGGCGGAACGTTTTCCAGAAGTTGCCGCCGGGCCGGTCCACGCAGACGAGGGGGACCATGCGGGACTTGCCGGTTTGGAGGAGGGTGAGGGCTTCGAAGGCTTCGTCGAGCGTGCCGAAGCCGCCGGGGAAACAGGCGACGGCATGGGCTTCCTTCACGAAATGGAGTTTGCGGGTGAAGAAATACTTGAATTGGACGAGCTTGGGGTCTTTGAGGATGACGTCGTTGGCTTTTTGCTCGAAGGGAAGGCGGATGTTGAGGCCGAAGCTGCGGTCGCGCCCGGCGCCGCGCTGGGCGGCGCCCATGATGCCGTCGCCGGCGCCGGTGATGACCATGAACCCGGCGCCGGCCATGGCGCGGGCGAAGGATTCGGCGGCGGCGCTCTCGGGGGATTTTGGGCCGAGCCGCGCGGAGCCGAACACGGCGACTTTGCGGATGTGGCGGAAGTCGGAGAAGACGCGGTTGGCGACGCGGATTTCGCGCAGGGCGCGGGAGACGAGTTTGAGATCGCCGAGGCTGGGTTCATCGCGGGCGAGGCGGATGACATTGGCGACGAGGTCGCGGAAGAGGTCGCGGTGGTCATGGACGCCGGTGGCGTCGAGCAAGGCCTCGGCGTGGACTTCGACCTCGGACGCGGGGCGCGAGGGCGCATGATTGGCGCCCGGCGGTTTCGGGCGCGGGCGCGGGGAGGCGGCGGAGTCAGCGGGGGCGCGGGGCGAAGTGTTCATTCATGGCGCGCAGGCGGCGGCTGAGGTCGCGGGCGAGGTTGAGCATGAGCAGGCCGAATTGGGCGGGTTGTTCCTTGAAAAGGCCGGCGAGGTCCTTGGCGGTGAGCGCGTAGAGAACGCCGTCACTGGCGGCGCGGACCGAAGCGGAGCGCTGGACGCTTTCGACCAGGCACATTTCGCCGAAGAAGCCGCCGGTTCCCAGGGAGGCGAGAACGGACTCGTCGGGGTGGCCGAGGCCCTTGGTGACTTCGAGGGTTCCGGTGCCGATGATGAACATTTCCGAGCCGGGTTCGCCTTCGCGCACAATGATCTCGCGGACCTTGAAACCGCGCTCGGCGGCGCAGACGGCGAGATGGGCAATCGCGTCGTCGGACAGGCCCTCGAAGAGGGCGACCCGCCGCATTGTTTCCCATGCCTGGCCTCCCGCCATATTGGGGAACTGTGGCGGATTCCCGGGAATGCACAACACGGAAGTGGCGGGGGGAAGCGCGGCGCGGCGCCTGGGGGGGCGTGGGTCAGCTCCGGCAGACGCGGAGGAGGGCGAGCAGGCCCCCGATCTGGAAGATCAGGTTGGGCGCCCAGATGATGAGTTCGGGGAAGGCGCCGGGGCGGGTCTTGAACGTCTCGGCGACGATGATAAGGAAGTAGTAGAGAAAGACGACGCCGAAGCTGAGGGCGATGCCGATGGAGGTTTCCTTGCGGTGGGAGCGGATGGCGAGGGGGATGCCGATCATGACGAAGGTGAGGCAGGACATCGAGGCGGCGACGCGTTTCTGGATTTCGGTGAGGAGGGGGGACCAGGGGTAGTCGGCCCGTTTTTTCCGGCCGGTGGCGACGGTTTCGACGAGCTGCTCGAAGGAGAGCGCGCCGAGCCCTTTGCGTTTATTGGCCTTTTCCATCATCTTGCCGAGGGGAATGGTGAGGGGCAGCTCATCGAACCGGCGCCCAAGCTGGATGCGGCTGAGGTCCCAGAGGTCCTCGCCATTGCGTTCCTCCATGCGCGCGTTGCGGAGCTTGATGATGATCGAGTTGTTCTCGGAGTCGGCAAGGATGGAGCCTTCCTCGGCGCGGAAACAGCGGAGGGGCCGGTTCTTGTCGTCGAGGTCCCAGACGTGGAGATTGAAGACCTTTTCCCCGCTCTTGCGTCCGACGTAGATGCGTTTGTCGGGGAACTGGTCGATGATTGAATCGTCGTCGAAAAGGGCGGTGGGGGACTCCACGGCGAGGGTATAGGCCATGCTCTTGATGCGGTCCTGGGCGTAGGGGGCGACGACACAATTGATGGCGAGGCAGACAAGGGAGCAGCCCACGGCGAGGAGGAGGACGGGGGCGAGGAAGGCGCTCAGGCTGACGCCGCTGGCGCGGATGGCGACGAGCTCGCTGTCGGCGGAGAGGCGCCCGAAGACGAGGATGACGGCGGTGAGCAGGCCCCAAGGGAGGGTGAAAACGAGGGAGAAGGGGATGAGGAGCAGGACGAACTCGGCGAGGAAATCGAAGGGGACGTCGTTGTTGATGAGAAGGTCGAAGATGCGGGTGAAGATGTTGCCGATCACCAGCACGAAGGTGAGGATGGCGATGGTGGCGAGGGTGGCGGTGATGATCTCGCGGATGAGATAGCCGTGCAAAGTTTTCATTCTTGTCCGATGGCCGGACCCGGATAGCGTAGGGGCAGGCCGGGCCGCGCACAAGCGCGCGGCGCGGTCTTTGGAATGAATACGGACCCGTCCGAAAACGTCAAAAAATCGAGCCCAGCGGCCCACCCCGAGGAACAGGAGTGGGTGCGGCAGGCACGGGAAGGCGACGAACAGGCGTTCCGGCGGCTTTTTGAGCGCTACTTTCCGAAGGTGTATGGCACGATGTACCACATGACACAGAACGCGGCGGTGGCGGAGGAACTGGCCCAGGGGGCGCTGGTCCAGGCGTGGCGCCGGCTTTCGCAGTTCGACGGGCGCGCGGGGTTTGGGACCTGGCTTTACCGGATCGCGGTCAACGGCGCCCTTGACCACCTTCGCCGGATGAAGAACCGGGCGGCGGAATCGTTGGACGCCGTGATGGAGGAGGGCAGGGAACCGGCGTCGGCGGAACCGGACGCGCGGTCCGCGGCGGGGCACGGCGAGTTGGGGCGGGCGATCCAGGAGGCGCTGGGGCGGCTGAGTTCGGCACACCGGGCGGTGTTCGTGTTGGGGGAAATCGAAGGGCGCAGCTACGACGAGATTGGCCGGATTCTGCGCTGCAAACGGGGCACGGTGATGTCCCGGATGCATTACGCGCGGATGCACCTGCAAAAACTGTTGAGGCGATTTTATGAGACCGGATGATCTGAAGATGCTCGCGTCGGGCTACCAGGACGGGCTGTTCGAGGACGGAAGCTTCGACGCGGAGGACAGGGAGTTGTTTGAGCAGGAGATGAAGGAGCATCCCGAGGTGTTGGCACACCTTGAGGAAATCCGGCGTCTGGGCGCTTCCGTGCGCGGGGCGGCCACGGCGGCGGCGATGCCGAATTCGCTGGAGTTCAACTGGCAGCGGGTGAAGGCGCGCTATCGGGCGGGGGAGGGGCGCGCGCCCTGGTGGGCGGCGTGGTTTGACGCGCCGGCCGCGCAATGGACGGCCCAGGGCGCCGGCGCGCTGGCGGCGGCCGCGGCGTGCCTTCTGCTGCTGGCCCGGCTGGCGCCGGGCCGGGCTGTGGAGGTGGAGACCGTTTCCAGTCCGGAACCAGGGATCAGCGCCACGGCGTTCTCCGCCGACCACGGGCAGGTGATCTGGTTGACGGGCCTGGAGTACCGGCTCGCCGACGCGGAGGTCCGGTGAGATGAAGGCCAGCCTTCTTCTGGCGCTGCTGCTGGTGGGGGCGGCGGCGGTCCGCGCCGAGGAGCGGGCTTGGGGCTGCGTGGTGCTGGCGACGTGCGACAAGGGGAAGCCGGCGAATCCCGATTTGGAGCGCTATCTTCCCGTCTTGCAGCGCGTCTTCGGGTACAGCCATTACCACGTGATAGGCTCCGCCTGGGCAACGGACTCGATGGCGCGGGAGTGTTACGTGGTGCCGACGCAGGAGTTTTTCCTGCGGCTGGAACCGAAGGGCGGCGCCGCCCGGGGCGCGTCGCGGCTGGAGATCGAGTTGCATCAGAACGAGCGCGTCCTGATGAAAAGCACGGTGAAGATGCCCGCGGGCAAGCCCCTGTTCATCACGGGGCCGGAGTTCGGGCGGGGCCGGTTGATCTTGATCGTCGAGAAGCGGCTGCCCTGATTCGGGCGCCGCCTGGACCCCGGCGATTCCCGCCGGGCCGCCGATCCGGCGCAAACACCGCGCGCGTTGACATCCGCCGTGGGAGCCCGATACTGTGGGCCGAATGGAGCAGGACATCTCGGACATACTGAAGGGCTGGCCGCACGACTCGGGGCGGGTGAACGCCCGCTTGATTCCGGGCAAGGACGGGCGCCAGAAGCTCCAGCTGCGCCTGGACATCGGGTTGCTGCAGATGGAACTGGACGGGCGGCCGGACGGCCAGCGCCCGGGCGGGTTCGAGTCGTGGTTCGAGCTCTTCGCCGACCGCCTGCGGCGGTACGAGGCCGAGCACGGAGACGACGAGGGGTTCGCGCTGGACGAGGAGGATTGCGGGCGGCTCCAGCAGGAGGCCGTGCAATTCTACCATCGGTACCTGAGCCTTTTCCAGCTTGAGGACTGGAAGCGGGTGATCCGCGACACGAGCCGGAACCTGGCGGTGTTCGATTTTGTGGCGGATTTCGCCGAGACCGACGAACAGGCGTGGTCTTTGCAACAGTTCCGGCCCTATGTGCTGATGATGCACGCGCGGGCCTCGGCCATGCTGGAAATTCGCGAGGGCAAACTCCGGGACGCCGTGCGCCGGATCGACAAGGCCATCGCCGAGATCGAGGCGTTCCTCAGCGACACCGACCAGGAGGAGGCGGTCGCCGAAAGCGCCGAAATCGCCCTGCTCCGGGAATTCCGCGAGGAACTGAAATCGAAAATTCCGGCCAGCCCGCGTGAACGGGTCCGGCGCTTGCTGGACCAGGCCATCGCGCGCGAGGAGTACGAGCAGGCCGCCAGGCTCCGGGATGAACTGGCCGCCTTGGACAACGGAACGGAGAGCGCATGAGCCTGGCCACACGAATCGACACCGAGCTGAAGGAAGCCATGAAAGCGCGCGAGACGTTGCGCCTCGAAGTGCTCCGCGGCCTCAAGTCAGCCGTAAAGTATCATGTCATCGAAAAGCATGGCGCCGAAGGGGTTGCGTCCGATGAGGATGTCGTAGCCGTCGTCCGCCGGGAGATGAAAAAGCGGCAGGATTCCATTGAAAGCTACTCCAAAGCCGCCCGTGCGGACCTTGCCGACAAAGAAAAGGCCGAAGCGGCAATCTTGGCGGGATTCCTCCCTGCCGCAATGTCCGATGCGGAGGTCGAAGCGCTGGTTCGCAAGGCGATCGCCGAAACGGGCGCGACAGGCAAAGCGCAAATGGGCGCCGTGATGAAATCGGCCCAGGCGCTCGCCCAAGGCCGGGCGGACGGGAAGACGCTCAGCCAGTGCGTGCAAAAGCTGCTTGCGGGTTGAAGCGGGCGGGAGCGCGAAGGCGGCACCCGGTCGTTTGACCCGGCGCCCCAACCTCCCGCGGCGGGGAATCCGCCACACGCCCGCTTTCGAGAGGCACGGGGGCACACACGAGGGCACAAAATGCCTCATGCTCCCGGGCGCGCGTCACGGGCTACTGCTGTGCCGCGAGTTCGAGTCGGGGAACCGCCTCCAAGAGGCGGCGGGTGTAGTCGTTTTGGGGATGGTTGTAGAGATCGGAGGGCGAGGCATCCTCCACGATCTTGCCCCGGAACATTACGAGGACATGATCGCTGACGTGCTCAATAACCGCAAGATCATGTCCAATAAAGAGATACGTGAGTTTTAACTCTTCCTGGATATCTTCGAGAAGATTTAGGATTTGGGCTTGGACGGAGACGTCCAACGCGCTGACGGGTTCGTCGCAGACGATAAACTCGGGTTCCACCGCGAGGGCGCGGGCGATGCCGATGCGCTGGCGCTGGCCGCCGCTGAATTCGTGCGGGTAGCGGTCAAGGTGGGAGGACTCCAATCCCACGCGCTTCAGGAGGTGCGCGACGCGTTCGCGGCGCTCGGACTTGGCCAAGCCCGGAAAATGGATTTCCAAGGCCTCGCCGATCATTTGGAAGATGGTCAGGCGCGGATTGAGGGAGTTGAACGGGTCCTGGAAAATGACCTGCATCCGCTTGCGCAGCGGGCGCATCACAGACGCGGAAAGTCCGGTGATGGTCCGCCCGTCAAACACCACGTCGCCGGAGGTTGGCGGGATCAGGCCCAGGATCGCGCGGCCAATGGTGGTCTTGCCCGAACCGCTCTCGCCCACCAGCCCCATCGTGGTTCCGCGGGGAATCGCGAAGGAAACGCCGTCCACGGCCTTGATGGCCGACACGGCGCGCCCCAGGAGGCCGCCGCGGACGGGGAAATGGACGCGGAGATCGCGGACCTCGACGAGGGGACGGTCCGGAGGCGGGGTCATGCGGCCTCCCCGAGGGTGGAGTAGTCGATGGAGGGCAGGCGCCGGCGCCTGGCGCCGAGGCGCGGGATGCAGTCGATCAGCGCGCGGGTGTAGGGATGGGACGGGGCGCTGAGGACATTCGCGGTGGGGCCTTGTTCGACGATTTTTCCCCGGAACATGACGAGGACCCGGTCGGCGAAGCCGGAGACGATCCCGAAGTTGTGGGTGATGAGCAGGACGGCCATGCCGAGGCGGGATTTGAGGTCCTTGAGCAGGTCCATGACCTGTTTTTGGATGGTGACGTCGAGGGCGGTGGTGGGTTCGTCGGCGACGAGCAGCCGGGGCCGTCCGGCGAGGGCCATGGCGATCATGACGCGCTGTTGCATGCCGCCGCTGAGCTGGTGCGGATAATCGCGCATGCGCTGGGCGGCGTCGCGTATGCCGACGGTTTCCAGGAGGCGCGCGACCTCGCCGGCGGGGTCGCCGACATCCGGCCGGTGGAGATCGAGCACTTCGCGGATTTGGGTGCGGATGCGGAAGACGGGATTGAGCGACGTGCCGGGTTCCTGGAAGATGTAGGCGAGGCCCTTGCCGCGAAGGCGCCGGAGATCGGCGCTGGGCATTGCAAGGGTGTCCACGCCCTCGAACAAGACGCGCCCTCCGGCATACACGGCGGGGGGGGAGGGGAGCAGCCGGGCAAGGGCGAGGGCGGTGGCGCTTTTGCCGGAGCCGCTTTCGCCGACGAGGGCGACGGTCTCGCCTTCGGCGATGTCGAACGAAACGCCGCGAACGGCCTCGACGGGGGGGCCTTCGGTGCGGAAGGAGACGCGCAGATTCTCGACGCAGAGCAGGGGGGGCTTGCCGGGGGATGGGGATTCGGGGTTGGGCATGGGTCAGCGGAGGATTCGGAGGCGGGGATCGACCGCATCGCGCAGGGCGTCCCCGACGAAGTTGAAGGCCATCACGGTCAGACAGATAAGCAGACCCGGCAGCAGCATCCACCAGAAATCCCCGGCCAGGACCCGGATGCTTTGGGCCTGGGCGAGCATCAGGCCCCAGCTGGATTTGGGTTCCTGGATGCCGAGCCCCAGGAAACTGAGCACGGCCTCGCCCAAGATGTAGCCCGGCACGCTGAGGGTCGCCGCCACGATGACGTAGCTGAACACGTTGGGAACGATGTGGCGGGCGATGACCACCGCGGGGCGCTGGCCGAGCGCCCGCGCGGCGTTGACGAAGTCCCGCTCGCCCAGGCTCAGCGTCATGCCCCGGATCACCCGGGCCGTGCCGGCCCAGCCCACGAAGGCAAGCACGGCGACGATGACCAGATAGATTTGTGTGGAGGACAGGTCCGAAGCGAAGGTCGCGCGCAGGGCGAGGATCAGGTAGAGCGTCGGGATCGACATCAGCACCTCGGTGGCGCGCATGATCAGGAAGTCCGGGAACCGCCCGAAATAGCCCGCGACCGTTCCGAACCCCAAACCAAGCACAGTCGTGATGGCGATGCCGACCAGGCCGATGCTGAGCGATATCTGGGAACCGTAGAGAAGCCGGGAAACCTGGTCGCGCCCGAACACGTCCGCGCCAGCCAGATAGATGCGGGCCGGCTCGTCCACGCCGAACAGGTGGCGCCGGCAGGGGATCACGCCAAACCAGCGGTAGGGCTGGCCTTCGGCAAACCAGCGGACCGGGACCGCCCGCCCGGGAATCGGGCGATACTCGCGGGTGCCTTTGTCGGCCATCTCGTATTGCTGGACGGCGAGGCCGCGGTTCCAGACCAGGCGGGACGGGGGATGAAAGGAGTTGGGGAGGCTCTGGTCGGATTCGGTGTAGGGCGCCCAGAAGGGCGCGCCGGCGGCGCCGAGGTAGAAAACCGCGAGCAGGCAGAAGAAAAAGCGGGCCACGGGCCGCGCCCAGAAGCGGGACCAGACTCCGGGGGTTGTGGCGGCGGCGTTCATTTCTGGAGGCGGATACGGGGATCGACGGCGGCGAGGAGCAGGTCGCTGAAGAGGTTGCCGAGAACCAGAAACGTCGAAGCCATCAGGATCGAGGCCATGACGACGTAGATGTCCTTTTGGAGGATGGCCTCGAAGGTCAACTGGCCGAGGCCCGGATAGCTCATGATGTTCTCGACGATCAGGGCGCCGCTGAGCAGGCCGGCGATGGCGTACCCAAGGATGGTGACCAGGGGATTGATGGCGTTGCGGAGGACATGCACAAACAGGACGCGGCCCTCGGGCAAGCCCTTCGCCCGCGCGGTCACGACGAAATCGGCGCGGATCGCGTCCAGGAAATTGGCCCGCATGATCCGCATCAGCGAGGCGACCGACCCGATGCCCAGCACAAACACCGGAAGAACCAGATGGTGCAGGGTGTCCGCGAACCGCTCGGGCGCGGCCAGGAACTCGTGGTCGATCCGTGTCATGCCGCCCACGGGAAACCAGCCGGTCTTGCTGGCGAACTGCAGCGCCAGGAGCGCGAGCAGCATTTCGGGAATGGACAGCGCGAAAAACGCCAGGCCCGAGGAAAGCCTGTCCCAGAACGAGTCCCGGTACACCGCGGCGAGCACGCCCAGCGGCACGGCGATCAGCCATGCCATGGCCAGGGAACAGCCCGCCAGCAGAAGCGTCGCGGGGATGCGCTGGGCAATCAACTCGGCGACGCCGATCTTGTAGCTGAACGAATAGCCGAGATCGCCGCGGACCGCCTTGCCAAGCCACCGCGCGTATTGCTGGGGCAGGGGAAGGTCCAGGCCGTACTCGGCCCGGAGCTGGTCAATAAACTCCCGCGACACGTCGCGGTTTGCCTTCAAAGAGGTCAGGTAATCGCCCGGCGACAACGACAGGAGCAGGAACGAGAGCACGCTGATCGCGAGCAGGAGGGGGAGAAGCGCCAGGAAACGGCGGAGGATGAAAACAGCCATGGCGGAGTCAGCGTTCCGAGATGTAAAGCTCCTCGGCGTTCCAGATCAACGAACCAAACGAGGTGGGCGGAAACCGCGTGTTGCCGACGCGGTTGCGGATGCCGCCGTGGGCGAGGGGCGAGACCAGATAGATAAACGGCTGTTGTTCGGCCATGATCGCCTGCACCTCGTCGTAGTACGCCTTCCGCGTGGCGTAGTCGAGCGTCTTCAACTGGGCGTTCATCAGCTCGTCGATCCGCGCCTCCCACGCCGTCGCCGGCGCCGCCTGGCTCGGGTGCCACTGGTGCATCCGCCCGCTGCTGAGCAGGACGGCCAGGGCGCTGGACGGGTCTTCGGCGCCGCCGCCGAGCCCGAGGAGCGCCGCCTCGTAGTCGAAGGTGTCCGAAAGCTTCGCGACAAGCAAATTGAAGTCGATCAGTTGCGGGCGCATGCGGATGCCAATCTCGGCCAAGTTGTTCCGCAGCACGTTGGCCAGGTCCGCGCGGATGGTGTTGCCCTGGTTGGTGATCAGGTCGAACTCGACGGGGTTGCCCTTCGCATCCTGGAGGGTTCCGTCGGCGCGCCAGGTGAACCCGGCCTCCGCAAGAAGCGCGCGGGCCTTCGCCAAATCACGCGGATACTGGCGGACGTCCGGGTTGAACCACCGGATGTTCGCGGGCGTCTCGCAGCTATACAAAGGCCGGCCCATGCCCAGATAGACAGAGTCGATGATGCCCTGCCGGTCCACGGCGTGGGAACAGGCCTGCCGGAAGCGCACATCGGAAAACCAGGCCCGCTTGTGGGGCGCGACATGGAACCCGCCCGTCGCGGCGTTGGTGCCCGGGTTCTGGTTGAACCAGAAAAAGCCCGTGCTGCTGGACGGTCCGCGCTCGACGACCTGATAATCGCGCACGGGCGCCAGGCGCTTCGCCAGGGCCACGTCTTCGGGCCGGATGACGTTGCCATCGGCGTCGGACAGGTCGGTCTTCCCGGACATGAACGCAAGGAACATGGCGTTCACATCCCGGCGGATTTCGATGATCACGTGGTCGAGATAGGGGAGGCGCCTGCCGTCCGGGCCCGCGCGCCAATAAAGGGGGTTGCGCTCCAGGACGGTCCGCTGGCCGGGCCGGTAGCTCCGCAGGCGGAAGGCTCCCGTGCCCACCAAGCCGGCTGGCGCCACGTTGATGCCCCAGGTCCGCATGAACTCACCGGACTTCACCGGCGCCTCCAGCTTGTGGCGCGGCAGGATGGGCTGGGCGATGAATTGAAGGAAGGGCGCGTACACGCCTGGCGTCGTGAACTTCACGGTGTGGGAATCGACCTTCTCAACCCGGAACGGCTTGCCGTCCACCGCGTAGAACAGCGCCAGGCGGTTCGGGACTGCGGGGTTGTAGATGAGGTCGTTGAACGTGAAAACCACGTCGTCCGCCGTGAACGGCTGGCCGTCGTTCCACAGAACATCCCGGCGCAGGTGGAACACGAACGTTTGCTGGTCGGGACCGATGTCCCAGGATTCCGCCAGGTGCGGATGGGTTTCCTTGGTGACGGGATCGGTCGTGGTGAGACCCTCAAACAGAAAGCCAAGGATTTCTGTGGAGGACTGTTCCTCGGCGAGAATGGCGTTGAAGGTCTTGGGATCGCCGAGGGTTGGAATGACCAAATGCCCGCCGTAGCGGCCCTGGGGCAAAGTGCTGCGCGGAGCCGTTTCGGGTGCGGGCGTTGGCGGAGGCGCGTGCGGAGTTTGGACGCGGGGCGAACAGGCGGCGAGAAGAACGAGCGCATGCGCGAGAACGACGAGCGGCAGGGCACGGGCGTGCGCGCGGGATCGGGCTGGGCTGCGGCTGGGCGCGGAGCCACAGGCACCGCAGCTTATGAATTTGATATGACACATATTATACAACGTTATTGAAAGGGTGGAAATAGTCTGGTACCCCGTTCCGCCGCGCGCGCCCCGCCCTGTCGTAACCCGCCCCCAACGTCTCATTGCCGAACCGGATATTGTTCCAGCCACCGCCGCGCCTGCCCCGCGTGGCCTGATTGGCCGCCCCCCGCGACGGATTGCAGGAATGTCCGCGCCTTCTCGTTGCCCCCGGACAAAGCGCCTCCCAAGGCGTCCAAGGCCGTGCCGCTGACCTTCGGGTCCGGGTCTTCCACCGCCTTGATCAAGGCCTCGGTCGCCGCCTGGTTCTGCCGCACGGCGTTCGGCGACAACGCCAGAACCGCCGCAAGGCGCACTCCTTCGTCCGCGTCGTTGGCGGCGTTTGTCAAGATCGCCAGAATCTCCGGGCGCCGCGCCGAAACCGTGTTGAGCGCCGTCACGCCCAACTGCCGCACCGCCGGGTCCGGGTCGGTCGCCAGCGCCCGGACTTCCGCCAAGGCCGGATCGCTCGTTCCGGCCACCGCCCCGAGCCAGTCGGCCGCCGCCTTGCGCGCGTCGGGGTCGCTGTCGCGGGCCGCAACGGCCACGGCTTTGACGGCATCCGCGCTGCCCTGGCGCCCTTCCTCGGCGACTTTGGCAATCGCGCTGGTCCGTTCTTCAACCGGGCCGCTGTATATCGCCTCCAGGAACGGCGCCACCGTCGCGGGAAACGCCGCGCCCAATGCTTCAAGGGCGGCTTTCTTGATTCCCGCGTCGCCCGCCGCCAGCCCCGCCAGCAACTGCTGCCGCGCGCCACCCGGTTCCGCCGCCATTGGCCCAAGGTCACGCACCGCCTTTGCCATCGGCTCCAGGGGTTCGCCCCGCCACGGGCCGGTCGCCGCCATCATCGCCCGGAACCCCGCCGCGTTGGTCCCCGCCACTGTGAACAGGGACGCGCGCTCCCCTTCCGCCGCGCGCAGCCAAAGGCCAACCATGCGGGCTCCCGCCTCCGCGTGCCCGAGTTCGCCGGCGACGCCGTACTGGCCCATGGCGTCGCGCAACGACCCACCCCCCTGCCCCTCCAGGGTAACACCCTCCCACAACGCCAACTCGGCGCGCACCGAGTCCGCCTCATCCTGCCCAAGAAGCCGCAGGGCATCCTTGGCCGCCGGTTCCTCGCGCACCTCCGGCGCAAGCAACCCGCGCACGGTCGCCTCGCGAACCGACGGTTCCAGGTCTTTGGACAGCTTCACCAGCGCCTCCGCCAGCCCCGGATCGCCCCCCTCCCCCAGCACCCGGCCCAACGCCCCGGCCAGCCGCGCGCGAAACATCGCCTCGCCCGATTTGGCAAGCTGAAGCGCCGCGTCCCGCGCCGGCGCCTGCTTCCGGCCCGCCCGCAACAGCCCGGCAAGCGCCTCCGACGCAAGGCCGGAATCGGGGGACCACGACAACAGCCGCAATCCTTCGCGCCCTGCGGATTCGCCTGCCTCCATCGCGGATGCCGCCGCCGCGACCGCGTTGGAACGCCCCTCAATTCCCGCGCCGGCAACCTTGGCCACGGCTTCCGCCGTGCCCGCGGGGAATGTCTTCTTGATTGCGGCATCCGCCGCCTTCGCAAGGGACGGCTCGGAATCCCTGGCCAGGCGCGCCAGCACAATCAACGCGCCGGGCATCCCTTCAAACGCCTTCGGGGCCAGTGCCCTGGCCGCAACCGCCGCGCCCGCCACCACTTCCGGTTCGCCCGAAATCGCGTGCGCCATCTGGACCGCCACATAATCAAATCCGGCGAGGCCGGCCGCCGCGGCTTCGGCGGCTGCGGGCGCCTTGGCCTTGCCCAAGGCGCGGAAAACCTCCCGCAACGCTCCGCGGCGGCCAAGATCGACCGCGTGCACCCACCAGGCGACCGCCCCATCCGGGTCCGGAGCCGGAGCGAGCAACGCCGCGATGCCCCGGTGCAGCGCCAGCTCCGCGCGAACGTTCTCGGCCGGGTCTGACGCGGCCTTCGCCAGGCAATCCATGGCGGAGGGATCTCCGGTAAAGGCGGGATTAAACAGGGCCGCCACGGCCGCGGCGCGAATCCAGGGAGACCTTTGTTGAAACGCCGAAACCGCCAGACCCCGAAGGTCCGCGTTGGCTAGGGTGTCCTCCGCCATGGCCGCCAGGAGACGGCGCCGAAGCTCGGGCATCCCCTGCCCCAGCACATCCCGCGCCTCTTCGAGCGCCTCCGGGCGCGCGTTGGCGGCCGCAACCACCGCCGCCGCCGCCGCCGCGCCGAGTTTGTCGTCGTCCAAGTCGCGCATGGCGTAACGCAACACCGCCAGCGCGCCGGCCTGGCCGCCCGCCGCGGACTGCGCAACCTTGCCGATCTCCCGCGGAAATAGTTTGTCCCCGGCGTCCAGGAGCGCCAGCAGCCCGCGCGCGGTTGGGGTTCCCGCGCCGGAATCGAGGACTTTTCGGGCGGCCAGCGCCGACGGGCCGCCGCGCCGGACCAAGCCAAGCGTGATCGTCACGGCCCGCGGGTCGGCCAACTTGAGGTTCTCCTCGAACAGTCCGATGGCCTGCTTGACGGTATCAAGCGGGACGCCCCCTTCCGCGCGCGCGCCGTCGGCGATCCCATGGAAGTCCGCGGGCGCCAAGGAGGCGTATTTTCCGGCCAGCGCCGTCCGGGCGTCCGCGCCCCAGTTCTTGGACGCCGCGAACAGGCCGGGGATAGCGTCGCCCCGGCCCATGCGATCCGCCCGGAGAAACGATTCCACCATCAGACCGGCCTCTTCGGCGATGCCGCCGAGGATTCCCAGCCTCATAAACGCTTCGGCCCGGTCGCGCGGGTCCACATCGGCGGCGTCGGCGATGGCCTTGAGCGCATCGACATTGTCGAGCACCGCCTCGGGCACCTGCGCCCGCTGCAACACCACCCTCTGCCCCGACGCCATAATCCCCGAAACAAGGAAAATAATAATATACAAGATTTTGGTGGAGAACTTCTTGCGCATGATTTTACTTCAATCGATTAGCCAGAACTTGCGGTTGAACGGGTAGTAAATGATGAGGGCGCGGCCCACGACGTTTTTCAAGGGAACCGGCCCAAAATAGCGGCTGTCCAGCGAGTTGTAGCTGTTGTCGCCCATCGCCCAGTAGGCGTCCTGCGGCAGGGCCACCGACCCCGCGGAACTCCCGAGGTAACGCGGGGAAAGCCCAAACCGGTCCATCGCGCCATACCCGCGGTAGGCCGATCCCGGACCCGCGGCCTCCCAGACCCGGCGCATTGTGGGCTCCTCCGCCTCCCGCCCATTGACAAGCAGCCGGGGCGACTCCACCCGCAACTCGTCTCCCGGCACGCCCACGCAGCGTTTGATGTAATACTGGCCGCCGGATTGGGGATCGGCCAGGTTGTGCTGGGTCGGCAGCCCGGTCGTCCGGAACACGAACGTCTCCCCACGCTTGGGACGCCGGAAATTGTAAAGGACCTTGTTCACGAACAGGTGGTCGCCCGGGTCAATGATGGCGCGGAGATGCACATCCCCGTCCAACCTCGCCCCGGGCCGCAGGGGCATGCCGATTCCGTCCAGGATTTCGCCCGGGGTCCCTTCCGTGCCCACCGTGATCCGCCACGTCTCCGGTCCCCGCTGGAAAAGCAACTGCACCGACCGGAACATCAGGATGCCCGTCGTCCGCACGCCCGTGAAGACCGTCCCGGCGGGAAGCCTCTCGTCAACATAATCGCGTCCGAAAAACAGGCGCTCCGCGATCCGTTGCGGCCACGCCGGAACCTTTTCGTCCGCGGCCAGAGGGCGGGCGACCACCCCGCGCAACGTTGGAAACATCGAATTGGTCGGAATCTTGAACGGCTGCAGGAAATAGGCGCGAATGCCCAGCGCCACGACCGCCGCCACCAAAACCATGTCCACGTACTCGGCAATCTGGGGATGGCGCGGCTTCGGGAACGCCTGGGCATGGACCTTCCCCGCCGCGTCCACGAGGTTGCGGACCTTTTCTTCGGCGACGGTTCCCCCGCTGTCCGCCGCGGCCCCGATGTCCGCGAGCACGCGGTCCACCTTTTCCAGCGCCGCGGCACTCATCCGGTCGCGGTCCTGCTCCCGCAGGTTGCGAAGGTGCTGGCCCGTCCTGACAAGATACTTCCGGTCCATCTTCATGCTGTCTCCTCCATCGAACCCGGACGCGTTACGAGGACTTGAGCACCTCGATGAACGCCTCCTGGGGAATGTTCACCCGCCCGATCTGTTTCATGCGCTTTTTCCCCTCCTTCTGTTTCTCCCACAACTTGCGTTTCCGGGTGATGTCGCCGCCGTAGCATTTCGCGGTCACGTTCTTGCCCATCGCCTTCACCGTTTCCCGGGCGACGATCTTGCCGCCAATGGCCGCCTGGATCGGGATGGCAAAAAGCTGCGGCGGAATGACCTCCTTGAGCTTGGCGGCCAGCTGCCGGCCCCGCTGCTCGGCCTTGTCCCGGTGGACGATGCTCGAAAAGGCGTCCACGGGCTCGGCGTTGACAAGGATGTCCAGCTTGATCAGGTCGCTCGCCCGCGGTTCCATCGGTTCGTAGTCCATCGACCCGTACCCGCGCGTCATGCTCTTGATCCGGTCGTTGAAATCGACCAGAATCTCGTTGAGCGGAATCTCGCACGTCAGCATGATGCGGCGCGTGTCCAGCGACTCGGTGTGGCTCACGGCGCCGCGTTTTTCCATCACCAACTGCATCATGTCGCCGATGTTGTCGTTGGGGCACATCAGGAACACCTTGACCATCGGTTCCCGGATTTCCGCGATCCGCGACGGGTCCGGCAGTTCCACCGGATTGCTCAGCTCGATTTGTTCGCCGTCGGTCATCACGACCTGGTACACCACGCTCGGATAGGTCGCGATGATGTCCATGTCATACTCGCGCCGCAGCCGCTCCTGCACAATCTCCATGTGCAGAAGGCCCAGGAACCCGCACCGGAACCCGAAGCCCAGCGCCACCGAGCTTTCCGGCATGTAGCCAAACGCGCTGTCATTGAGCTGGAGTTTGGACATCGCCGCCTTGAGGTGCTCGAAGTCGCCTGTGTTGATCGGGTAGATGCCGCTGAACACCATCGGACGCAGCTCTTGGAAACCCGCCAGCGGGTCCGGCGCCGGCCGCTGCGCGTCGGTGATCGTGTCGCCGATCTTGACCTCCACTGTCGTCTTCACGTTCGCGATCACATACCCAACGTCGCCGCCGCGGAGCTCGGGCCTTTTCCGCGGTTTCGGGGTGAAGATGCCCACCTCCTTGACCTCGTACTTCTCCTGGCTCTGCATCATCTGGATTTGCGTGCCCGGCTTGAGCACCCCTCCAAACACCCGCACATACACCACCACCCCGCGGTAGGTGTCGAAAACCGAATCGAACACCAGCGCCCGAAGATGCGCGTCCTTGGGCGCGGGCGGCGCCGGCAGCCGCGCCACCACCGCCTCCAGGATTTCCTCAATGCCAACCGCCATCTTCGCGCTGCACGGAATCGCGTCGTCCCCGGGTATCTGCAGGATGTCCTCGATCTGCTTGCGCACGACATCCACGTCCGCCGCCGGAAGGTCGATCTTGTTGATCACCGGAATGATCGTGAGATTCTGGCGGCTCGCGAGGTGGACATTGGCCACCGTCTGCGCTTCGACCCCTTGCACGGCGTCCACCACCAGCAGCGCCCCGTCGCAGGCGGAAAGGCTGCGGGACACTTCATAACTGAAATCGACGTGGCCCGGGGTGTCGATCAGGTTCAGCCGGTAGGTCTTTCCGTCCCTGGCGGTGTATTCCATCGTCACAGGGTGCGCCTTGATGGTGATCCCGCGTTCCCGCTCCAGGTCCATGGAATCCAGAAGCTGATCCTGCATGTCCCGCGTTTCGATGGTGCCGGTGCGGTGCAGCAGACGGTCGGACAGCGTCGTCTTCCCATGGTCGATATGGGCGATGATGCAGAAATTGCGGGTGAGCGACGTGTCCATGGATATAAAGCGGGTAAGCCTACCCGGCATCGCCCCCGGAGTCCACGAAATACCCGTGCCACCCAGGTGCCAAAGTGCGGGACTGGCCCCAGGGGTATCAGTCCCGCACTTTGACACCCCTCCGCCGCCGGCACCGACGTCATCACGTCCGCCGGCCCGCAGCCGCCCTTCCCCAGCTTCGGCGGCGCCGCAAGCCGGCTTTTGTGATGCCGGGAGACAAAAGGCCCGCCCAGCGCCGCCCGGCGACACGTCCTGGCCGCCATTACTCTTGATAATCCGAAAAGTGACTGTATTTAATGCTCTTCGGACTTGGTGCGATGGGCATTCTCAGCAGTGTGATCAAGTGGCCGGGTGCCGACGGCGGGCGGCCGGGCGGTTTTGAAGTGCGTTTGGGAATCGACGGTGTCTTGGTGGCGGGGGCGTTCGACGCGGCGGCCCAGCGGGTGCTCGGAATGGAGGCGGCGCCCGAAAAGGGGAGCCTCCTTCTGGACTGCTTCGACCGCCGGTTCGCCTACGTGTTCGCCGGCGCGGTTTACGAGTGCGTGCTCAAAAAGCGGAGTCTTGCGGTCCATCTCCCCCGGTTTGTGGGCGACGGACAGCAATGGCTCTTGGTGGCGCTCATCCCCGACGAGGGCACCGTCTCGGGAGGCACGGAACGGCGCATCAAAGGCACCGTGCTGGACGTGACCAACCTGGTCGGAAGCGAGTTGGTCCAGCATTTCACCGAGTACGTGGACCGGCACCTGATGTTCGCCATCGAGCGCCTTCCCGATCCGGTGCTGCTCTGCGCGTTGCGGGAGGACGAACTGCCCATCACGTACGTCAACAGCGCGTTCACCCGCATCTTCGGCTTCCTGCCGCAGGAGGCGCGGGGACGGGACGCGCTCCAACTGGTTTTCGCGCGGAGTTACGACGCGCTGCGCGAAGTCATCCAGGCGCCGCATTCCCAGCGGCTCGAAAACCGCTGGCACGTCTTCGAGTGCCGGGGCGTGGAACGTCCGGACTTCTACTGCCACGTGAAGATGGATTACCACGGGGAGCCGGAATTTCCTGAATTGGTCCGGTTTACGCTGCTCGTGGAACGCTCCTCGGCCGCGGGCTGGCAGGGGGCGCTCACAATGGCCGAGCGCCAGCGGATCGAGATCGACACCCTCTTGAACGCGTCGGCTTCGTTGATCAACGATTTCACCAACCTCCTCAGCGTGGTGCTGGGCGACAAAAGCCTGGGCGTGGGGCACGGACCCGGATTCGCCGAGGAAATCCGGGCGTCGCACGCGCGGGCGCATGACGCGGCCGACATCCTCCGCAGCGTGCTGGCGCGGACGCTCACGGGCCGCGCCCTCGTGCCGGAACGCGGCGTGCCGGCGGCGCGCGATGACGCCGTGGAGATGCGCCGTGTGCTGGAGTCCGCGCCAAGGATGCATGTGCTCGTCGTGGACGAGGAGCCGAGCCTGCGCGAAGCGTTCGCCGGCGCGATCAGGGCCGTGGGCCACGACGCCACGGCCGTGGCGCTGGGCCAGGAGGCGGTGGACATCATGCGCGCGGGCGCGCGGGGTCCTTTGAGCCTCCGTCCCCACCTTTTGATCGTGGATTACCATCTTGACGACATTCCCGGCCTCAACGTGGTCGAAATGGTGCGCGGCTGCGGCCTGCGGACACCCGTGCTTCTGGTGAGCGGGCACTTCCCTGACAACGTCAAGCAACGTGCCGCGAGCCTGGAACCTTTGGTGCTCCTGGAAAAGCCGTTCAAAGTTTCGGAGTTGCTATACGCGCTCACGGAACTCGCTCGTGCCGCGGGCCTGCTCGACGGTGCGGATCATGCTGTCCGCGGCTCCGAGGCGTACGATGCGGGCCTATGACAAAGGGGGGGCAGTCCCGCATGTGGAAACCTCGCCGCAACTTCGCCCTTTCCCGTGGCCCGGTTTTGTGCATGTTGCCGCCTCCGCTCATGCGTCCCACCCAGAACATCCACGTCAGGCGGTTCGCCCGCCTCCTCGCCCCAAACGCCCTCCGCGCCCGGCGCCCCGCCTCCGAGTCCGCCAACCGCACCGTTGCCGAGGCACGTGCCGCGCTCGAAAGCATTCTCACCCGCAAAGATTCCCGGTTCCTCGCCATCGTCGGCCCCTGCTCCATCCACGACCCGGACCGAGCCCTTGCATACGCCACACGGCTCGCCGCGGTCGCGCGCGACATCGCCCCGCGCATCCTGGTGGTCATGCGCGTCTATTTTGAGAAACCCCGCACCACTATCGGTTGGAAAGGCTTCATCAACGATCCGCACCTCGACGGCAGTTACGACATCGAGTTTGGCCTGGACCGCGCCCGCCAGTTGCTCCTGGCCATCAATGAACTGGGCCTGCCCGCCGCCACGGAGTTCCTCGATCCGATTGTGCCGCAATACATATCCGATCTGGTCGCCTGGGCCGCCATCGGCGCGCGCACCACCGAGTCCCAAACGCATCGCGAGCTCGCCAGCGGCCTCTCCATGCCCGTCGGCTTCAAGAACGGCACCGACGGCGGGCTCCAGGTCGCTGTGGACGCCATGGGCGCCGCCAAGTCCCCCCATTGCTTTCTGGGAATTGACGAGGACGGCGCGACGTGCGTCGTTGGCACCAGCGGCAATCCCTGGGGGCACATCGTCCTCCGCGGCGGGCGCGGGCGCCCCAACTACGAACCGGCGAGCATCGCCGAATGCCTTGCCGCGTTGCAGGACGCCTCGCTCAACCCCGTTGTCATGGTCGATTGCAGCCATGCCAACTCCGCCAAAATCCCCGAGCGCCAGGAGATCGTCTGGCGCAGCGTGATCGAGCAGCGCGCCGCCGGCAACGCCGGCATCATCGGCGCGATGCTCGAAAGCTTTCTGGAGGCCGGGAACCAGCCCTTTCCCAGGCCCGCCGCCGAACTCGTGCCGGGGGTCTCCATCACCGACCCCTGCCTTGCCTGGCCCGCGACCGAGGTTCTCCTTCGCGAAGCCCACGCCATGCTTCGATAGCCCGGTCCACTCAGCGTGGCGCGCGCGGGCCGGCGACGCGTTTGCAGTTGAATCGCGCCCAGATTCGGCCTAGTATCCCTGTTCCACCGGGCCAGGGTAGCTCAGCGGCAGAGCAGGGGACTCATAAGCCCTTGGTCGGGAGTTCGATTCTCCCCCCTGGCACTCCCCTCCCCGCTCGGAGGCCCGCCCCACCCCTCAAAACCCCGACTGCCGCAGCGCTTCATAGACCACCACCGCCACGCAGTTGGACAGGTTCAGGCTCCGCGCGTCCGGGTTGGGCATGGGAATCGACAACCGCACCACGTCCCCGCGCTCCAGCACCCGCCGCGGAAGTCCCTTGGTCTCGCGCCCAAACACCAGCCAATCCCCGCGCCTGAACCGCGCCTCCGTGTACCGGGCGCCTTCCCCGGTCTCCACCGCGTAAAGGCGCGCGTCCGTTGCGCGCCCGGCCAGCGCCGCTTCGAAGGTTTCATGGTACTCCCACCGCACAAGACGCCAGTAATCCATCCCCGCCCGCTTCAACATCGCGTCGTCGAGCCGGAATCCCAGCGGCCCGACGAGGTGCAGATGGCAGCCCGTGGCCGCGCACAATCGGGCGATGTTGCCTGTGTTCGGCGGGATTTCCGGCTCGACCAGCACCACATGAAACGTTGCCGTCATCGCCGGACTCGGTCTCCGTAGAAGACCTTCACCAGATACAGGCCCCATGGCGGCGCCGTGACCACACCCGCTTGCCGGCTCTTCCGCCGCAACCGCTCCCCCACCCACTCCGGCGGCTGCCGGCCCAGTCCCACATGCGCCAGCGCCCCGACAAGGCTCCGCACCATCCGGTAAAGGAATCCGTCCCCTTCCACCGTCACCGCGATCAGGCGTCCCCTTCTGGAAACCTCCAGCCGCGTGATCGTCCGCACCGAGGTCTCGCGCTTGGTTTTCGAGACCACCGCAAACGCCGCGAAGTCGTGGGTGCCCACCAATTCACGGGCGGCCCGCCGCATCGCGCCAAGGTCCAGCGGCGGCGGCACCTGCCACGCCCGGCGCAATTCATGCGGCGGCATCACCGAACCGTTGAAAATCCGGTAGCGGTAGCGCTTGCCTTTCGCGGCAAACCGCGCGTGAAACCCCGCCCGCGCCCCCGCCACCCGCACCACACGCACCTGCGGCGGCAGATGCGCGTTGAGCGCGTTGCGCAGTTCCAAGGCGCTGAAGCGGCGCGTTCCCGCGGGCTGCTCAAAATGCGCCGACTGCCCCAGCGCATGCACACCCGCGTCGGTCCGGCTCGCGCCGTGGACGGGCACGGCGGTCCCGAAGACCGCGGCCACGGCGCGCTCGACGAGTTCCTGGACGGTCACGCCGCTGCTCTGGCGCTGCCAGCCGAAAAAATCGGCGCCGTCGTATGCCAGGATGAGCCGCCAGGCGGCCACGGCCCGATCAGAAGAAGAAATACGAGAAACCGATCTGGTATCCCGCTTCGTTGGACCCGAGGTTGTGCTCGGCCAGGCCGGCGTTGGACATGTGGTGCCAGTCGAATTCGGTGAGCACCGCCCACTTTTCGTTGATCATCCAACGCAAGCCCACCCCAATGTTCAACTGGAAACAGAAATTCGACCCGATCGCGTTGTTGTCGGTGTCCGTATAAACCAGCCCCGGCCCCAGCTGGACGTAAGGAACCACAAACCAGCCCGGCTGCACAAAATTGTACCGAAACAATCCGTTCGGCCCCACCACAATGCTGCCGCCGCCTTCGGTGTTGAATATCTCCGCCAGAAACAGCTCGCCCACGAACTGCACGTTGCCGCGATACCACGCGTTGTCGCCGCCCAGGATCCCGGTCAGGTTGTAGCCAAACCGAAAGCTGTTGCCCCAGTAATTCAATTCCTCCCGCGCGCCATTGACGCCAAACGAGGGGCCCATGAACGGTCCCGTCACAAAACTCGCTTCAAACCCTTCCGCCGCCCAGGGATCAAACGCCGGCTTGGGCGTGTCCCACACCGCAGGCTGGTCAATCAGCCAGCGCGGCCCGGCCATGGCCTGGCCCAACCCCGCCAATCCCAACACTACGACTGCCAGTAACTTGCCCATCTGTCTGCCTCCTCTTTCCCGACACACTGCCAAAAACCGGCGCGTTTCTCAAGGAAAAAATTCATGTCCAAACCCATCCGCATCCAGGCGTGCGGGTTCCGGCGCCCCCGTGCCCGCCACCGAAAGGCCCCCGGACCTCCGGCTGCGCCGTCCGCCATCAACTCCGCCTTTGACTCACTCTCTCCGCGCCCATAAGCTGTCCGTATGCATCGACGCACTTTCCTGAAACGCGGCTTCTACGCCTCCGCGGCCCTTGCCGCCCCCGCCTTCGACCGCGTCCTCGGCAGCGGCATCGAGACCGCCCGTCTTCCCTTCGATCTCGTCGCGGTCCGCGGCGGCGAGCCGGCCGCCATGGTGGACCTGGCCCTCAACGCCTTCGGCGGCATCAAGGCCTTCGTCCAGCCCAATCAGACGGTCGTGATCAAACCCAACATTGGCTGGGACGCCGGCCCCGAACGCGCCGCCAACACCAACCCCGCCGTGGTCAAACGCCTCGCCGAGCATTGCCTCCAGGCCGGCGCGAAATGGGTCCGCGTGTTCGATCACACCTGCGACAACTGGCGCCGCGCCTACGGGAATTCGGGCATCGAAGCCGCCGTCCGGGACGCCGGCGGCGAGATGGTTCCCGGCAACGACGCCCGGCATTATCACGAGGTCAAGGTCAAGAACGGAAGGAAACTCAAGGCCGTCCAACAGCATGAGCTCATCCATGAAGCGGACGTCTTCTTCAACGTGCCCGTCCTCAAGAGCCACGGTGGTTCCCGGCTGACGATCGGGATGAAGAATCTCATGGGCACCGTGCAGGACCGCGGCTACTGGCACCGCAACGACCTCCACCAGTGCATCGCCGATTTCGCCCCTGTCCGCAAACCCGACCTCACCATCGTGGACGCCTGGCGCGTCATGAAAACCCACGGCCCCCGCGGCTCCGATGCCGCCCAAATCGACCTCGTCAAGTCCCTCGTCGCCTCCCCCGATATCGTCGCCGCCGATACCGTCGCCACCAAGCTCTTCGGCCTCGACCCCGCCGAGGTCCGGTATCTCGCCCTCGCCGAAGCCGCCGGCGCCGGCGCCACCAACCTCGAGCAACTGCGCATCAGCCGGATCACCGTCTGACCCGACCGTGACCCAGCCCTCCGCCTCCCCCGCCTCGGCGCGCATCCTCCGCGCCACGCGCACCTCCATCGCCTGCCTCGTCCTTCTCGCAAGCCTCACGCCCTTCCTCGATCTCACCGCCCGTCTGCCGCCCGCATGGATACGCGCCGTCACCTGGCCGCAGGTTGGGCCGTCCCTGGCAAGCCTGGCCGGTGGCCTCGCCTGGCCCGCGGCCGGAGCGCTTGTGGTCCTTGCGGCGACCGCCCTGTTCGGGCGCCTGTATTGTTCCGTCATTTGCCCCCTCGGCATCTACCAGGACGCCGTCTGGTGGTTCCGCCGCGGCGTTGCGCGCGCCCCGCGCCTGGCTTTCTCCAGACCCCGCACCGGGCTGCACCTCGGTATTCTCGCCTTCGCCCTCCTCGCCGCCGCGTGCGGCTTCACATGGCTGGCGGGACTGCTCGACCCCTTCAGCGCGTTCGGCCGTTTCACAGGCACGCTGCTCCGGCCGGCTGTGGCCGAAATCAACAACGCCGCCTCCGCCCTAGGCGGCCTTGCGGGCGCCTACCTGCTGCCGTCCGCCGTCCAGCAACACACCCCGTTCCACGCCTTCGCCGTCATCCTCGTCGGGTTCGCCGTGGTCACCGGCATGGCCTGGGCGCGGGGCCGCCTCTTTTGCAACATCGTCTGCCCCGTCGGCGCCCTCCTGGGCCTCGCCGCGCGCCTCGCCCCGTTCCGCATCCGGATTTCCAGCGAAGACTGCACCGGCTGCTCCAAGTGCGCGTCCGCCTGCAAGGCCCAGTGCATCGACTTCAAGACACGCACCGTGGACGCCTCCCGATGCGTCGCCTGTTTTGATTGCCTTACCGCCTGTTCCCGCGGCGGAATCCGCTACTCCCTCCCCCGCGCGCGCACACCCGCCCAACGGCCCAAACCCGCGCCATCCGTTCCTCCTTCCGGCCTCACCGAATCCGGCCACGCCCGCCGCGCGCTCTTCCTTCGCATCCTGGCCCTGCCGGCCGCGTGGCTTGCCGGCGCCGCCCATGCCCGCACGCGGGAGGCCGGAGACCCCGGCGCTTCCGAGGGGCCCGTGCCCGGCGCCTCCAGTCCGGGGAGCGGGTCCGGTTTCGGCCGCGGCCTTGGGCGCGGACGCGGCGCGGGACGCCACCGCCCCGGGCCGCTTCCTCCGCGCGATCCCGCCTCTCCGCCAGGATCGCGATCCGTGGCCCGGTTCAACAGCCGTTGCACCGCGTGCCGCCTTTGCGTCAGCGTTTGCCCCACCCACGTCCTTACGCCCACGTTTCTCGAGTACGGCGCGCGCGGCCTGTTCCAGCCCCGCCTCGATTTCGAGGCTGGGTTCTGCAACTACGAATGCACCCGGTGCGGCGAAGTCTGCCCGACCGGCGCCATCCTTCCCCTCGCCATGGAGGCCAAGAAAGTAACCCGCGTCGGCGCCGCCAAGTTCGTAAAGTTCAACTGCATCGTCCATAGCGGCCTCACCGACTGCGGCACGTGCGGCGAGCATTGCCCCACCCACGCCATCGCCATGGTTCCGTGGCGCGGCGGCCTTTACCTTCCCGAGGTCAACGAGGAAGTCTGCATCGGCTGCGGGGCGTGCGAGCACGTCTGCCCCGCCCTTCCCTACAAGGCCATCTACGTCGAACGCCTCGCCCTCCACGAAACCGCCGACCGCCCGATACCCGCCCCGGCGCCCGTGCTCCCCGCCCCGCCTTCGTCCGGATTCCCGTTCTAACCCCTACGGCTCCCCAATATAACGAACCGTTCCGGCCCACGCCTCCCATTGCGCGGCCAGTTCCGCAAGTTTTGCGGGCTCCTTCGCTGCCAGATCGTTCAACTCAGTCCGGTCCGCCGCGATATTATACAACTCCCACGGCGCGTCCCCGTACCGCACCGCCTTCCAATCCCCCTTCCGCGCCGCCTTCCCCTTCAAAATCGCCCAGTTCAACTGCTCGTGAACCGCCCGTGCGCCCCCCAGCAATCCTGGCAAGAGGGTCCGGCCTTGCAGCTTGTCCACCGGCGCGCCGGCCGCGTTCAGGCAGGTCGCCGGCAAGTCCATGATGTTCCCCGGTTTCCGGTCCCACGATCCCGCGGCGATCTTCCCCGGCCACCACGCGATCAGCGGCGTCGAAATTCCGCCCTCGTGATTCCACGTCTTGAACCGCCGGAACGGTGTGTTGCTCGCGTTCGCCCAGGGCAATCCCACATAATCCCATGTCCCCGCCGGTCCCGCCGGCGGCCCGTCCTTCTTCGCCGCATCCTGCGCGCAGCCGCCGTTGTCCGACAGGAAAAATACCAGGGTCTTCCTGTCCGCGCCCGCCGTCTCCAGCGCCGCGCGAATTCTTCCGACGCCCTGGTCGATCCGGTCCACCATCGCCGCGTACACCGCCATGCGATGCGCCCAGAACGTCCGCTCCTCCCCGCCCATGGAATCCCACGCCGGCGTCTTGTCATCACGCGGAGACAGCGGCAAGGGCGGGTCGAACAACCCGATCTCCCGCTGTTTCGCGCTGCGCTTGTCCCGCAACGCGTCCCAGCCATCTTCGTATTTCCCTTCGTACTTCGCGATGTCCACGGGCCGCGCGTGGATCGGATAATGCGGCGCGTTGTACGCCACGTAGATCATGAACGGTTTCCCGCTCGCCGCGCCCTCTTCCACGAACTTCACCGCGTAGTCGGTCCACACATCCGTCGAATAGAAGTCCGGATGCAATTTCTTGAACTCTTCCGCCCGCAGCGCCTTTCCGTCCAGCTTCATCCCGGCCATCGGCTTGCTTTTGTCGTTGCTCAAATCCCAATGGCTCGCGCACGGTCCCATGGTCGCCGAGCGGTCGCAGTCGCCCATCACGCCCTCGTGGTTCTTCCCGGTGCGCCCCACCCAGTATCCGGCCTTCCGCATCGCGCTCAGGAAATGCCCCTGGCCGAAGCGTTTGTCTTCGTTGCCCGGATAGCACCCGCTCATCAGCGCCGCCCGCGAAGGCTCGCACTTGGCGTTGTTGTAGAATTGCGTGAACCGCATCCCCTCCCCCGCGAGCCGGTCGAGATTCGGCGTCGCGATCTCGCCCCCGTAACAGCCGATGTCGGAGAACCCCATGTCGTCCACCATGACCAGGACGATGTTCGGACGGTCCGCGGGGTTCGCCCAAGCGCTTGCGGCCATGGCGGTCGCCAGGATGGCCAAAACGAGATGCTTCATCCCCGGCACGATGCACGAAACCGGGTGGCCGGGCAATGCGCGCGAGCCCCCGACGATGGGAGGATTCCCGCCGCCGGCATGTCCTCCAACCCCGCCTAAGTTGGCGAACGGGAATCCCAAAGGGATTCCGCCTCAAATCCGGATACTCTGCGAAATCTTTGCCTTCGGATACTCCTTCGGCCCGGTCTTGAAGATGCTGAACGCCCCGGAATGCGGCTTGGCCGAGTCGTAAGTGATCGGCTCGGGCGTTTGCGGGCCGCGCACACGGAGCGCGTCCGGCAGGATGTTGTGTTTTTTGATGATTTGATTGGCCTCCCGCAGCCGCTGGCTCAGGACCTTGGCGATGGCCAGCAGCACGTGCGCCGCCGCCAGATTGTTCTGGTTCAGGAACAGGTCGAACTGGTCCACGTTCAGCGACCAAACCACCGATTCCTCCAGCGCCATCACCGTTGCGGACGCCGCCGCGTTGTTCAACATGCCCATCTCGCCCACGCAGTCCCCCTCGCGCAGCACGCCCAACTGCACCGGCTTGCCCCCGGCGTCGGTCTGCACCTCCAACGCCCCGGACAGCACCAGAAACAGGAAGTCCTGCTTCTGCCCCTCCGCGATCAGCACCTCGCCGCGCTCCAGCTTGGTGAACGCGCCCAGGGCCGCCAGTTGTTGCCGGCTGCCTTCGCCCAAGTTCTCCAGAATGCCCATGGCGGGCAGCACGCCCTTGTACGCAACCTCCTGCATCTCTTTACCCTACGCCCAGGCCCTGCCGCGTTGAAGCCAAAAATCGCCTTCCCCGGGCGGCCTCC
>CAYSZK010000024.1:0-34689 GCA_964435495.1 uncultured Verrucomicrobiales bacterium
TGGCAGGCCGATCTCGTGAGACGCGGTTTGTTGCGAACGGCCCGAACCCATCTCGATGCGAAGGCTTTTGACGCCCTCCCCTTGGCCGTCCCCGAAGCCAGCGGCGATGTCCTGGACGCACTCCTGGCTGACCGCGAAGAGCCCCAATGAGATACTGGGACGCTTCGGGCATCGTGCCGCTGCTTGTCAAACAGGCGCGCACCGCGGAAATGGCCTCCTTGCTGGCGCGGGATTCCAAGATCGTCACATGGTGGGGAACGCCGGCGGAATGCCTGTCGGCGCTTATGCGCCTGTTCCGCGGGGGGCGATTGACCGCGGAAGGCATGCGCGCGGCCGAACGGCGGGTTCTGGAACTGCGCAACGGCTGGGATGAAGTTTTGCCCGGAGAAGCCTGCCGCAGAACGGCCGAGCGCATGCTGCGCGTGCATCCGTTGCGCGCCGCCGATGCGCTGCAATTGGCGGCCGCGATGATTGCCGCGGACCACGATCCGGGACGCCTGGAAATCGTCTGTCTGGACCATCGCTTAGGCGAAGCCGCCACCAAGGAGGGTTTCGCAACGGCGGTTCGGGCATGAGAAATTCCCGCTCCACACCTTGCCCAGCCCGCGCCCATAGCCTCCCGCACCCCGCCTCGTGCGCCCCCTTCCCAAAACCCAGTCCTTGCGCTAACAGGTTCCCATGTCCAGCGATCCCCCCAGCCGGTCCTTTCTCGCCAAACCCACTTTCTGGCTCGCCTTCCTGGCCGCGGCCGGCGTCGTGTTCTGGATGCTGCGCGACCTCGCCCGCTCCCCCCTCGCAAGCCCCGCCCCCACAAACACAAACGCCGAACCCTTCACCTGGACCAATGCAACCCTTGCCGAAGTCCTCGGCATGGCCCCGGACGATGCCGCAGCCCCCGATCCCTTGGAACTCAGCCCCGCCCTGCGCGCCGCCCGCCGCGCCGCCGAAAAAGGCGACTTCAACGCCGCGCTTGTCGCCGTCGAAAACGCCCTCGCCGCCGAACCCCGCAACCCCGCCGCGCTCGCGATGCAGAGCGCCCTCCTGCTCCGCCTCGGGAAAAACCCCGAATCCGAAGCCGCCGCCTCCCGCGCCCTGGACGCCCTCCCCGAACACCCCGCCCTCCACCTTCTTCGCGCCCGCGCCCGCATGGCCCAGGGCCGCACCGCCGCGGCTCTCGAAAGCCTTGACGCCGCGATCCAAACCAGCCCGAACTCCGCGACCGCCCTCGCCCTTCGCGCGCGCCTCCGCGCCGCCGAACGGCATTGGACAGCCGCCGTCGAAGACGCCACCCGGGCACTGGACCTCCAGCCTTCGGAACCCGAAACCCTGGTCACCCGCGGCTTCGCGTTTCTCCAGATGGGCCGCTTCAACGAAGCGCAACGCGACCTCGAAACGGCCGCCAAGCTCGCGCCCAAACAGCCCCAGCCACCGCTCCTCCTGGCGGGCGCCCTCCTGGGCAAGGGCATGCCCCGGGAAGCGTTGCAAGCCCTCGACACCCATCACCGCCTCGCCAAGCCCACCGCGGAATCCCTCCTGCTCCGCGGCGAAGCCTGTCTCGCCATCGGCGACACTGACGGCGCGCTCAAGGCCCTGACCACCACCCTTAGCCTCGATCCAAAGCGCGTCGATGCCTTCAAGCTCCGCGCCCGCGCCTGGAACGCCAAAGGCGACCCCAAACGCGCCACAGCCGACGAAACCGCCGCCACCGCCCTCTCCCGCTCCGCACGGCCCCTGTAATGGCGGCCCGTTTTGCGCGCACAGAACTTGGCCCCGCCAACCGCCGCGCGAAGCGCTTTGGACTGCGCCGCCCCTGCGGCGCTTTCAAGGCACCCGACGGGAACAACCCCTCCCCCGCCCCAGCAACCAGCGCGCTCACCCGATCCCCCGAATCATTACGATGCGGCCATGCCGCGGGATTCCGGTGCGCCCTTTGCCTGGATCGTAAAGATTCGGGCCTTTCCCTCACGCCTCAAAGCGCTGCCAAGTCCTGCGGCAAGCGCGCCGCCGCTCCTTTGCGCGGCGCGGCCAACCTCCATGCCTCTCACGAACGAGCGAACGCGGAATTTTCGCTCCGTATCGAGCCATTAATTCATTAATGCCTGTAATTGGGCATTTTTTCGCGCCAGCGATTGGCCGCGAGCCGGTCCATTCGGCACCGAAAAAAATGCGGAGTCCATAAGATTTCCACATTTTTTGCTTGCCCGAGAGGAACATTTCGTGCATTGTTCCCCTCGTTAGTCCTGAAATGGAGGTACTTCGTGAATCACATGAAACGCAACGTGAAGAAAATCGGTTTTGTCGCTGCGCTGGCCCTGCTGGCTTGGGTGAGCCATGTCCAAGCGCAGGTCACTGTGTCCAACGAGAACCTTCTCCTAAACCTTGAGGATGGAACCGGGGACAACAGTTTTCCAACAGGATCCGTTTACGCAACCACGGTGGATGGGTTCACCTACCTTTCCCAGTCGCGCTTTTGGCTGCGCATGACGGACGACACCCAGGAGTACATCCCGTTGCTAAGCGCTTTTTCCACTCCAGCCACAAACGTGCTCACAGCGGTCTATACCAACGAGTTTGTTTCCCTGACTTCCACATGGACGCTCACAGGGGGTCCGGCGGGCAGCTACACCTCCCTTGTCACCCAGGTGATTTCGATCTCGAACCTGTCCCTGACCGCCACGTCTGGCGTTTTCTATGCCCTGTTTGACTTCGATGTCTCGTCCCTGTCTTCGTCGGATAACATACTCTCCTCCGTTGGCGCCAGTGGCTTCCGGGACAGTGCATCGGCGGATCCGTGGCTGAATCTTCTGTTTTCCAATTCCGCCGCCGCGAATGAATGGGAAGCCCGCACTCCCGGGGATATGGCGAATTCCCTGGATGACACCAACGTAACGGCCTTGGCCAATGCGATTACAGGAAGCTTCGGGCCGGGTGAAACCGGTGACGACTTCGCCATCGCCTACGGCTGGAGCTTCTCCCTCAACCCGAATGATACTTTCAACTTAACGATGACTTGGGAAACGATCATTCCCGAACCCAGCTCTTGGGTGGCGCTCCTTGGCGCGTCCGTCCTCTTCGCGTTCCTCCGCCGCCGCGCGGCCGCCCGCCGCTGAACTCCCACCGGCGCCGCAACCGGTGCGGTGGAGAGAAAGCTCCACCGCGGGCCGCCTGTCCGCCTCAGCCTGCGAAGCGGCCGCCAACACCCCAGAGCAAACGGAGTTCGATTGTCTGGAGCGAACTCCGATGGGTGGCGCCACCAAGGAAAGTTCAAAGGCGGCGATTCAAACTTCAGCCGCCGTGCCGCGCCTCACAGATACAAGCCCATGCCGGGCACAGTCATCAATCGCCGCACTCCAAGAGTTCCAACCTTCCGCCTGTTTCCCAGCCTGCCACCGCCGCCGCTCCCGCCGCCAATTCGACGACTGAATGGGCGCGCCACCGCGGCCACAGCCAGGCGCCCGGTTTTAAATCCCGGACCACATCCACGATCTGGAGATTCTTGTCCAGAAAAACGGCGTCGATGGCAAAGCGCATGCCCCACATGTGGATCGAATTGCATGGGACGATCCACAAACCCTGGTCCGGCGCCAGCCCTTGGCGGCCCAACAAACCGCGCATGCGTGTCCACGGGCTCTTCGCGACCTCCACACGAACCTGAAGCCCCCTGCCGACCGCACCGAGACCCACCCGCCTCACACCCGCCGTCTCCGGCCCATCCGCGAGAGCCCGGCCTTGGGTTCTCCGGTCATTTTGTCAGCCGGGTTGCGAGATAGATGCTGAGCGCGATATAGGTCCGGTTTAACTCGGCGGGATTCGCCGCCTGCGTGAATCCGAACGAATCATCGTAGGGCTTTGACGCGTCCAGCGGCGTATAGGGCGGCGTCTTGTCGTTCGGGTTGAGATTGGCCATCTTCATGAGCAGGGTGGTGTCTATGCTGCCGCCGGTCCCAAACCCGATGGTGTAGAAGGTCACAGCGTTGGTCGCGCCGATTTGTTGCCGCGCCGCGTTGCAATAGCGCAAAGCGTGCTCCGCGGCCTCCGCCCGTATCGTGTCGCCGCTCAGCGCCTTCCACTGCCCGTCCTTCGCCGACAGGAACTGGAAGTTACTCTTGAACTGGTCGATCGACTTCTTGGATTCCCCGACCGGCGTCTGGTTGCTGTAGCGGAATTTCGGATTGACCTTCTTGAACTCGGTATCGTTGTCGATCGCCTTGCCTTCGGGATAGCCGCTGCCGCTCTGGGTCTTTCCCAGGACCGCGTAGGTGTTTGTGTACAAGTTCCCCTGGAAGTCCCGGTATACTTGGAGATTGGTGGCGCCAATCAGGGGATACATCATGCTCTCGCCTTCGCTGATCACCGCGTCCAGATTCCACATGACCACTCCGTTGCCGGCGCTGTTGGTCTTGATGTAGGTGAAGCCGCCGCCGTGGTCCGGGAAAAACTTCGAGGGACCGGCGTAGCTGGGCAGGAACGGGCGCCCGGAGCCGTCGCCGCCCATCACGTTGGTGGTGCTGTAAAGGGTGTTTGAGTTAAAATAGGCCAGATTCCAGTCGGTCTGGCTCCATCCGGGCGGCGGCGTCGAAAACGCGCCCAGGACGTTCGGCGGGCGGAGCCGGAACGTATTGAACAACCCGTCCGTCATGAACACCACAATCTTTTTCACACCCTTGTTGGTGTATCCCTCCTCTTCGACCATATCCTCCAGGGACATCCGCAGGCAATCGGCCGGGGCCGTATACCCGTTGAACTTCAGCCGGTTCGCCGCGCTGGCGCTGAAAAGGTCCTTCATGCTTTGCCCGATGAAGTTGTTCGTGTAGGCCATCTCCCGCACCGGCGTCCACGAGTACGAGTAGATTCCGATTTTGTCGAAATTCGTCACGAAATTCTGCAGGAACGCGGGTACCGTGTCCGGAATCGTCGTCGATCCGCCGTTCCCGGTCATGGACCCGGAACGGTCGATGATCAGGCTCATCAGAATCGGAAACCGGACCGCCTTCCCTTCGCATCGCAGGGTCACATTGTCGCCCGTGAAAATCCGGCCAAAGAACACAGGAACCTCGACCTCCGCGTCGCAGGCGGTGCGCACCAGCACCGGGTCCTCCGGGTTCGGCTCGAACGTCACGGTCATCTTGTCATCCAAAGGCGTCGCGCGCGATTCGTTCTCCCGGATGGCTTCCTTTCCGCGCTCGATCATGATCGCCTGCCCCTTGCTGATGTACCGCGTCATCCGGTAGGCGCAAACCTGTGTCGCCTTGCACAGGGACGCGCGCGTGGCGTACATGACCCCGACGTCCACCGCCAGCGAACACATCCCAAGGATCATCAGCAGCGACAGCGCGAAGGTCACAAGCACCTGCGAACTTCGCGGGCCGAAAAGGCGCCGCCGTTCAGAAAAACCCAATATCATAAGCGTGGTCCATGTTGGTTGCGATTTGAAAAGTCCCGAACCCGAAAGGGAAAACCTGGTCGTGCCTCAGGAAAACCTCGACGACGTAGATCGGTGTGTTGCTGTGGAGGGTTACCGTACCGGGCAACGTCGCCAACCCGTTCAACCCCGCCGCGACGGTGGGCGAGGCTTTCGCGAGCGCCCCATGCTGCTGAAATTGCACAATCCGGGGTTTGTTGCCCGGCTGCTCGGGAAAAACTTGTGCGACGTACACCCTCCCCCGGCTCGCCAGGCTCAAGGGCAGGGCGTGCTTCTCCATCGCCGCGATGACGTTGGGAAAGTTGGTCGCGGTCGGAGGGTCCGTCTTGCGCGTTGCGAGAAATCCGCCCTCCCGCACAAGGCTCAAGGCCTGCTGGCGGAGCAGCACCGCGCGCCCGAACTCAAAGATCACCGCCGAAAAAATGAGAAGGAACGGCAGAGTGAACGCGAACTCCACAATGCCCTGGGCCGCGGAAGCCCGCCGCCCGCGCAACAGCCGCCACCCGGCCGTCCTCTTGCGGTTAGAACTGGTCATCGTATTTCTCCGCGACAAATGTGTGCGTCACAACAAGATTCGACCCGTCGTTGAACCGGTTGCCGGGGCCGAAGAACGCGTTGAAAAAGCCGACCAGCGGCGTCGCGTAGTTGTACCGGTACGCCACACTGACCGTAAAGGTTGCGTTGGCCCCGCCAAAATCCGCGTTGGTTGTGCGGTCGTTTTTCATGGTGTACTTAGCGTTGGCGCTGGGCAACAGGCCCATGGAATTGGAATACAAGGCGGCCATATACATCGCCTCCACAGTTCCAAAATCCGTTCCCCCGTACTCCGTCGCGCCCAACTGCGCAAGCCGCCCGGCCTCTTTGATCGCGTGCTGCATCGTCTGCTGCACATAAAACATATGCGACCACTGCAATATGGTAATGATAAATAAAAAGAAAAACGGCATGACAAGGGCAAACTCCAGAATCGCGGTTCCCCGCGCCGGGCCACCGCCGACCAACAGCCAACCCTTCGCACTGTGCCGTGAAAGCTGCATGACTATTTCCATTCGGAGCAGGTTCCGTGCCATCCCGCGAGGCTACCCACCGCCGACCATGCTTTCCATGATCATGATCACTGCGGGACCCAGGATCACGACGAACATGCACGGGAAAATGAAGAAGACCAGGGGGATCATGATTTTGACCGGCGCTTTCATCGCCTTTTCCTCCGCCCGCTGCCGCCGTTTCACCCGCATCGCGTCCGCCTGGATGCGCAGCACATCGGTCAGGCTCCCCCCCAACTGCGAGATAAACGCGACCGCCGCCGTAAAACTCTTCAAGTCCTCGCAGTTGGTCCGCTCTCCGAGGTCAGTCAATGCCTGGGTCCGCGGTTTCCCGAGCCGGACTTCCGTGAGCGTCCGGTTCAGCTCCTCGGCCAGCGGGCCTCGGGAGCGCTCCGCGACCGCCGCCATCGCCCCATCGAAACCCATGCCCGCCTCCACGCTGATCCCCAGCAGATCAAAGGCGAACGGGAGTGACTTGACGATCTCCGCCTTCCGCTTCTTGGCCCGGCCCGCCAGGAGAATGAACGGAAGGCGGAAGCCCAGATAGGCGCCAATACCCAGCATGGCCACGCGCTGGATGGGCGGCATTGATGCTCCGCCATAGAGCGCAAGCAGGAGTGTCGGCAGCCCTAAGGCAAGAATCCAGCTAAACCCCGCCATTTGGGCGCCTGTGAGGCTCCTTGAGAGGCCGGCCTCGCCCAGCACCTTGTTTGAGTCTTGAACCAGTTTGGCGGGTGTCATGCCGCCGAAAGCCCGGCCCACATTTTCGGACATCGGGACAAGCACGCGCTCGAAAAAACTCTGTTTTGAGAGGGCGTCCTCCCTGACTACACCTCCGGCCGAGACCTTCCTGACACGCTCAGCCACAGAGGCGGCGGGCGCGCTCTTCCCGGCGACCCCCATCATGAGAAGCAGAGCAGCCCCCAGGAAGGCAACAAATATGAGCATGATATCCAAAGATTGCATTCTATACCTCGATAGTGACAATTTTCTTGATCACCAAGGCGCCAATCACCTCCAGTGCCAAACCTCCGGCCAAGAGCATCTGGCCTTTCGGTGTTGTGAAAAGAAGTGATATATACGATGGATTCAAAAAATAAAGAACGCAGACCAAAGCTATTGGCAGACCGCCCACAAGGATTCCGGAAAGGATCCCCTGGGCGGTCATCACCTTGATTTGCCCTTGAATCTTAACACGCTCCCGGATTGTATAAGCAACCTTTTCCATGACCTCCGCAAGGTTGCCGCCAATGTTCTTCTGGATGATGAAAGCCGTGCCCGTGATTTCAAGGTCCTGGCTGGGCACCCGATGGATCAGGTTCTGAAACGCCGCCTCAACCGGAAGCCCCAGCCCCGTTTCGTTCAGCAGCAGCTTGAACTCCGAC
Source organism: uncultured Verrucomicrobiales bacterium (assembly GCA_964435495.1). Lineage (GTDB taxonomy): Bacteria > Verrucomicrobiota > Verrucomicrobiia > JADLBR01 > JAIBCM01 > CAYSZK01. The sequence goes on from CAYSZK010000024.1 coordinate 7,854, forward strand.
CGAATCGGCTCGGGCGAGTCTTGGGTTGCGCGGTCGATGGCTTGCAGGAAGGTCTGCCCCGCCCGCAACGCGTTGACCAGAAGCGTAAGGAACTCGGCCAACTGGTTGTTGAACTTCTCAACCCGCGCCTTTCGCCGCGCGCCAACCAGCATCCCTGGAACCAGATACCCCGCCGCCGCGAGTCCCACCCCCAGGAAAGGCTGCTTCAACAAGCCGACCCCTATCGCCAGCGGACCGACCACCAGCACCAGCCGAACGAGAACCCACTCGGAAACACGCATCTTAATGTCCGCGCCCGCGAGCTGCCGCTCGATCTTTTCAACGACTCCAATTCCCGCGACCCGAGTCAAGGCGCCCCGCAAATCCACCCGCTGCTTGGCCTCCTCCTCGGCGATCGCCTTTGCCCAATCCGGCGTCTCCACATCCCCGCCCCCCGCCCTTTTCAAGGCTTCAAGCCGCCGCTTGATCGCGTCATCCCCGCCTCCCAGCATCGCTTGAACCGAGGTGACCAAAAGAATCGCCGCCCCCCCGAACAACAAGAACAAAAGCCACGTGTTCATAGCTCCACCACGCTCTGGAACACATCGTTCGGAATCGGGTACCCCGCCGCCTTGAACCGGTCCATGAACTTGGAAACGATCCCGCACCCGCGGAGCGTTCCGAAAATCTTGCCCTCGGCGCTCACGCCCTTCTGCTCGAACTTGAACAACTCCTGGGTTGTGATCGTCGACCCCTCCATCCCCTGCACCTCGCAAACCGCCGTGGTCCTCCGGCTCCCGTCCGCCAGACGGCTGATCTGCACGATGTAGTTGATCGCCGACGCGATCTGTTCCCGGATCGCCCGCTGCGGGAGGTCCATCCCCGCCATCATCACCAGGGTCTCCAGGCGCGCCAGCGCGTCCCGCGCCGTGTTCGCGTGCAGCGTCGTCATCGATCCGTCGTGGCCGGTGTTCATCGCCTGCAGCATGTCCAACGCCTCCCCGCCCCGGCACTCGCCCACCACAATCCGGTCCGGCCGCATCCGCAGGCTGTTCCGCACCAGGTCCCGGATCGTCACCTCCCCCTTGCCTTCGATGTTCCGCGGGCGCGTCTCCAAACGCACCACGTGCTCCTGCTGCAGTTTCAGCTCGGCCGCGTCCTCGATGGTCACGATCCGTTCGTCGTTCGGGATGAACGAGGAAAGCACGTTCAGCATCGTCGTCTTGCCCGATCCCGTGCCGCCGGAGATCAACACGTTCATGCGCGCCTTCACCGCCGAAGCCAGAAACAGGGCCATCCCCTGGGAAAGGCTCTTGAACCGCAGCAGATCCTCGATCTTCAACGGGTCCGCCCGGAACTTCCGGATCGTGATGGTCGATCCGTTCAGCGCCAAAGGCGGAATGATCGCGTTCACCCGCGAACCGTCCGGCAACCGCGCGTCCACCATCGGACTGCTCTCGTCGATCCGCCGCCCCAGCGGGGAAATGATCTTGTCGATCACCCGCCGCACGTGCGATTCGTCGGTGAACTTCACCCCGCTGAACTCCAGCTTTCCCTTCCGCTCCACGTAAATCACCGGCGGCCCGTTCACCATGATTTCGCTTACCGCGTCATCCTTGAGCAACGACTCCAGCGGGCCGAAACCCACCATCTCGTCCACGATGTCCGTCAGCAGCCGCGCCCGAAGCTGGCGCCCCACCGGAATCCGCTCCATCCGGAGCTTCTCGTCCACCAACTCCTCCACCCGCGCCCTCAAGAACTGCTCGTTGCCAGGCTGCAACAGCTTCGGGTCCAGATTCTGGATCAAATGCGGCAACGCCTGCTCCTTAAACTTCTGGCAAAATTCAAGCGACGGGTCCCGGACCGGCCCCCGCCCGGGCGCCTGCACGGCCTCCGAAGGCGGCCCCCCCCGCGGCGCCACGGGCCGCACTCCCGGCGGCATGCCCCCGGGCATCCCGGGCCTCGGTATGCCCGGCGTCACGCGCCCCCTCCCCAAACCGCATTCGCGGCCCGCCGTCTAAATTCCGCGTCCATCGCCAATTTCCCTCCCTGTTGTCACCGGTAACCAGCCTGGGCCACCCGCCCCGTCGCCCCCCGGCTCCGGGAGGCCGTCTCCATTGCCCGCTCCACAGGCCCGGAATCCTGGCCGTGTTCCTCCGACCAACGGCGGCAGGTCAGCTCCGCCAGTTTCGTCAGAACCACCGACAGCGGCTGCTTCGGATCATGAATGACCAGCGGTTTGCCGCTGTTGATGGAAAAGGTCGCGGGCCCCGGATTGGACGGCAGATAGGCCGCCACAGGGCATTCCAAAATCGATTCGATCTCGCCATCCGATATCTCCGCGCCGATCTCCGCGGAATTGACCAGCACCTTGACCCTGTCCGCGTCAACTTCCCATTCGGCCAGCCGCTTGATGAACCGCTGCGTCGCCAGCAGCCGGGCCACGTCCCGCGTGGTGACCACAAACGCCAGTCCGCATTCCATGACCGCCGCCTGCGTGGCCGGCGCCTCGGGCTCCCCCGTGTCGATCACCACAAATTCCGCGAGCTGCCGCAGGTTGCGCACGACATCCCGCGCCAGGGGCTTGGTGAACTCCGCCGCGTTGAACTCCTGCTGCGGCGAACTCAGGTAGCGGAATCCCAGGCTCGGATGCGCCGCCAGAATCGTCTCCAAAAACTCCGCGTCGATGGTGTCCCCGGCCGTCAGGAGATCCGCCAGCGTGTTCCGCGGCACGTCGTCGAGCATCACGGAGAAATCGTTCGGTTGGCCCGAGAAATCCGCCAGGCAAACCCGCGAGCTCCACTGGGCCATGCTCGCCGCGAGGTTCGTGGCCACCAAGGTCTTCCCCACCCCGCCCCGCGCCGCCGCCACCGCCACGACAAAGCATTCCTCCCCGCCGCCAACCGGCGCCCCGGCCACCGCCATGGGCGCCTGCATCGCCTGCTGGATCGCGCGGCGGATCGATTCGTAATCCAGCGGCGGCGTGATCACATTGCGCAGGCCCATCTGCAAAATCCGCTGCCACACATCCACCGGCTCGTTGCCATCCAGCGTCAGGATGACCTGGATATGCGGTTTCCGCGCCTGAATCTGCGCCACCAACTGCAAGCCGTCCGCGTCCGGCAACTGGCACCGCACCATGGCAACCTGCGCGGTTGTGGAACCCAGCAACAACAGGCATTCCTGCGCCGTCCGCGCCTCGTTCACGATCGCGTCGTCGGGCAGCGCGCTGATCGCCTGGTGGACCTGCTGGCACTGCGCGGTGCTGTCGTTGACTAGAAGGATGCCGGCCATGTCCGCGGGGGCGTCAGCGCGGCTGCAATTGCGGCAGCGCCGGACGCGGCAGGTTCATCAGCGGCGATTCCGGCGCCGCCGGTTCTTCCACGGCCGGTTCCTGGAGCGCCGGCGCCGCCGGCGCTTGCAGGGCCGGCGCCTGCGCGGGCTTGGGAGCCGCGGCCGGTTTCACCGGCGCCGGTTTCGGGACAACCGCGCCCGAAGGCGCCCGCCCGTTGATTTCTTCCAGGGACACAGGCTCCACCACCGGCTTCCGCCCATTTCGCGGTCCCGCCGCCGCCGCGGCCTCCGGCATCGTCCTGCGGTTGGACTCCAAGGACGCCTGGCGCCGGTAATCGACTTCCTCCGCGGCGTCCGCCCCGGGCAGTCCGGAGTCCGGAAAATCGCGGGGATTCACCCGTGGCCCCTTGGCCGTCACGTCCGGGTTCATCGAGCTGAACACCCGCTTTTCCTGCATCCACACTTTCATGTCACCAGTTTCCGTGGGCATGTCCGCGCCCACCGCCGCATACACCGGCGCGGCGACAATCTCGGGAGTCACGAGGAAAAACACCTCCTGGTCTCCGTCCCGGTTTACCTTGTTCTTGAACAATTCCCCGAGGATGGGGATGTCCGCCAGCCAGGGAAGCTTGTTCACGGTCAAGTTGCGGTTGACAGTGAACAGGCCCGAAAGCACGACCGTTGCCCCGTTGGGAACCTCCACATTGTTCCGGGTGTTCTGGGAGTCCACAAAAATGATGTCACCCACCTCGGTCGGCTGCTCCGACACCTTCGGTGTCACCCACAGGTTCACATTCCCGTTCGCCATGATCTTGGGGCGGAAAAACACTTTCACACCGTACTCCTCCGTTTGCACCGACCCCGCGAATCCGCCCACAATCGGAATGATCGCCTTGCCGCCCACCAGAAACGAGGCCTCCGCCCCGTCCAGCGTGGTCAGGGTCGGACGCGCCAGCGTTCTCGCGTCCCCCTTGTTCTCCAACGTCCGGAGCACAACAGAATACGCGGAATCAACAGATCCCTCTCCATCGGGGGTCTCCCCGTCAATCGAAAGGCCTCCTTGGGAGTTCGGAATCGCAAACGCCCCATGGCCCAATTGCCGAATCTGGGTGCCGAGCCAGTCGTCGCCCGAGAACCCATCATCGTCGATCTTGCCATCGTCGCCCCCATAAAAGAGGGTGTTCGCCGGCCCAAACACAAACTCCTGATATCCCACCGCATACCCTACACCCTCGTCAAAACGAATTCCAAAATCCTTTAGTGACCCTTTGGTCACGCTGACCACCTGGATGCGAAGCCGGATCTGGCGCTGGCTGCGGACCCGCAGAAAATCAACGATCCCTTCGGGCGTTTCGAGCTTGAAGGCCTTGGCGTCGGAGACGTCCCCTTCCCCCACCGAATCCTGGAAATACTGCGTGTTGTTATACACGTTGTTCGCGGGCGCCGACGCCACCGCCATCTGCCGCACCGCCGGCAGAAAAGCCGAAGCCATCGTGATCGCCCGGTTCCGCTCGTCCTGGTCCTCCACCTCTCCTTCCAGCACGATATTCTGCTCGGCGATCAACACCTTGACGCCGGGGTACCCGATCGCGGTCTTGATCCGCATCGCCAACGCAATGTCGTTCTGCACCACCAACACCCGCACCACCCGCTCGGCCGCCGCCTCAAACAGTGTCAGCGTTGTGCTCCCGGACTTCTTGGCGTTCAACACCAGCACATCCGTGGTCACCGGCACCACCTCGACAATCTCCGGGTCCGATACGACCACCTTGGAAACCTCGCGGACGTTGAGCTTGAAGGATTCACCCAGGTAGATCTGCACGTACTCCGGCTCCGTCGCCGCCAAGGCCACTCCAAGGTCCTGGCCCCCCGCGCGCGGCGCAAAGGCCACACCCACAAGCAACCAAATGGCCGCCATGCCCCCGGCCCCCATCCGGACGCGCGGCCAAACCGCCGCTTTCTCCTTCCGCCTGTTTCCATTTCCTTTTTTCATGCGGGTCACTCCCGTTCCACTCCGCGTCACCGCGGCACCGATGTCTGCTGCCTCTGCCCTCCCTGGAATATCTCAATTGTTCGTTCCGGCTGGGGCGCGGGCGCCTCCCGTTTGACCACCGGCGCCTCAGCCTCGCTTCCGAGAGCTTGAGCAAGTGTCGTGCCATCCGTCTCAAAAGGTTCAAAGTCGTCGAACCGCCGCAGGGTCAGCACCACCCCCCGCGCGGTGTTCTCAATCAAAGCCAACACCTCCGCCTGCTTGGGCGTCACCGCAAGGGTCACCACGGGCGCCGACGACCGGCGCTCGGGATTGCCAGGGTCGGCTATCGGAAAGTCCAGCACCTGCACATTCTGCAGCACCGTCTGGCTTCCGCCCCCGCCCCCCTCCGTTTCGTAGAGAACAATGGCGTCCACGCGGTCTCCCGCGTTGATGGCGTATCCCACCGCTTTCGGTTCGCTTACCGTGATGGTGATCGCCCGCATCCCCTCGGGAACCCGGAACGCCATCGCGGTCGCCTCCTGTTTCGTCGTGACCTTCACGCGGCGGACGATCTCCCCCTCCGCTAGCGCATACTTCGTGTACAGAGCTTCGCCGCCCGAGTCCTTCAAGGTTTCAAGCTCCGTCACGCTGTCCGCCGGTGGAAAATTCGGGGACCGCGCCACCTGCCTGGGCTCGACCAACTCCGGAAGCAAAGCCCTCTGCGCGGGAACCTCCTTCTTCGTGAAGATGACGGTGACCATCTCCATCTCCCCCCCCGCCGATCTTCCGGCCGCGCGCGCTTCAACTTCCTTCACATGCCGCACCACCAAAAACACCCCGAACCCCGCCATTGCCAGGGCCAAGAGGAACATCAATGCCGGAGATCGCCGCTGCATATCTCCCTCATCTTGTAGCGGATGCGCAGCCTTTTGCAACAAAAAAGCGAGGGGGGCCAAGCGGCCACCCCTCGCTCGACAACACAGGTCGTCGATTAGCTCGCCGTGTCCAAGGCGCTCTTGGCAGCCCCGAACGTGTCGGAGGCACCGGTCTTCAGCGCTTGCAGCGCGGCGATCAGGAGGACGGAAATCAGCGCAACGATGAGCGCGTACTCAACCAGCGTCTGACCCTTTTTGTCCCGCTTCATAATGGCCTTAATCATTTCTAACTCACCTCCTCTCTGGTATTTTGTTTGTCCGCAGTTCGATCTGAAACACTCCAAATTACGATCCTCCAAGGGCTGGACCCATTTCGGAGACGATGTAGTCATAAAGTTCAACGACCTCATCCCCAAAAGTTGAAACCGCCACGATCAACGAGACCGCGATTAAACCCACAAGCAAGGAATATTCGACCATCGTCTGGCCCGACACCCGTCCCCGGCCAGCCCCCCGCCACCCGCGCATAAGCGCCCTTCGCCTTGGTCCAAACGAGATGGCCACCCAACGCGCGGCTGACTTTTCCACCTCGATCATGATGGAAACCCTTAAAGCAAATTTCGCGCCAAAACGGCCGAAGGCGCGCAAAATTCCGCGGCCCAGGCTCAGTTGCCGTTCGTTCACCTAAGATCCTCTTTACGAAATACTTACAAGTCGAGTGGAGTGACCATGCAAACAGCTTCAACCGGCTCACGTGAGATCTTATTGTGTAATTTTTAGTTGTCATGTTTAGTATTATGTGTGGACATGTCCATAAATAATTTCTAAAGCCTGATGCTCTTCTGGGCCGGAATCGAGTCTATGAGCCTGAACTGCAATGAGTTGGAAATCAAATCACCCCCAACTTGCTGAATCTTGGATTCCCGAACCGGTCCCACCAACTGCTCCGCCCGTCTAAGATGCTCCACCCGTAGCGGATCAACTCCCATCAAACGGGCGCAAGTCGCGTCCACCGCCGCGGGATTCCGTCCCATGACCACAACCCCCGCCTCCCTCGGATCGCCCATGATTGGGCCGTCGCCCTCCATGCCCACGATGCCATCCACCACCGCCAACGCCGGGCGGAGCGTCGCGGTTATGTCAAGAATGCTCGCTGGAATCCCCGCGTAGTGCAGGGCGTTCTTGGGCCACCCGTACACATGGCCCGGAAGCGCGCCAAACAGGTTCTTCATCGACAGCGTAACGCCCGCCCAATGATGGGTCTTCATTTTCGCCACGGACACCACCCAGTCCACATGCCGAAGCAACGCCGAGAAGGTGAACTCCCGAAACCGGGTCTGCCCCCCCGCGTTCTTCACCGTAACCATCTTCCCTTCGTTCAAGTCCACGAGATTCACAGGAACGCCCTTAAGCCCGCTCATGTAGCCGGACGACTCAAAAACCAGCCATGTATCCCGCCGGTGTCCGGGCGCCTCCCCTACCCACACCTCCGAAGCGGCTAGCGCCACGAACGCCTCCGCCACCGCCCGCACAACCCGCACATCGGTGTTCACATGGGGTTTGTCGCTCCACGGCTCCACAAGGTTGGGCTTCAACAGGATGCGCAGCCCCCGCACCTCCCGTTCCGTCACCCCCAATTCCTTCAAGCCCGCCTGGACGACAGAACGTATGTCTTCCCGGTAGCTGGGTGCGCGCCCAACGAACACATTCGCCCCCGGCATCCGTCTCCACGCCTGTTCATCCCACAAATGCCACGCCCCGGCAACCGCCGCCCCGCCAGCCGCCGCCCGGACCAGGAACCTTCGCCGTGTGTCAGTCATCGCCCGCCCTCCGCAACCACGCAACCAAGCCGTGCCGCGCGCGGTACGCCACAGCCAGCCTGCCCCACAAAGCCGGATTCCGGCCCAAACCCTCGGCAAATCTCTCCGCGGATTCTTCAATCCGAACCTCCGAATCCTGCGGGCGCCGCGCCCAAGCGGAAAGCCCCAGAACCGCGTGCGCAAGGGTCAGGGGAGTCGATCCACCGGACCCCAGCCAGTTCCCCAGCATCGCGAGTGCGCCATCGACCTCGCCCAAGCCCAAATGCCCGGCGACCGCCTCCACCGCAAGTCCTGTGTTCTCCGGCATCGGAACCAGCGTCTGGCCAAACACCTTGCTGTTGCCGTAATTCCAGCCACCCCCGCCAATCTGCCTGTCCCGCAGCATCTCCCTTCCTTGGCGCGCCCGCGAATGGTCCCCCAACCCGGAAGCGCCAAGCGCAAGCAACGCCAGCGCCGTCGGCTCCACCCACGGCGACGACTTCTCCGTCCACGCCCATGCCACCAATGAGGGATCATGGCCCAAAATGGAGTCTTTGATCCGCCGCGTTGTCCGGCCCCGGCTCTCCAAGAGGAACTCAAGCGCCGCATTTCGCTTCCCCTCCATCCTCTCGATCCCTGTCCAAGCCAGCACCGCCAAGGCGGTAGTCCAAACCGCCTCCCGGCGGCCCCGCTCAGCAACAACCCTGCCATCCCCCTCCTGCAGCGTCCCCAGGCGTTCGCTGGCCGCGCGATGCGCCTCCTCCATCCCTGGCCAGTCCCTCATTCCCATAGCCACCCAAGCCAGGTTCTCTGCGTTCTCCAGGATCCCCGGCTCTCCCCACCGGGACAGCGGAGGACGCAACGCCACTGGCGCCGGTGGACCGCCTTCAAAACGCTCTTGAGTCAAGCCACTCACGCCCCGACTTTACGCGGGAACATCCGCGCTTCAAGACAACTCCCCGCGCGAACCATTCCTTCCATCCCCCGGTCCTTCGATTTCCCGACGCGTCATGATCCCCCACGATGCCAGTGCGTCCCAGTCCGCGGCGGCCGGTGAGACGCCGGCTGTTCCCGCGACAAAGGCCAGGGACCGCAAGAGGCCGCCTGCCATCGCCCCAGCAGCCGCATGCCGGCGTCAGAATCCGTCCAAGCCGCGCCCAACCCCGCTTCCGTTCTCCTAGCAGCCTGTCGGACTTGCCGCGCGGGCGGCGCTGGAGGGAGTTGGGGTGGCTGGCGAGGAGCGGGTGAGGGAGAATCCCCTCAGCGGGCTTTGACTGAGCCCGCGACACTGCCAGACGCTCCAAATCGCTCCAGCCCTTCGGGTTGCGCCGGATTTTGGCGCTGGCGGTGTCGCCGCACTCGGGCAGCAGCGCTGAGACTACAGCCGCTTCGTTTGCTCCTTGCCAGCGCCAAAATTCGGCGGCAACGCCACCCGCGGGGTAAGTCCGACAGGCTGCTAGGGCGATCCCTCGGCAGGCACTGGTGAACCCGCGCCCGCCTGCGCGACCGACGCGTTTACTCCCGGTGTTCCAGCGCGGCCAAAACCAGTAACCGTCTCCCGAATTTCCTTGCCTCCGGCCCCGGTCATTAGAATCTTCCCAGGGTGACGCCTCCCCTGCCGCAAAACCAACCCCAGCCCATCCGGCTCCTGCCCCCATTTGCGGCGCTTCTTTTCTCCCTCCACCTTGCCATTGCCGCACTCCACCCCACCTTGGCGGTGCTGGATCCAGGCACGGGATGGCACTTGAAAACGGGCGCCTATATCGTCGGCACTGGTTCCATTCCCGTTCAGGACTTGTTCTCCTGGACCATGCCAGACCAGCCATGGGTCGCGTACCAATGGTTGTTCCAAGCCATCCTGGGATGGCTTCAGACCCTCGGCGGACTGCCTCTTGCCACCGCATTCGGTGTATGCGTGTACGCCGCAATTCCCGTCGTGGTCTTTGCCAACTGCCGCGACGAGGGCGCCTCGGCGCCCATCGCCCTCCTTTCCGCTGCGGCCGCCCACCAGGTCCTCCTGATGCACGCCTTCCTCCGTCCGCACATGTTCACCTATCTCTTTTTCGCGTTCTTCGCCGGGCGCCTCCGTGGCTTTGAGCGCCATACCCGCGCCTGGCCCCGCCTGGCCGTGCTGCCGCCCTTGATGGTCCTCTGGACGAACCTCCATCCCGCATTCGCCGTCGGCCTTGTTGTAACCGGCATTTTCCTCGCTGCATCGGCCTTGCCCGCCGTAATCCGCCGGGACCGCGAGAGTATCCGCAAGACCGCGGGATTTGCGATTATCCTTGCCGTGTGCTCGGCGGCGAGCCTCGTGAATCCGCGCGGCTGGCATCTGCACGCATCCATCACCGGCTACCTCAACTTGGAGTCCCTGAAATGGTGGCTCGAGTTTCGCAGCCCGAATTTCCAGGAAGATGGCCATCCCATACGGGTTTTCGGCTTTTTGCTGTTGTTCAGCCTGCTGCTCCTCGGGCGGAAGGATGCCCGGCTGCGAGGGGCCGAATTTATTCTGTTGCCATGCTTTCTCCACCTCGCCCTGGCGTCCCGCAGGCATGTGAATCTTTTCGTGATCCTTCTCGCTCCGGCCCTTGCCCGTGAAGTCGAAAACTTGATCCGCCATCTCTTGCCCAAGCTGGGCGCCGAGCTTCGCCGTTCCGAAACCAGCCCGCGGCGCCCCAGATCAGCCGCTGCCTGGATCGCTGTCATCGCTTTCACTTTCCTTGCTTGGGGCTCGTCTTCCAACACGCCTTTTCGCCGGAATTTGGACGGTATCCACCTTTCCGAAGCCGCCGCCCGCTTCATCGAATCCCGGCCTTCGGAATTCGCGCGTATGTTCAATATCGACAGCCTTGGCGGATCCCTGATCTACCGGTTCTGGCCCGCACAACGGGTGTTTATGGACGACAGGACCGATCTTTATCTGGACCCTTTCATAACCAATACCTACGCTTCTGTCTTCTATCTAAAGACCAACTGGAACGAAACCCTCGAAGCGTGGCGCGTCACAGCCGTGGTCGTGCCCTCCCGCAACTCCCTCGTTACCCTGCTCCAATCCAGCATCCATTGGACCCCGGCCTTCGCCGATGAACAGACCTCGATCTTCTTCCCGGCCACAGCCGCCCGCACGCCATAAATCCAGATGCGGGTTCGGGGCATGTCTTGCCTTCCGACAGCGCCAGGCACACCCGCCACCAGGGAAGACAACGCCCCAGAACCCAAACACGCCCTCCGATTCCATTCTGGCCACCGCACCGGCGCTTTCGGCCTCGAATTGCGGAGCCCGCCTGGCGAAATCTCTCGCGTCACCGCCATGCGTCGGCACTCTCCCCTGGCACCCATGAACCCAGCATCCCCGTCCACCCCACTCACAGGGGCATGCCGCCGCGCCGCCTTGGCAGGCGTGATCACCCTTGCTGCCCTGGCGGCTCTCGGCGTTGGCTGGCGGCTCCGAACCATGCCACCGACCGTGCCCCCGCAGGAGCATGGTTGGGCGTTCTGTGATTTCCGCCAATACTGGCTCTTCGCCGCCGTCCGGCGCCTTGGCCGGGACCCATACCAGAGCGCCAACTACGAACTCGCCTTGCATGTAAGTGTGCCGCCGGGCAACACAACCTACTGTCCCCCGTGGTTCGCTTTGTTCTTCGAACCGGTGTGGTCCCCGGACTTTCGTGCGTCGGCCCTGGCTTTTTGCGCCGTTTCGATGCTCCTGCTCCTGGCATCCACGTGGCTGGCCTGGAATGCGGTCAGTCCGGCGGCGCCCTGCCCGGTGGCCCTCCCGGTCGTTTTTCTCGGGTGGTTTCCCGCGTTCCATGCCCTCTTCATAGGCCAGATCAGTCCGCTTATTGCCTTCGCAGGCGCCCTCCTTTTCCGGGCGCTTGCCCGCAATCGGCCAGCCCAAGGAGCGCTGGCCTTTGTCATCCTCAGCATCAAGCCCCACCTCGCTGCCTTCCTGGCAATCCCAATTCTCGTCAAAGCGGTCCGGGAACGGCGCCTCCAATGGATTCTCTGGCCAGGGTGCGCGCTCCTACTGGCTGCGTTGGCCGGAGACCCCCGGTTGATTCCATCCTGGCTCCGCCACATCTTCACTGGCGCCCCTCCCCTCGCAACCTTTCTGCCCGCGACACTCGGCGCCGCACTGCGCCGTTTGGCCTTCCTGTGGACCGGCGCCGACCCTGCCTTTGCCTCTTTTGTCCCCGCCCTCGCCGCGGTCCCAGCCCTTTTGCTTTCGGGCCTTCGTCCCGACCGCCGCCTGGACTCCCCGCGCCTGGCCGCGTGGGCCGCGTGGGCGGCCATCGCCTGCGCTCCCTATGTCTGGAGCTTCGACATGACGCTCCTGATGGTGCCATTGATCTTCGCCGCGGCGGCCCGCCCCGGAAATCCGCCAACCCCCCATGTCCGCTGGTGGGCCGGACTCGCGGTGGTTGCGATCCTCCCTTATATCCAAGCCGGACGCCCTTGGGACTTCTGGCATTTCTTCTGGATTCCATGGGCTTGCCTGCCACTCATGGTCTCTTCGCGGAGCCGCCCCATCGGCATACGATGATTCCGCGGGAGCTCCCACTGCCATTCTCCGCTTCGCACACGGGACGATCCGCCTTGTGAATCCTGGTTGGCGCTGCCAACCTCGCTCCGTGGTGCCCGCACAAACGGAAAGACCGCCAAGCAAACCCCCGTTGTCCGTTGTCTTGCCGTGCCTCAACGAATCCGACACGCTGCCGGCCTGCGTCGAAAAGGCTTTCCATGCCATGCGCGATGCCGGCATCCCCGGCGAGGTCATCGTCGCCGATAATGGCAGCACGGACGGATCTCCCGAAATCGCCCGCCGCCTCGGCGCCCGCCTCGTGCCGGTTCCCAGCCGCGGGTACGGAAGCGCGTTGATGGGCGGCATCGACGCGGCCCAGAGCGAGTTCATCCTCATGGCCGACGCCGACGACAGCTACGACCTTCGGGAACTTCCGAAATTCTACGGCAAGCTCCTGGAGGGGTTTGACCTCGTGCAGGGATGCCGGCTCCCGTCGGGCGGCGGAACCATCGCCCCCGAGGCGATGCCCTTCAGCCACCGCTGGATCGGCAACCCCGTCTTTTCGTTCCTGGCCAGGATTTGGTTCCAGTCCCCCGTCCGCGACGTCTATTGCGGCATGCGCGCCTTCACCAAACCTCTGTATTCCCGATTGGCCCAGCGGTGCACCGGAATGGAGTTCGCCGTCGAGATGATCATCAAGGCCAGCCTGATGCGCATCCGGATCGCTGAAGTCCCCATCACGCTCCACAAGGATGGACGCCGGTCCCACCCCCCCCATCTCAAGACCGTACGGGACGGCTGGCGCACCCTGCGGTTCTTCCTCATGTGCAGCCCCCGCTGGCTTTTCCTCCTTCCGGGCCTCGCCGCTTCCCTAACGGGCTTGGCCGGACTTGCGCTCGGATGGGCGGGGGCATCAGTCCTCGGCGCCACGCTCGACGCCCACACCATGCTGTTCTCGTCCATGTTTCTGGTCTGCGGTTTCCAGTCCGCCATATTCGGGCTGCTTGCCAAGACCTACGCCGCAACGGAAGGCATCCTTCCCCGCGACCCGCGGCTCGACGCGTTCTACGCCGTGTTCAACGTGGAGCGCCTCCTGGCCCTGGGCGCCCTCGCCATTCTTGGCGGCCTTCTGTTTCTGGCAAACGCCGTCTGGTGGTGGGTCTCCCTGGACTTCCGCCACATGCCCTACGCTGAAACCATGCGCGTGGCCATCCCCGGAGTCACCGCTGTCACCCTGGGCATCCAGACGATCCTCGCGGGGTTCTTCGCCAGCATCCTGCTCCTCAGCCGGAAGGAAAACACCCTCGCCGAACCGGCCTCCCCGCCCGACCCGGCCCCGTTTGATTCCTACGCCGCCAACTACGAAACGCTGATCAACAACGCCCTCACCCTGGCGGGCGACACCATGGACTACTTCTGTGCCGCCCGCGTGGACTGGCTTGCTTCCTGGATCACGGCGGCTGGATTGCCGGCCCCCCGGCGAATCCTGGACTTCGGCTGCGGCACCGGCTCGGCCGTTCCCCATCTTCTGCGCTGTTTCCCAGGCTCCACCGTCCTTGGCATTGATGTCTCCCGCGAATCCATGAATCGCGCCAAGGCGAGGCTGGCGGGCGACTCCCGCGCGAGTTTCCTTCCCCTGATGGAGTTCCAGCCCGCCGCAGACTTTGATCTGGCATTCTCCGCCGGAGTCCTCCACCACATTCCTCCACCCCAAAGGCAGGACGCCTACGCAACACTGCGAATGGCGCTCCGCCCGGACGGCCTCGCCGCCGTTTTTGAGAACAACCCCCTCAACCCAGGAACCCTTTGGGTAATGAGCAAAATCCCCTTTGACCGTGGGGCGGTAACCCTGCTCCCTTGGGAATTGGCTGGTGGCCTCTCCCGGCACCTGGGCCGGGTCATCAAAATCCAGCATCTGTTTTTCTTTCCCGCCTTTCTGAAAGCCTTCCGCCCCCTGGAACCCCTGCTCGCGTGGCTGCCCCTTGGCGCCCAATTCGCTGTCGTCGTTCAAAAAACCGCCTGACCACCCCCGCACGCACCCACCCTCCCCCTTTCCCCTCAATCCCCATTGCCTCGCCGACTTGCCGGAACCCCATGCGCCACCCCCATCTCACGCGTCCGCCAACTCCACCTCCAGCAGCCGCCGCATGCCCAAGGGAAATCCCGCGCATATCCGGTCACACCATGCCACCAGCGGATTCGTCCCGCTGAGAAATGGCCCGTGCGCCAGCAACCGGAACTCGGCGGCGCTGATGGCATCCTTGAAATCCCGAGGCTCCGCCACCGCCGATCCGCGCGCCAGCGCGGCGACACGCGCGAGCCGGGCCGCGAACGCCGTTGCCGCCCCCATCAGAAAAGTCACTTTCCCAAGCGAGCCCGCCCCAACGAAAAACGCGCGCCGGTCCAAAACCTCCAGCAAGAACTCCCGCAGCGTGGAGTCGAAGGGTTCCGTGCCCAAAACCCTTGAGACACCCGCCAACTCCCGCGCTTTCACTCGGCCGAAAAACAGCAAATCCCATTCCCCCTTCCCCATCGCCAACGACACCTTCGCGCGCGCCATGGCCAGGTTCCGCCGCAACCCATTGCCGCGCCGCACTCCCGCCACGCGGACCGGATAGGACAGCGGCAACAAAAGCGCCGCAAATAGCAACCGCGCCAAGGCGTCATCTTTCTGCCTGAGCGCCAAGTCCTCCCCAAAATCCGCCGCCTCGCGCGCCGCATCCAAGGCCTTGTCCACATTCCGCCCCGATGGATCACCCTCCAAAGCCACACCAAACTGGATTGTCCCGTCGTGCAGGTCGGCCAGCGTCCGCGCAAGGGGTGCGCCCGACTCAAGCCGCTCCCGCCAAAACCCCGCGACGCGAATGTAGATTTCCCGCCCCACCAGCGTCCTCTCGCCCGCAACCATATGATCGACCATCGCCCGCGCCTTCCCGCCATCCTGGGCAAACTTTGCTTCCAACTGCGGCCCCAACGCCCGCCCGTAATTGTCACGGATCGATGGGCACAAATGGGAAAGCCCCACCCGCACACGGCCCTCTTCGTCCTCCACGAAGTCGAAGGGGAATACCTGGCAGACTCGAGGGATAAACTCATGCCCGTGCCGCTTCTGAAGCCCACACAAACCATCCGTTTCAAGAAACGCGCAGCATGGGCTCCCTTCAAACTCCACCATGGGAATCGCCCACCGTCCGGAGGCAAGTCTGGCGTATCCGCTTCCCGAGGTCTTCACCCGTTCCACAGCCCACGCGTCCACCTCGTACCTTGCCTTCTCCGCGTCGGTAACCGCGATGCGCCACGGCATCCGGCAGCACCGGCTTGGACAATCCCGGCACTCGAACTTCTGCGCCTCGCGAAAAAGGAACGGCTCCATGCCGCAACCCTACGCCGCCCGGCTTCGAGAATCAACTTCGGGCTCCTCTCGCTTCGTGCGGCGTCTCCCCAGCATCAAATTCGATCCGCCAACCGGCACCATAGATCAGGGCTGGCCACTTTGGCTTCGGAATACGCCGCCGCCGCGGTCTTCGACTCACTGTCCGCGGGCCTCCGGCCCCACGCAGCCATGGCGAGGATGGCGTGGGCCAATGGGAACGGTGTTCCACATCCCTCCTCAACCCACGTCTCCAATTTCCGCATTGACCCCGCGACATCCGTCGGCCCCGCCCGCCCGGCAGGCGCCTCCAAGGCCAGACCGGTATTCTCCGGCATGGGACGGCGCGGAGTCCCGAACACCGAACTGCTGCCATAGTTCCAGCCCTCTCCACCAATCTCGCGGGCCCACAACGTGCACCGTCCCTCCATCGCCCGTTCCGACCCACCTTCCCCGGCCACCCCCAGCGCCAACAATGCCCATGCGGTGGGTTCAACCCAAGATGACGTCCCTTCCGACCATGGCATCCTCGCAATGGCGTGTCGTGCCCCGCCACCGCACCGCATTTCCTCGGCCATGTCCGGCCACCGCTCCGCAACAGAAACGCCACAGCCCGATGCCGCGCAACGCCAAATAAGCCCACGCGTTCGCCTCGGCACCGTCCAACAACCCGGCGCACCGCCACCCCGCAACCATCTCCCCGGCTTGCGCCCCACCCGGCGGAATCCGTAAAGTTTCAAGGATCTCAGCCTCCATACCTCAACCCAACCGAATCCCACGGCTCCCGCAAGGCTCCACCAAGCAAGGCAACCGCCCTTGGCGTCCATCCTTGAATTCCTGCCCCTTATCCCATACCAAACTGCGCATGCAAGAGTTGCCCCGCCCCCACCAGGCACTCCAACAGAGCCGGCCGCCCCCCCCCCCATCCGACGCCCTGCCACGACTCCTCCGCTTCGCCCCCATCGTGCTTGCGCTTGAGTTGGCCGCCTTCACCTGGCTCGTGTCATGCGGCGGCCCGATGCGCTATGCCTCCGGAGAAGTTTTTGGCGGGGATTTCTCCCTGTTCTACGCCGCCGGGACCCTGGCTTGCGCGGGAGTCCCTGAGGGCGCCTATGAGCACAGTGTCCTTGCCTCCCGCCAAGAGGCGCTTGGATTGCTCGCCAATACCGGCTGGCAGTACCCCCCTCCTGGCTTTCTGTACTGCCTTCCCGTCTCCCTGCCGCCCTACAAGTATGCGTTCGCTGCGGCAGCGGCGCTGTCCACCACCCTGCTTTGCCTGCTTGGCGGCATTCTTCGATTGCCCCGGCCCGCCATTCTGCTTCTTGTCGCCAGTCCCGCGGCATTCCTCAACCTCGCCAACGGCCAAAACGCCGCCCTTACCACCTTCCTCGCATGGACCGGCCTCGCCTTGCTGGAACAACGCCCCGCCCTCGCCGGATGCCTTTGGGGCGCCCTTTGCTATAAACCCCACTTCCTGCCTGTCCTCCTCCTCGCCGCCGCCGCCTCGGGGCGATGGAAAACACTGGCGGCGGCCGCGGCGACGGCGTTTGCTCTCTCCGCCGTGGCGTTCGCCGCTTGGGGCCCGGAGCCTTGGGCCGCGTTTGTTCGCAATGCCAGCGTCACGGCAGACTACCTCACAGCCCGCCGCGGCGACATCCAAAGAATGATTTCATTTCCGTCCGCCCTCCTTGCCCTCTCCATTCCCGTCGCCTGGACTCTCGCCGCGCACGCCACCCTCTTCCTGGGCCTGGGCATCTTCGTCTGGAGGTTATGGCGCCGTTCCTCGCCCGACCGTGACCTGCGCCTTGCCGCCACCGCCGTCGCCGTCACCCTCGCCCTGCCCTACGGATTCTACTACGAACTTCTTGTCACGGTCCCGGCCGTCCTTCTGGCCCTCCGCGGGAACCCACCCCGCGCACTCGCGTTGCTTGGCGGCCTTGTCCTTCTGCTTCCCCTCGTCCTTCAGCCTGTCGCCGCCGCAACCCATCTTCAAATCACGCCATGGACCCTTGCCGCCTTCTTCCTTTGCCTCGCACGACACCCCGCCGGCAACCGCCTCCCCTCCCCCTGACGCGCCGCGTCCCAACGCTGGTCCATGCAATTCCACCGCAAGACGCACCACAAGGCCTCCAAGCCGTCCCGCCAACCTATCTTTTTGCCGTCCGCATAGGTTCTTCCATGGTAGCTCACCGGCACTTCATATATCCGCACCTTGGGAACGCGCGCCAACCGGCTCATCACCTCGATCTCAAAACCAAAGCCGTTCTCTTTAAGCGGCAACGCCTGGATGATCTCCCTCCGGAAAACCTTGTAGCCACACTCCACATCCGTCAGATTCAAGTTCGTCAGCATGTTCGCGAACAGCGTCACAATTCCGTTGGCAACGGAATGCCAAAAATACAGAACCCGCGCAGCCCCCGACCCGCGGAAGCGCGTTCCCACAACCACATCCGCAACGCCCTCAGCCAGTGGCGCCAGAAGGCGGGCGTAATCCCGCGGATCATATTCCAAATCCGCGTCCTGAACCAGCACGAACTCTCCCCGCGCCTCGCCAATACCGGCCCGAACCGCCGCACCCTTGCCCTGGTTGGCCGGCTGCCGTAACACCCGCACACGCCCGTCCTTTACCGTTTCCGCCGCGGCGCTGCTCCCGTCTGTCGAGCCGTCATCCACAACCAGCACCTCGAGCACGAACTCCTGCTCCAAGACACGCTCAATACTTCTTCGAACCGTTGCCACCTCGTTGAAGACAGGCATCACCACACTGAGAACCGCATTCCTGCCCGCAGTTTCGCTCATCGCGTTCCTCCCCCACATCTCGCCACGGCAACCAGGCTCTGTCCAAAGGGCACCTCCGGCAACAACCTCTCCACCCGTTGCGCCAAGGGAAACAGCACCCCGTCAAACAGCCGCACCTTGGCCGGCTCGAAACGGCGGCTGCGGCACCATGTGAAGTTCACCAGCCACGCCAGATACCCGAGCATGTTGAAGTACTCAAGCCGGATCACTTCAAAGTCCGCGTCCCGGAGCTTTCCAAAAAGCTCGCGCTTGGTGTAACGGCGGCAATGCCCAAAGTCCCCGTCGATCGGGGAAAACAACTCCGGCCCAGCGGGCACCAAGAGGCACAACACTCCGCGACGCCGCCTCAAGAGCTTCGCACAAACAGCCAATTCCGCCCGGTCGTCGGGAATGTGCTCCAGCACGTTGACGCCCACGACGGTGTGCGCGTTGACACTCCCCACAAGATCAGCCAAAAGCCCCTCATGCACGCGCGCACTCGGAACCCTTTCCCGTAACCTGGCGGAAAATCGATGGTCCGGTTCCACAGCAAGATAAGCGCCATGCCTGGCCAACGCCATGATCGCTTCCGTCATCTGGCCCACCCCGGCCCCCAGTTCCACCACTTCACCCCGCAACCACGGCGCAAATTCGTGCGCGACCGCGCTCCGGTAGTTGGCCGCGGCCTCCAGCGCCGTAAACTCGTACTCCCCATCACGTCCGACCACCGCGGGAACTGTGGTTTCACCAGACTCTCGTGCCAACGCCGCCACACCCGGGAGAGTCGCTCTCCCCCTCGGAGCGTCAATCTGAATCCAGGGGTTTCCCACAGTTCCACAGCCCTTCCGTCTTCCCGATGGCCTTGGCCCGCCTGAAAATCGCCACCCCCGCGTCGCCGTACTCCAACAACCAGCCGGGCTCCTCCCGCAACAACCAGAAAAGGGGGCTTGCCGAAGAAACGATCAACCAGTCAACCCGCGCCTGCGCCAGCACATCGCGCCAGCCCCGCCATGCATGCGCCAGCGGCAGATACCGTTTCATCACAAACGATTCCGGATAAAAATCCCGGTCGTCCATGAACACCTTCATCGCCGGCCAAAACTCGTGGACCAGCGCCCCTCCAAGGTCGTCCGTGTTAAAAATCCTGCTCCGCACAACCTCCGGGCGCGACCGGAGAAACGCCGCCGCGCCCCGTGACAGATGAACGTCAAGGAGGTCCGCCCGAAACGGCGCCCGTCCCGTGGCAGCAAGAACAACCACCGCCACAACCGCGCCCGCCACCCAAATCCCCACCGGCGCGCGCCGCTCCAACCGGACAAGTTCCGGCAAACGCACCTGAAACCATCCTGGCCAGCGCGCAAGCATCGCCGACAAGCCCAGCGCCAGAACCGGCGCCGCCGCGATGGCAAACAGATTGGTGTGGCGCCATGAGTGCAGCGCCTCGTGAAGGAAATATACCAGCGTGAGCACCACGCCCGCCCTCAACCGCGTGCGGCCAGCCGCCAGCACCCACACCAGCGCGAGGATCATCAACTCAAACGCAACCACCGCCGATCCCCCGTGCTCGAAATCCGTTGGCCGCCACTCCTGCCAATACCGCACCGACTCCCGTCCCAAGTATTCGAGGATCGAGAAGTGATAGTTCCAGCCGTGCGGATTGAGGAGCGACGCCAGGCCCAGCACCAGGCCCACAACCATCAGCCCGGCCAGCCGGCGGCCCGCCTCGCGCGTGCGGCTCACCAACCACTCCACAAAGCCGCCCACCCCGTGAATGCCCGCAACCACCAGGCCCGCGGCAAAGCCCCCGTGAAGGTTCACCCAAACCACCATCATCCCCGCCAGAACGGCCAGGACCGGCCACTCCCGCGCCGTCCCGCGCAAGCGCTCCAGCCGCTCCAGCAAGACGACCATGAACAAATACGTCGCCATGTGGGGCCGCACCGAAGCGTGCATCATCAACACCCCGTACGCGAGGCCACACGCCACAAAGGCCGACACGGGGTCCGCGCCATCCCGGATGCACCTCCGGAACAGCAACAGCGGAATCAGCCCATAGACCAGCGCGCCGACCGCGCTCAGCAACTGGATGCCGCCCATCCGCTCCAAAAATCCCAGCCCCAGAAGCGCCAGCCAATCGTTCATCAGCCACGGAGTCCCCGCAAACTCCGCGGAAAACGGATCGGCGCGGATGATCCGGCCCGACTCCATCATCACCCGTCCGCACATCAAATGCCACCCCGTCCCGGGATCACTGACAAGCATCTCCGGCCGCGCCATCGCGGCGGCCAAGTGCGCCGCAAGCAGGAACACGCCCCAGGAAGGCGGCTGAAGCCACCAACGCCTTTGACAATCCGTCACCATTTTCGGGTATAGTGCGGCACCCTCACACGGAAGGCAAGCCCCGCCCCCCTCGCCGCCCAACCCCAAAAACGGCGCACGCGCCTTACTTTCAACTGCGCCATCCTTGCCTTTCGCTCCACGACCCGCTCACCTTCCCCGCCTTGCCTGCGCCATCCCCTTACGCGACGCCTTGGCCTGCCCCTGCTCGCTTGCCCCGAAACCCATCAGTTGCTCATCCGAACTTGGCGCGCGATATCCTGGAAACCAAGCGCGCATGGCATCATGCTTGACCACTTGGTCCCAGAGAACCAATGCCACCGGGCCGGAATCCAGCTCCTTGATCACACCGGCGATGTCGCAACGGGAATGATAGCCATAAGTCATAAAGCTTTGCCGTATGGGATTCCGTAAATCCGCAAGAACATAGTACATAGGATAGTACGGATACACCAGATCCCGCGCCTTGGGGGCGGTTTCCCGCATCAACCAATTCAAACATGGATCCCGTTCCATCCGTGTGACTGGGCTCCGCCGGGTCTGTTGCCAAACCACGGGACCGGCCTCTGGCACGATGGCCACAGCCGCCATCGTGGCGATCCCGGCAAATGCCGCCCACGCGGCAACGCGGAAAAACACCGGAAAGGGCCGCTCCATGGAACGCAGAAGCGCGAAACCCGCTGCGGCCAGCAGAGGGCTCCTCAAAATCAGGTGAAACACGTCGGGCCTGCAAGCTCGGAAACCCAAAGCGCAAACCCGCACAACGCTATTGGCGCGAATTGGCGGGCACCTCTCAACCGCTCTCCTCCGCGAACCCCTCGCACGGGATTTCTTCTCCTACTGGTCCGGTTTCCGCCTCCTTCGGCAAGGCCGGAACCCCTACGACCCCTCCAACCACCCCGGCGTGTTCGGATTCGTTTTCGTTGTCTCTTGACATGGGCGTTTTCCCGGCAAGTGTCGAACATGCAGCCGACCTCTCGGGCGCCATCGGGAAAGCCCTCCCCTGCGGCATTGGGCATTGTTGAGGGAGATGGGAACCGCACAGAGCGGCGTTTCCCGCTTCTTCGGTCCCTCGGCGGGTGCCTTGCGCTCGTGGTTGCCGCGACCTGGATGTCGCCGCAGCCCTCTGAGAACCGAGTCGAGGTGGAGTGGCTGAAGCAGAAGTTTAAACAAGACTTCTTCCAATACTGGGCGACTTCGCAGTTGCTTGGTCGGCGATTGAGCCCCTATCGAAGGCAGAGTTACGCGCAGGCCTTCGACCTGGATGTCCCCGCCCGGCGGATCACCAACAACCCCCCATGGAGCGGGCTGCTGATGCGGCCCTTTGTGTCCAGGAGCTTTATAGCGGGCGCACATCTCTGGCTGGCCTCTGGTATCACCTTCGCCCTCACCACCCCATGGATTGTTTGGAAGACCGTGGCGCCAACGAGCCTTGCCCCGCCCTTGGTGCTCGGATTGGCACTCATCAATCTCCCGGTGCTCATTACCTTGGTGTACGGCCAGCAGAGCCTCCTGCTGTGCCTGTTTGCCGCGGCGGCCTATGCCGCGCTTGTCGATCGGCGCTTCTTCCTCGCGGGCCTTCTCATGGTCCCACTCTCTATGAAGCCCCACCTGTTCTTCCCCTTGGGCCTTGCTGCCGGGGTTTCCTTGGTTTGCGACCGCCAATGGCGGTTGGCCGCCGGGTTCGCCGGGTTTTTTGGGCCGCTTCTGGCCGTCACCCTCTTGCTTTGCCCTTCTTCTCTTGCCGACTGGTTTGGCGATCTCACGTCCTCGGATAGCGGCGTCCTTGTTCCAAGCACCGCCTCAATGGTCTCAGTCGCCCGCCTGGCGTGGTTCAAATTAACCGGCGCGGATCCAGGGCTTACACTGGCATGGGTTCCCGCCGCGGCAACCGGCGTCGCGGTTGGGTGGTTGCGCTTCCGACGGCGCCGTCCGTTTGACTGGCGCGAGGACTACCCGGTCCTCCTCCTCGCGGGCTTGCTGGCCACCCCCTACCTATGGACCTACGACATGTCGCTTATCCTGGTGCCGCAAACGGTCATTTTGGCGCGAAACTGGGGGCACCCTCCCCGGCGTCGGCTCTTGCTTTGCATCTTAGTTGTCGTCAATGGTTTCTCGCTCTGTTTCCATCCGTCTCCGCCTGGCCCTCTGCATGTGTGGATACCATTTTTCTGGTCGGCGCTGTGGATACTGTTCTGCGGAAGCGCACCTTCCGCCGCTCTCACGGCAAACTCCACTCCCCGCGGGGCGATGCCAGCCACCCTCTGAATCAATACCGTCGCACCGCAACGCCGGGCGGGCGGGCACCCAGACTCTCTCCAATATGGTCGCAGGACAAAGGCCAAAGCCTTTGCGGGGTCATGCCCCTGTCCAGCTTGGTGGAGTTCGTCGGCATCCGCATCCAGCGGCGGCTATGGGCGTTGCTTACGGCCAAATGCCGTGTGGATGTGACACCTCGAAGAACCCAGCCCTTGGACCGCCCTGGCCCTGCTCCGGTACATGCTCCGCACCTGGGAGCATCGCTTCCGCGCTCGGCTCCCCCCGAACGCTTGCCGGTCATCCTTCCGGTGGTCCTTCTCCAATCCGGTTCCGCCAATCGGCGCATGCCCGCCCAGTTCGCCCAACTCCTGGAAATCCCGCCCGATCTTCCGGCGGAGGCGCGCGCCGCCCTCCTGCGTTTCGTGCCCGACTTCACGTTCCGCTTGATCGAACTTGCCGCCATGCCCTTTGACGCCATTGCCGCCACGCCATTTCAGCCACGGACCTGGACTCCTTCGCCCACGCGCTCTGACGCCCACCCGGCCAGGATCCACCGGCCCGGCGCCAAATCCCACGCCCCCTTGAGGCGCCCCCGCGGCTGCGGCCCGTCACCCCGCCCGCCGCAACCGGGCCACCACCCGCTCGCGGCCCAGAACCTCGAGCATGTGGTATAATGACGGCCCCACCGTCCGCCCCGAAACCGCCACCCGGCACGGATGCACAAACGCCGCCACCTTCTGGCCCGTCCCCTCCGCCAACTCTTTCACGCACGCCTCCAGCGCAGTCACGCCAAACGGCTCGGCCTTCGTAAACGCCTCCGCCAGCCGCTTCACGTTCTCCCGGCACGGCTCCGGCGCCAAATGTTTCGCCCGCGCCTCCTCCTCCACGGGATAGTCCTCCGTGAAAAAGCATCGCACCCAATCCGGCAGTTCCCGGCCCACCTTCACCTTCTCCTGCACCAGCGCCAGCACCCGATCCAGATCCGCATCCGCAACGCCCACCCCCACCGCCCCGGCCTTCTCCAAAATCGGGCGCACATACGCCCGGTAGGCGTCCCGGTCCAATGCCCGCAACGTCTCGCCGTTGATCCAGAACAACTTGTTCAGGTCGAACTTCGCGTTACTCCGGTTCACCTGCGGCAGGTCAAACTTCGCCACCGCCTCCCCGATCGGAAACACCTCCCGGTTCTCCCGCAAAGACCACCCCAGCAAACAGAGGTAGTTCCGCACCGCCGGCGCGTAATATCCCTCCGCCATGTACTCCGCCAGGCTTGCCCCGCGGTCCCGCTTGCTCATCTTCAAGTCCAGCTTCGGCGCCTCCCCGACCTTCTCCCCCTTCTTCTTGCGCGCCTTCCAGTCCGCCATCGCCTTTTCGTGCGCCGCCGTCTCCTCCACCGACGGCGAACGCAAAATCAGCGGGATGTGCGCGTACACCGGCGGCGCCGCCCCCAGCGCCTCGAACAACGCCAGATGTTTCGGCGTGTTCGACAAATGATCCTCGCCCCGGATGACGTGCGTGATCCGCATCTCCAGATCGTCCACCACATTCACCAAATGGAACACCGGCGACCCGTCCGACCGCCGGATCACCAGGTCGGCGTCGTGCGTCCGGTCAAAGGTGATGTCTCCGCAGATGGCGTCCCTGACCACGCACGGCGTCTTCGGCATCCTGAACTTCACCGCGCGGTCCTCCTCGTACGCCTTTCCCGCCGCCATCAATTTCGCGATCGCCCTGTCGTAAATCTCGCGGCGCCGGCTCTGAAAATACGGCCCGTGCGGTCCGCCCGCCTCCGGCCCCTCGTCCCAATCCAGCCCCAGCCACCGCAATCCATCCAGAATCACCCGCAGCGCCTCCTCCGTGTTGCGCGCCGCGTCGGTGTCCTCGATGCGCAACACAAACACCCCGCCCGTGTGCCGCGCGTATAGCCAGTTGAACAACGCCGTCCGCGCCCCGCCAATGTGCAACAACCCCGTCGGCGACGGGGCAAACCGAACTCGAACTCCACTCATGCCACCGCTCCCATACCCCGAATGCGCTCCCATGAAAACCCCAATCTCGTCCGGCGCGGCCCCCCCAAACCCCTTCAAAAGCCGCGACCCTCCGCCGCCCGCCGGCTTTCTTTCGTCATATAGGGCTCATCGTCCGCCCATCACCCTCCACCCCGCGTCCCGGCTCAGGCCCGCCAGACTCGCCACCAGCCCCGCGGCAAACACGCATAGCGCCGCCGGCTCCACCCACCCAGGCCGCGCGTCCCACTGCGCGAGCATGGCCCAGACCAGCGCTCCGCCCACAACGTGAAACGCCGCCGATTCCACCCATGCCTCCCGCCTTTCCCGCCGCCGCACCTGCCCCGCCGCGATCTCCTCCATCCGCCCGGCCACCTGCCAGGCCGCCTTGACGCACAGCAACGCCGCCAACCCCCAAAGCCCCGCGTGCCAGCCCGCCATCACCGCCGCCACCAACCCCACAAACGCCAAAATCCGTCCCGCCGCTCCGGCCGGGCCGCCCATCGCAAACGCATTCGCTTTCACACCCCCCTTCTGCCACCGGGTCCGCTGTTCACCAAATTGATAACATGTGATTATCCATCTATGAAATCAATGCAATGTGCCTCGCCAAGCCCGCCCACCTCCCGCTACCCTTTTGGGTTCCTCCCCCCAAACGCAAACGCCTCCACCCCCCGCGCCCCAACCTTCGCCGCAAAAATCCCGCCCGCGCGCGGTTGCCGCGCCTTCTCCGCCTCGGGCAGGTCCCCGCCCGCCGTGGTGATGTAAAGCGTGTCCATCGCCACGCCCCCAAACGCGCACGACGTCACCCGCTCCGCACCCACCGCCACCTCCGCCACCAACGCCCCCGTCCGCGGATCCCAGCCCCCCCCGTTCCCCCCCCCCCCCCAAACCCCCCCAAAGCCGCCCCTCCCCGTCTATCGTCATCCCGTCCGGCATCCCCATCTCTTTCGGAACCTCCACCGCCGTCCGCCGCCCCGAGACCGCGCCCGTTGCCATGTCATAATCGAACGCGTCCACCCTGCGCTCCGGGGTGTCTATATAGTACAGCGTCCGCCCGTCCAAACTCCATGCCAACCCATTCGAAATCGACACCCCTTCCACCACCACCCGCCAACGCCCGTCCATCTCCACCGCAAACAGCCGCCCCATCCCCCTCTCCGCCTTCAATCCCATCGATCCCACCCACAACCGCCCCGCCGGATCGCATTTGCCGTCATTGTAACGCACCCCCGTCCGTTCCCCCTCCGGATGCGCCAACGGCGTCCGCCCGCCCGTGCGCCTGTCCAAACAACAAATCCCGTCCTCCACCGCCGCCACCAGCCGCCCGTCCGCCGCCGGCACAACCGTCCCCACCCGCGCCGGCGCCTCCCACGTCCGCACCCGAGCCCGTTCCCCCTCGCGGCTCCCCGCGTGCGGCGCGTGCCCGCCGCCCCACTCGTGCACCGTCCGCCCTTCGATATCCACAAACAGCAAACGCCCCGCCCGCGCATCCCAAATCGCCCCCTCCCCCAGCTTCAAACCAAGGTCCAACACGCACTCCGACACATACGTTTCCATGCCCGCATCCTGCACAATCCCCGCCCCAATCTCACGCGTTTTCCCGCCCGAAATTCATGGATCAAATGCCCAACCCCGCCTACAC
>CAYSZK010000024.1:34699-42744 GCA_964435495.1 uncultured Verrucomicrobiales bacterium
TCCCCATCATGTTCCCTGTCATCGTCTCCGACTGGCACACCGTCGCCGAACCCCCCAATCTCACCGCCGAATGCCTCGAAACCGCCGAGGGCGCCCCCGGCCGCGGCCGCAACGAACCCAACGACCACACCTTCTACCGGGACCCCGCCGGACTCTGGCACCTCTGGGCCTGCGTCCGCCTGACCCGCGCGGGCCGCATCCTGTGCCATTGGACATCCCCCTCCCTCGCCGCCTCCAACTGGACCCGTTCCTCCGACATCATCCGCTGCGACAAATCCGCCGGCGAAAGCCAGGTCGAGTGGCGGGGCCAGGAGTTCATCCAATCCCCTTTTGTCGTCACGCACGCCGGCAAGTTCTGGATGTTCTACGGCGGCTACGACACCGGCGCCGGCCCCGATGGCCGCCCCACAACCGACTACAACCTCCAGGAAAAACAGCTCTGCCTCATGCTCTCCCCCGATGGCCGAGCCTGGACCCGCCACCGGGATGCCCTGGGATTCAGCCGCGTCTTCGTGGGGCCCGGCGCCGTGCGCGATCCCATGATCGGTTTCTTCAACGGCAAATGGCACGCCTATTACGCCGGCCACCACGGCCAGGACCGCAACCGCGCCGGCATCTACGCCCGCTCCTCCGCCGACCTCATCCACTGGTCCGACTGGCGCCTCGTCAACCACGACCCCCGCCCCCTCGCCAACGGCAAACCCTGCATCCACGAAAGCCCGTTCGTCGCCGAGCGCGGCGGACGGTTCCATCTCTTCCGAAACCCCGGCATCCACCCCGGCACCCTCGTCTTCGCGAGCGGCGATCCCCTCGACTTCGGCGTCGGCGCCGCGGCTTGCGACGCCCATTACGCCACAAACCTGCCCGAGGTCATCGCCCCCGAGATTGTCGTGGACGCCGATGGCCGCGAATGGATTTCCCGCATCAACTCCCCCGAAGGCTACCGCATCCAGCTCGCCAGGCTGGAATGGAAAGAATCGCTCCCATGAATCACACCACCCAATGGACCCCCGCCGAAGCCCGCGCCTGGTACGACGCCCAGCCCTGGCTCGTCGGCTGCAACTTCCTGCCCAGTTCCGCCATCAACCAGCTCGAGATGTTCCAGCCCGCCGACTACGACCGGCACCGCCCCGTCCTCGTCCGTGAGCTGGACTGGGCCGCCGGCCTTGGCATGAACACGCTCCGCGTCTTCCTCCACGACCTGCTCTGGTCCTCCGACGCCTCCGGCTTTTTCCGGCGGCTCGACGATTTCCTCGGCCTTTGCGCCGGCCGCGGCATCCGGCCCATGCTGGTTTTTTTCGATGCCTGCCACCGGCCCGAGCCCGAAGCCGGCCCCCAGCCCGCCCCCACCCCGGGCATCCACAACCCCGGCTGGGCGCAAAGCCCCGCCGTCTCCATCCTCATGGATTCCTCCCGGTGGCCCGCCCTTGAACGCTACGTCACCGATGTCCTGAAACGCCACGGCCAGGACCCGCGCATCCTTTGCTGGGACCTTTACAACGAACCCTGCAACAGCGGCTTTGACGGCAACAACACCAAAGCCGGCGCCAGCGCGCGCCTGGTGGCGGAAGTCTTCGCCTGGGCCCGCGCCGCCGCGCCCGCCCAACCGCTCACCGTCTGCGTCTGGAACAAACCCGACCCGCTCGCCACCCACGACGAGTCCGCTCTTCCCGAACACCAACGCCATCTCCTCCATGCCCAGCGCACCGCCCTCGCGCAATCCGATGTCATCTCGTTCCACAATTACAACCCGCCCGCCGCGCTTCGCACCCACATCGCCCAACTCCAAGCCCTCGGGCGTCCCGTTCTTTGCACCGAATACATGGCGCGCAACCAGCAAAGCCTCTTCCAGACTTGCCTTCCCGTCTTCAAGGAAACCCGCGTCGCCGCCTACAACTGGGGATTCGTCTCCGGCAAATCCCAGACGATCTTCCCCTGGGGTTCGCCCGAGGGCGCGCCCGAACCCGCCGTCTGGTTCCACGACATCCTCCGGCAGGATGGAACGCCCTTCGACGCGGAAGAAACCGGCGCCATCCGCCGCCACACGGGACACGCCCCCTGACCCGGCCGCCCCGAACCTCGCCGCCCTCCGCTCAGGCCATCACTTCCGCTTCGCTCACCTCGCGCTGGCCGCGCGGCCCCGAACGGTCCGCCTCCACGATCTTTGGCGGTTTCTCGCCCGCGGCCTCCATATACCCCAGCAGCATCGCGCGCAACCGCGCCGCGACAGCCCCATGGGCCGGGCTCTGTATCAAATTGGCGAGCTCGTACGGATCGCACTCCAAATCGTAAAGGAACGCCTCCTCCATCGTGTCCGCCCACGCCCGCGCGTCCCACGCCCCTTCCAGTTTCGGCGCGGCAACCGCGTATTTCCACCGGCGCGTGCGCACCGCGCGGCCCACGTGCGATTCGCTGATCTGCGCGAACACGCTGTCCCGCCAATCCCGAGTCTCCCGCCGCACCAACGGCCCCAGGGGCCGCCCGTCGTGGCACGCGGGAATAGGAAGGCCCGCGGCCTCCAGCAGCGTGGGCGCCATGTCGATCAGGCTCACCAGTTCGCTCACCTCGCCGCCCCCGGTGAACCCCGGCCCCGTCACCACGCCCGGCAGGCGGATCGACGACTCGTGGCATGAGCGCTTGTACTCCGCGTTCCGCGTCTTGAAATGGCAGCCATGGTCCGACGTGAACACCACAATCGTGCTTTCCAACTGTCCCAGGCTTCGCAGGGCGTCCATCACCCGCCCAAAGGCCTCATCCAGCCGCTTGATCATTCCCCAATACCCCGCCAGATGCTGCTGCGTGGACCCTCCCAACGCCTGCAAATCCGGCGGCGTCCACCGCCCCGCGTACCGTTCCCGGTAGCCCACCGGCGGCGGATAATCGTCCAGATGATTCTGATGATGCGGCTCAATGTGGGACAGGAACAGGAAGTACGGATTGTCGCGAGGTTCCGCGATCCATCGAATCGCCGCGTCCGTTAATGCGTCCACCCGGTACCCCGGCAAATCCACCGGCTGGTTCTCCCCGTCAAACAACCGCGTCCGGTAGGCGTCGGAGGTGTGCTCAAGAATGTTTGACCCGAGCCAATACCGATACCCGCCCCGGTCCTCCGCGAAAACCGGCCCCGGCCCGTTCGCCTTGCGCCAGTCGGCCAGGTGCCACTTCCCAATGTAGCCCGTGTCGTATCCCGCCCGATGGAGGCACTCCGCCAAATTGTGCTCCGATGCCGGAAGCGGAATGTCGTTCCGGTAACAACCTGTCCGCGTCGCGTACATCCCGCTTTGCAGGCAGGACCGCGCCGGACCGCACACCGGCTGGCACG
Source organism: uncultured Verrucomicrobiales bacterium (assembly GCA_964435495.1). Lineage (GTDB taxonomy): Bacteria > Verrucomicrobiota > Verrucomicrobiia > JADLBR01 > JAIBCM01 > CAYSZK01. Next base: position 38,022 of record CAYSZK010000024.1, read on the forward strand.
TGAACATGTTCCGCAGGAAGGTTCCCTCGCGCGCCACACGGTCGAGATTCGGCGTCAGATCAAGCGGGTTCCCGTGCAATCCCATCGAGTCCCAGCGCTGCTGGTCGGTGAAAAAGAAGAGAATGTTCGGACGGCTTCGCTTCACCCCGCCAAGAATAACGGGTCCCCCGCCCGGAGTCCAGAATGGAGGGTCCAGGGATCAAAGGCCACGCGGCGGACTGGGCGCCGGGCGCCAGACGCCGATGTCACGGCCCGCCGGGCTGTGCCGCGGGCGCCGCCGCACCGGTGCCGCCCGGCGAAAGCAGCGTTCCCGGCGGCGCGCCGCCGCAGCGCATAAACCCCGCCGGCGCCATGGGCGCCGCGGGCCGGAGCCGCGACACTTCCCGTTCGGCCATCCCGCGCCACGCGCTTTGCGGGCTGACCGCCAGAAGGGTCTCATACATCTGCAGAGCCCCGGCCGCGTCCCCTTTTGCCTCGAGCAGCCGGCCGGCGCGCATCCGCGCCTCCGCCGCGCGGGGGGAGGCCCCCATCTCGTTGAAAACCGTTTGCAGCGTGGCCAGCGCCTCGTCGGGCCGGCCCGCGGCATCCAGCGCCGCCGCCAATCCCATCCACGCCCCGTCAATCCCGGCGTACCCCGCGTAGTCCGTGGTGAGGAGCCGGTAAACCTCGATCGCCTGGTCCCACTCCCCTTTTTGGTAGTGCGAATCGCCCAGCGCCAGCAACGCCTGCGCCGCGGCCGCCGAACCCGGAAACTGCTCGTGAACATCCCGAAGCTTTTCCGTTTCCTGGATGGTTCCCAAAAGGCTTTGCGCGGCCTCCCGTTCCGTCGCCCGCTGGACCTGCCAATAGACCCCCCCCGCGCCCGCCAGTGCGGCCACGAACAACCCCGCCAGCATGGCCCCCCGGTTCCGCTCAAACCAGGACTCGTCGAACGCCAGGTTCGCCTCGTCCGGTCCGCGTTGGGGCTGGTTCTCCGTGCTCATGTTCGGGCCTCCCCTCTCGCGCGCTCCGCCGGCTTAGGCGGCCTTCGTTTCTCCCTTGGCCGGCGCCGCCTCGGCGCCTTCCATCTCCGTCCATTCGATCAACGCCATCGGCGCCGCGTCGCTCATCCTGGACTGCAGCTTGACAATTCGCGTGTATCCGCCGCTGCGGCCCTTGAACAACGGCGCCAGCTCCTTGAACAGGCGCGACACCGCCGCCGGGCTGCCCAACCGCGCCGCCGCAAGGCGCCGGGCCGCGAGATCGCCGCGCTTGCCCAGCGTGACCATTTTTTCGGCGATGGGCCGCGCCGCCTTCGCCTTCGCCACGGTCGTCGTGACCCGCCGCTTGAGGATCAGGCTGCAGACCAGATTCGCCAGCATGGCGTCCCGGTGCTGCGAGGTCCGTCCCAGCTTCAGTGATTTCACTCGGTGTCGCATCGTCGCCTTCCAGGCCCGTCAGGCCTTTTCCTTGTCCTTTTCCTTGTCTTTTTCCTTTTCCTTGTCCTTCTTCTCCCCCTCCGGCGGCAGGTCCACCAGGCCCGGCTCGAACTTCATGCCCAGCGCCAATCCCAACTCCGAGAGCTTGTCCTTGATCTCGTTGAGCGATTTCTTGCCGAAGTTGCGGTACTTGAGCATCTCCGCCTCGGTCTTCATCGCGAGCTGCCCCACGCTTGTGATGTTCGCGTTGTTCAGGCAGTTCGCCGCGCGCACCGACAGCTCGATCTCGTTGACGCTCATGTTCAACAGTTTCTTGAGCTTGGTGTCCACCGGGCTCGGCTCCGGCTTGGGCGCGTCAAATTCCACCGCCTTCTCGTCGTAACCCACGAAGATGTCCAGATGATGCCGCAGGATCGCCGAGGATTGCAGCAGCGCGTCCTCGGGCGTCACCCGCCCGTCCGTCCAAATCTCCAGGATCAGCTTGTCGTAGTCGGTCCGCTGGCCCACACGCGCGTTCTCCACCGCGTACTTCACCTTGCGCACCGGCGAGAAGATCGAGTCCACCGGGATTTCCCCGATCGTCTGCTGCGGCTTCTTGTTCTCCTCCGCCGTCGCGAAGCCCCGCCCCACGCGCACCTCCATCTCCATCTCAAACTTTTGCTTCTTGTCCAGCGTGCAGATCACCATCTCCGGATTCAGGACCTCCACCCCCTGCTCCAACGTGATCTCCCCGGCCGTCACCGGCCCGCTCTTGTTCACGTGCAACAACAGAATCCGCGATTCCCGCTCGCTCAGCCTGAACCGGATTTGTTTCAGGTTCAGCACGATGTCGGTCACGTCCTCCACCACCCCGGGCAGGGTCTGGAACTCGTGCAACGCCCCTTCAATCCGCACATTCGTTATCGCCGACCCCTCCAGCGAAGAAAGCAGCGCGCGCCGCAGGCTGTTGCCCAGCGTGTGCCCGTACCCCGTCTCAAACGGCTCCGCGATAAACCTCGCGTACGTCGGCGTCGCGCCCTCTTCTTCGCGCACCAGCCTCTTCGGCATCTCAAAACGACCCAATCGAACTGCCATGGACCTCTCCTTTTCCTGGCCGGGTTTCCCGGAAGAACGGCGGTCTCCATCCGCCCTCCGGACCTACGGCCCTTGCTGCGCCCTCCGCGTTCCACGCAAAATCCGAACGCCCCGCCCGCGAGCGGGCGCTTTGCCCGCGGACCGGATGCGCCGGCAAATCTTTACCGCGAGTACAATTCCACCACCAACTGGTCGTTGGCGATCGATTGGATGTCGTCGCGTCCCGGCAACCGCTGCACCGTGCCCTTCAGATGCTCCTTGTCCAGCGCCAGCCAGTCCGGCACCGGCACCACCTGCATCTCCTCCGCGCACCGCGCCGCCATCTGCCGCGACTTCGGCGATTCCTTGATCGTAATCTCGTCCCCCACCCGCACCGCCGCCGACGCCACCGACACCTTCCGCCCGTTCACCCGCACGTGTCCGTGGGTTACCATCTGCCGGCCCAGCCGCCGCGTTTTCGCCAGACCCAGCCGGAAAACCACATTGTCCAGCCGCGTCTCCAGCAGCTGCAGCAAAATGTCGCCCGTTACCCCCCGCTTGCGCCGCGCAATCTCGAAATACCGCCGAAACTGCCGCTCCATCACCCCGTACTGCATCCGCAGCTTCTGCTTCTCCCCCATCGCAATCGCGTACTCCGACTGCTTCCGCCGCCCCTTCGAACCGTGCATCCCGGGCGGGTAATTCTTCCGTTCCATCGCCTTGTCCGTCGCAAACGGAGCGCGGAACAACGACACGCCAAACCGGCGGCTGACTTTCGAACGCGGACCTGTGTAACGAGCCATGCCTGCTGCCTCCTGATCAAACCCGCCGCTGTTTCCGCGGACGGCATCCATTATGCGGCACCGGCGTCTCGTCGGTGATCGACGTCACTTCCAATCCTATCGCCTGAAGCGCCCGGATCGCCGCCTCACGGCCCATCCCCGGACCCTTCACCTTCACCGCCACTTCCCGCAATCCATGCCCCATCGCCTGCCGCGACGCGTCCTGCGCCACCACCTGCGCCACATACGCCGTGGACTTCTTCGACCCCCGAAAGCCGCACTTCCCGGCCGAGGACCACGAAATCACGTTCCCCTTCAAATCCGTGATCGTCACAATCGTGTTGTTGAACGTCGCCACAATGTGCGCGATCCCCGAATTGATGTTCTTGAAACCCTTCGCCTTGACAATCTTCGGCTTCTCCCCGGCCGACGGGTCCAGGCTGAACTCCTCCACCGGCGCCACAGGGACCGCAGGGGCCGCAGGGGCCGCCTCCGGCTTTGCCCCTTTCTCCGCCGCGGGCGCCTTCTCCCCGGCCGCCGCCTTCGGCGCCGCTTTCTTCGCCGGCTTCCCGGCGGGTTTCTCCCCGCTTTTCGCCGCTTTCGCTTCGGCCTTGTCCGCCGCTGCCTTTGCCTCTGCCATGACTTCCGCTCCTTCGTTCCGTTCCGTTACCCGCCCAGGCCTACGTCTTGCCGGCCTTCGCGTCCTTGCTCCGCTGCACCCCGACCGTCTTCCGCGGCCCCTTGCGCGTCCGCGCGTTGGTGCCCGTCCGCTGCCCCCGCACCGGCAACCCACGCCGGTGCCGGATGCCCCGGTAACAGTTGATCGCCTGCAACCGCTTCAAATTCGCCTGAATCTCCCGGCGCAAGTCGCCCTCCGCCACAAACTTGTTCGCCGTGATGCACGCCGTGATCCGGTTCACCTGCTGGTCCGTCAAATCTTTCGCCCGGATGTTCGGGTCAATGTCCGTCTGCTCCAGGATCCGCCGCGTCAGCGACGGTCCGATCCCGTAGATGTACGGCAGCGCCGCCTCAATCCGCTTCTCCGCCGGTATGTCCACTCCCATGATTCGAGGCATATTCCTTCGTTCTCCTTGCTCGCGTCCGAACCGTCCGCCGGCCCTCAGCCCTGCCTCTGTTTGTGGCGCGGATTCTTGCAAATGACGCGGACCACTCCGCGCCGCCGGATGACCCGGCAATGCTCGCACAACCGCTTGACTGATGCCCGCACTCGCATGATGGTTCGCTCCTTGCTCCTAGTCTCCCCACTCAATCAGGGGAGCCTGTCTTTATAGGCGACTTGGTTTTCCGCGCAACCTTTATTTTACGTTTCCTCCGCCATCCCAACGATCCGCCCCCGCGTCAGGTCGAACGCCGACATCTCCAGCGTCACCCGGTCCCCAGGCTTCAACGCCTGAAGGTTCATCCGCAACCGCCCCGCCACATGCCCCACCACCCGGTGCCCGTTGGACA
>CAYSZK010000025.1:0-3471 GCA_964435495.1 uncultured Verrucomicrobiales bacterium
GCGCGTGGTGTTGCCGCCGCCGCCCTCGCGCTGCTCCCCGCCGCGCCGCCCCCGTCCGCGGGCGCCACGGAGTATGACCGGGCCGTCCGCCCGTTTCTGCAAACCTACTGCGCGGAGTGCCACGGTCCCGGCAACAGCAAGGGCGGCATCGATTTCAGCGCGTTCCCCGGCGAGACGGCCCTCCGGGGCGCGCCTGGCCTGATGGAAACCGTGAAATGGGTGATCGAAGAGGAGGAGATGCCGCCGAAGTCCGCGAAGGCCCAGCCCGCAGCCGCGGAACGCGCGGTGGTGGCGGCGTGGCTGGAAGGCGCGCTGGCGGCCATCCGCAACGCGTCGCCCAACGACCCGGGGCTTGTCGTCATGCCCCGGCTCAATCATCGCGAATATTCGCGCGTGGTGGAAAGCCTCACCGGCCTGCGCATCGATCTTGGTTCGCTGCTTGTCCCGGATGCGTCCGCGGGCGAAGGCTTTCTGAACGTCGGCCAGGCCCAGCAGATCGGCACGGAACAACTCGAGGCGTTCCTGCGCGCGGGCAAGGCGTTGCTGGACCACGCCATCCCGTCGCCGACCGAGGGTCTGCACTGGGCGCCAACGCCGCATCCGGCCGACCCCGACCCCGCGCGCACGATCGCCGGGATGCGCCGGTTCCACGCGGAGGCGATGGACCGGCTGCTCCTGCCGGTTTACGAGGCCCACGCGCGTTTTCTTCGCGGCACGCGCGCGCCGCTCGGGATTTACTTCGAGGCCTGCTGGCGGTACCGCCACCGCGCGGTGCTCGGCCTCGGCGCGGACGCCACGTTCCACGATATCGCGGCTTCATTCGAGCAACCGCTGTTCGCCAGCTCCATCGAACGCCTCTGGACCCTTCTTCATTGGCGGGACCTTCCCGCCGACCCCGCCGCCAGGGGCATCCGCTCCATCGCGGAGGCCCGAAACGCCGAAGCGGACTCCGACTACATGCTGACGGTCCTCGACCGGCTGGCGGCGCCGCGCGAGTTCGTGGCGCAAAACTATCTGCTTCAGATGATCTTCGACCAATGGCACGCGCTGGAACCGCCCGCCGGCCCCACTCTCACCCAGCGGCGCGACGCCTGCCGGAAGATCAACGACTTCTTCGAGGAACTGAGCCGCGGCCGCCCGTCGGACATCCAGTCCACGGCCCCGCGCCCGCGCGAAATCCAGGAGCGCGACTTTCGCGGGGGCTTCGAAGGCACCGAATATTACCACATCGACCTGGCGCGCGTGCGCGGGGACCGGCTTTATCTCATGGTTTCCGACTGCCACGATGGCAACGACACCGACTTCGTGGTTTGGGAGGGCGGCGAGGTGGCGGTGGGCAAGGGCGCCGCGGCGGTGCGGCGCCCGTGGCGCGACGTCTTCCCGGACGTGCGCGGCGCGGACGGCAACCCGGTGCGCTGGGGTTTCAACACCTTCGGCGAAGCGATCGATCCCAACGCCATTGGCGTGCAAGCCCCGTCGGTCTTGGAGCTCACGATCCCGCCCGAGGCGCGCGGCGCGGAGCTCCACTGCCAGGTGGCCCTGGACCCGCGGCGGGGCATGAACGCGAGCACGCAGAATGACATCGCCGGCACGCCGCGCGCGAACCTCCACTGGTTTGGCGGGCGGCGCACCCTCGGCAAGCTCACAAGCCAGAAATCCGCCGTCGCCGACGCATGCATCGGCATCCTGGGCGACGCGTTCCGCTCGCTCGAATACCGCGCCTTCGGCGCCAGCTCCGACGAGGAACTGGACTGGGTCAAGGACATCCACAAGGACGCCCACCTGTACGCCGGCATGGCCGAGGGCTCCGCGCGCGCGCTCGGCATTCCCTGGCCTTTGCGGTTCCACATGCCGTTCCATGCGACCTGGCCGCTCCAATTCCAGGCGCCCCGCGATTTCCTGCCGTTGATGGACCCCGGCCAGCGCGCGGCGTTCGAATCGCTTAACCGCCTGCTTGGGAGCCTGGGCGCCGCGCCCGCCGACCCGGCGCGCGAACGCCAGGCCGCCGCCGCGCAGATCAGCGCCTTCCTGGCCAAGGCGTGGCGCGGCCAGGCCGGCCCCGCGGACACCGAGAAGGCGCTCGCGTTCTACGACCGGGAACGCGCCGAGGGCCGCCATTTCGTCAACGCCGTGCGCGCCGCCATGCTGCCCGCGCTGGTCCACCCAAAGTTCCTCTACCGTCCCGGCGCCGGCGCCGGTGGCGGTGGCGGTGGCGGTGGCGGTGGCGAGGTGGCGCCGCTGGAGGGCCATGCCCTGGCTTCGCGGCTCTCTTTCATGATCTGGGGAACCCTGCCCGACGACGCGCTCCTCGCCCTCGCCGGCTCCGGGAGATTGCGCGAACCGGAGGCCCTGCGCGCCGAGGTGAAGCGGATGCTCGCCGACAAGCGCGCGGGCGCGCTGGCCACGGAGTTCGCGGGGCTCTGGTTCCAATTCGCCGACTTCAAGCAGGCGGTGAGCCCGGACCCGAAGCGGTTCAAGGCCTTCACCCCCTCGCTCATGGACGCGATGGAGGCGGAGTGCGCGCTCTTTTTCGAGCACCTGTTCCGGGAGGACCGCCCGGTCACCGACGCGTTGTTTGCGGACTACACGTTCCTGAACGAGGAACTCGCCCGGCACTACGGCGTCGCCGGGGTCAAGGGGGCGGCCATGCGCCAGGTGAAGCTCACCGGCCCGCGCCCCGGCGGCGTGCTCGGCATGGGCGCGCTCCTGGCGCGGTTCTCCACGCCGTTGCGCACCAGCCCGGTTCTGCGCGGCCACTGGCTTTACGAAGACGTCCTGGGCCAGCCCATGCCGCCGCCGCCGCCGAACGTGCCCCAGTTGTCCGACGACGAGCGCGACGAGGCCGGCCAAAGCGTGCGCGCCCAGCTTGAGGCGCACAGGGCCGACCCCGCCTGTTTCAGTTGCCACGACCGCATGGACCCGCTGGGCATCGCCCTGGAGAACTTCAATCCCGTTGGCCAGTGGCGCGAGAAAGACCTCGCCGGGAAACCCATCGACAGCACCGGCGTGTTTGTCGCCACGGGCCGGGCCATCGCGGGAGTCGGCGGCCTCAAGGAGTGGCTGCGCGAGCACGAGGCGCGGTTCCTCAAGACGTTCTGCCGGAAACTCACCGGCTACGCGCTCGGGCGCGCGGTCGAGGTGACCGACCAGCCGCTCCTGGAAGCGATGGCCGGGGCGCTTGCGGCCAACGGCAACCGCCCGTCCGCGGCGTTCGAGGAGCTGGCCACCGGCCGGCAATTCCTGCACCACCGCCGCCAGATTCCCGCCGCCACGCGTTAACCCAACCTTCGAAAGTGGGAATCTTTGGGCCTGGGCGTTCCCTCTGGGGAGGGCTGGCGGAGGGCCGATAGCCGGCCACACAGAATCGCGGGCCAGCCTTGGTCTGGGGCTGGCAGTTGCCGGGCACGGATTCGGGGCGGGGGCTGCTCGGGCGGCTTCCCGCCACCTGGTCCATCCCAGGAGCACCGTCAC
>CAYSZK010000025.1:3481-41817 GCA_964435495.1 uncultured Verrucomicrobiales bacterium
GTTCCGATCGGAACACCAAAAGTGACGGTTGCCCCTGCCCCTGGGACAAGGATGCCGGGCCGCCAAAGGTCAGCCCCCCACATCGCGGGCCAGCTTCGGTGGGGGCGCGGCGATCGGTTGCGGCACGGCAGCCCACACATCCGCATCAAGCGTGGCGGCCGGTTCCGTATTGCGCATCGGGGCCGCCGCGCCGAACAAGGCGGAATTCTCGATCACGCCGCCGGCGCACATCCCGCTGGGCAACGGCCTTCACGCTTCGAGGCCGGCCGCCGCCCCCCTTAGTAAAGCCACTTGAGGATGCCGAAGGTCTTCGCGTCCAGCTCCGCCCCCTGGCGGCGGAACGCCCAGCACATGTAGCTCACGCTCACGAAGAAACTGGCCGGCAACCGGTTCACCGCGCAAATCTTTGTCCCCAGCAACGTGGTCTTGCCGCCGAATCCCATCGGCCCGATCCCCAACTCGTTCGCCGTCTTCGTGATCTCCGCCTCCAACACCGCCAAACGCGGGTCCGGGTTGGTGTCGTCCAACCGCCGCAAGAACTCCTTCTTGGAAAAGGAATATCCCGTGGACCGGTCTCCCCCGATGCAGACGCCAAGGATGCCCGGGCCGCACCCCTTGCCTTGCGCCTGCAACACCGCGTCGAGAATCGATCTGCGGCAGCCGTCGAGGTCGCGGTTGGCCTTGATGCGCGCGTCGGGCAGGGAATATTGCGCGCCCACGTTCTCGCACCCGCCCCCTTTCAACACCAGCCGCACCTCCACGCGCGGCTCGCGCCACTGGTGGAAATAGACCGTCGGCGAACCCGGACCCACGTTCGTTCCGTCGTTCTCGCCCGTAAGCGAGTCCACCGAGTTCTGGCGCAGATAGCCCTTCTTCGTCGCCTGGCGCACCGCCTCCTTGGCGTCCGCCACAAACTCGTCCTCCGCCACCGTGGACGGCGCGTTCACATAGAACAGGATCGACCCGGTGTCCTGGCAGATCGGCTGCGACTTGCTTTTCGCCAGCGCGATGTTGCGGTCGATGATCTCCAGCGCCTGCGCCGCGATCGTGTTCTTCCGCTCCTCCTCCAACCCCTTCAAGATCGCCCGATGCACGTCGTCGGGAAGCTCCGCCGATGTTTTCCGGATGACCTCAATCAGATTCTCCACGCGCGTGCTCATTCCCATCAGCCAAGCAAAACTTCCGGCCGGAGTAAAATAAGATTTCTTCGCCGCCCGGCGTCCTGGCCGGGTTCTTTGCGGTGGGCCCGGCGGCGGCTCACCCCAGCCCCACCCGCCAGCGCAGGCGGTGGCTCACCGCATTTCGCTGGTCCGTGGTGAGCGGCGGCAGGTCCAGGAGGAAACAACGCTCCAGGGCCGCCTCCAGATGCCGCGCCGCCGCCTCCCGCATCGCGGTCCACCTGGGAATCCCGAGGTCCGGGGCCTCCACGATCTGCCGCAGCAAACTGCGCCACTCGGTCACCAAACGGTCGATGTCGCCCACGCCCGAGTGTTCCCCGGTCAACTGCCCGCGGCGGCGGCGGCCGCCGGAAAGTTCGCGCACCACATCCTCTCCGCCCGCGCCGTATTGCGGCGGCACACCGAAATGGAGGTAGCCGTCGATGGAAAAACGCCGGTAAACCTTGTTGCACGCCACGGCCAGGCGGCCGCCCCACCGCGCTTCATCCCCCGCAAACCGCGAGCCCGCGAAAAGATTCGCAAAGTCCATCACCGCCTCCGCGGGGTCGTACTCCGCGTCCTCCACCGCCGCCGCCACCGCCAGGCCCTCCGGCCCCAGGAAACAGGCCACCATCCGCCCGCGCGGCGTCAACCCCAGCCCGCGGTCCAGCAACCCGATCCGTTCCCATTGCCAGAGCAACGACGGCGCCGTGTCCATCTCCAGGCACTCCCCCCGCAAGGCGCACGCCGCGCAACCGGGAAACGGGTTGCGCTCCTTGCGCACCAGCCGCGCCCGGCCCGTGTCCGTCCCCAGCCCGCACGGAAGCTCCTCCGGCTTCCGCGCCCGCGTGCGTTCGTGCCCCATGCGCACCGGCTCGGTCGTGAACAGGCTGCGCGCCAACCGGTCCGCCGCCCCCCACGCCGGCGCCCCTTCGCCGGCCTGCCGCAACAAGAAACTCCACGGCAGCGGCGCCGCGCGGCGCAGGCGCATCGGCCGCGCCTCGGCCAGCCGCGGCGAATGGCTGCTCACCAACAAATACCCGGTCTCGTCCTTGCCCCGCCGCCCCGCCCGGCCGATCATCTGCAACAGTTCGTGCGCCTGGATTTCGCGGTCCAGGCCGTCCACCGCGTAGCGGCGCCCCGTGATCATCACGGAACGCAGGGAAAAATTGATTCCCGCGCTCAGCCCGAGCGTGGCCACGACCACGCGCAACTGCCCCGCCTTGGCCAGCGGCTCGATCAACCCCGCCCGCTGGGCGTACGTCAGGCCGCTGTGATGGAACGCCACCCGCGCCTCCAGCAACCGCCCCAGCGCCGGCCCCGCCAGCCGCCCCTGCGCTTCCGACAACGCCAGCGGCTGGGCGTTGGGCAGTTCCCGCGCCGCCTGCCGCGCCAGCCGCTCCGCATCCTGCCGGTGCGGCGCAAACACCAGGATCGGCCCCAGGTCCTCCCGCAGCGCGCCCGCCATCCGCTTGGCCCAAAAACCCGACACGCCCGGCGGCACAAACCGCGACAACCCGTCCGCATCGACCTCCTCAATCGGCACCGGACGCGTCGCGTGCCGGACCACTTCCACCCGCCGCCCCAACCGCTCCAGCCACGCGCCCACGTCCCCCGGATTGCCCACGCACCCGCTGAGCAGCAACAGCCGCACCGCCGGATTCATGGCCGCGATGACGCCTTCATAATGGTTCCCGCGGTTCGCGTCGCCGATCCACTGGTACTCGTCTATCACCACAAGCGCCGCGCGTTCCGCCCCCCCGGTCAGCCGCCCCTGGGCCGCCTCCAACGTGGCCACCACCAGCGGCGCGTGGGCGTCCAGCGTCGTGTCCCCCGTTTGAATCCCCACCCGCCACCCGCGCGCGCGCCATTCCGCAAACTTGTCGTTGGCCAGGGCACGTGTCGGCACGGTGTAGATCGCCCGCCCCTTCAACCCCCCGCGCTCCACCACTTTCTCAAAAATATACGTCTTCCCCGCGCCCGTCGGCGCGTCCACCACCACGTCCCGGCCCGCTCCCAGGGCACGGATGGCCGCCGCCTGCCAGTCGTCGGGCAGGACAAGGGTCTGAAGCGCCGCCCACGTCATCCATTCTATATGTTGCCACCCCGCCCCCCGGTCAACTGCCGTTCCCGGTCACCTGTGCCCCTCCCGGTACTCGTGCGGGCTCGTCCCAAACGCCCGCCGAAACCGCCGGTTGAACGTCGCCAGGCTCCGGAATCCCGTCTCAAACGCAATCGCCGTGATCTCTCCGCGCGTGAACCGCAGCGCCCGCGCCGCCGCCTCCACCCGCAGCCGCGCCACGTACTCCAGAAACGTCAGCCCGTGATGCCGCTTCAACAAACCGTTCATGGTCGAAACGCTCATCCCCAGCTCCCGCGCCGCCCCCGGCAGCGTCAAGCCGTCCCGGAACCGCTCCTCCAAAAATCCCACCACCCGCCCCAACCGCTCCAACCCCGGCTCCTCCGCCGGTCCCCGCGCCAGCGCACGGCCCGACAACTGCCGCGCCTCCTTCGCCGCCCCCAGCCGCTCCAGCACCACCAACAGCCGCCCCAGCGCCCCTGCCCCGGCGCTCTCCGCCAGCTCCGCCAATTGCCGGTGCAGGTCCAGCGCCGTCCCCCGCAAAAAACGCACGCCCCGCCCCGCCCGCGCGAACAACCCGGACAACCCCGACAGCTCCGGCAACACCCGCGCCGCCTCCCCCGCCAACGCCGCGTCAAACCAGAACACCCGGATGTCCAATCGCTTGCCGTCCGGCAAAAACCCGTCCGAATGCCAGCAATGCGGCAGCCCCGGCCCCACCAACACCAGCTCCCCAGGCCCAAACGCCCCCCGATGATCCCCCACAAAACAGCGCCCGTGGCCGTCCGCAATGTAGATCATCTCGAAACAGCCGTGCGCGTGCAGCCGGTAATCGCTCCGCGCCGTCACCGTCCGCACCATGGCCAGCGACCCGCCCTTCGGGATCGGGTTCCACGCCAGCCCACGCGCCTGTTCCCGTTCCTTCCCGGCCGCCGCCATCCCCCCACTCTGCCCGGTCACCGCCGCGCCGCAAGGGAAATACGATTTTTGAGCGGCCATTCCTTCAAAAATGATCGGCGGATTTGCGCGAAAATTCTGCGCCCGTGAGTGGCGCCCGCCGCCCTCTTGCCGCAGCATGCCCCCATGCACAACTCGTCCGCCGCGCCCGCAACCCCCGCCAACCCCGCCGGAGGCCCGTCATGATCTGGGGATACGCCGGCGTTTTCCCAGGCGAGTTCGGCGTCTATGACGGCGACGTCCCCCTCAACAAGCTGCGGTTCGCCGCCAGGCACGGCTTCGCCGTTGCCCCCGTCGGCTTTTCGGAAACCCGCGACCCCGCCCGCCTCGCCACCGTCGCCGCCGAGGTCCGCACGCTCGGCCTGCAAACTTCCCTGGGCATCCACCCCGGTTGGCTCACCGACGAGCCCGGCGGCCTCCGCGCCCAGGCCCGCGATTTCGCCGCCATCCTCCCCCGCCTCCGCGACGAGCTGGGCATCCTCCTCGTCACCACTGGCGTCGGCCCGTTCCACCGGTTCATGCGCGACTTCCCGCTCGCCCGCCAGCTCGCCCGCCTGCGGGAGGTTCTCCCGCCCTTCGCCGAGGCCTGCGCCGCCGCCGGCCTGTCCCTCGGCATCGAAAACCATGTCGATTTCTACATCGCCGACCTCGCCGGCCTGTGCCAGGCGGTCCCCGGCCTCGGCATCTTCTTCGACACCGGCAACTGCGTGAACCTGGGCGAAATCCCCGTCGAAGCCGCCCGGATCGGCGCCCCCTGGATGGTGGGCAGCCATTTCAAGGATTTTTTCATCGTCCCCAACGAAAAGGAGCTCCGCCTCGAACTCCGCGGCTGCGCCCTCGGCGAAGGGGACGTTGGCCTGGAGGAAATCCATCGCATTCTTCAGTCGCAAGCCCCGCGCCCGGACGCCCTCGTCATGGAACTCGAACTCATCCCCGGCAAAGACGGCGACCCGCTCGGAGCGCTTGAACGCAGCAAACAGTTCCTGCACCGCATCGATCCCGCCGGTTTCCCGGCCCCGCGCACGTCCCCTTCATGAAATCCAACGAAACCCCGCGCCCACCCCTCCGCGCCGTCGTCGTCGGCGTCCGCGGCATGGGCAAATCCCAGGCCGCCATCCTTCACAACCACCCCGGTTACACGCTCGCCGGCGTGTGCGACCTCAACGAAACCGTCGCCCGCGAAACCGCCGCGCCCCTCGGCGTCCCCCATTGGACGGACCTCGCCGCCATGCTCGGCGAAGTCCGCCCCGACGTCGCCGCCATCTGCACCGACAACGCCTCCCACGCGCGCCTCACCATCCAATCCGCGCGCGCCGGGGTCCGCGGCGTCTATTGCGAAAAGCCCATGGCCACCAACCTCGCCGACGCCCGCGCCATGATCGCCGCCTGCCGCGATGCCGGCGCCCATCTCGTCATCAACCACCAGCGCCGCCTCGGCCACGACCTCGCCGAAGCCCGCCGCATCATCGAGTCCGGCGCCCTGGGCGACCTCCTCGAAATCCGCGCCTGGAACGCCGGCGACTTCCTCTCCGACGGCACCCACGCCGTCGATTCGCTCCTCTGGCTCGCCGGCGGCCAGCCCGCACTCTCCGTCACCGGCGCGGTCTGGTGCGACCCGCCCGATCCCAAGGAAATCGCCCGCGGCGCGAAACCCGGCCCCGGCCCCGGCCCGCGCACCCGCTACGGCCACGCCGTCGAGTCCGCCGCCCACGCCGCCGTCCGCCTCGCCTCCGGCGTCGTCCTGGAGTTCCACACCGGCAGCCTCGGCGCCCGCAAACCCTACCAAACCTACGAAATCATCGGCACCCGCGCGCGCCTCCACCGCGTCGGCGACCGCCCGCCCAACCTGTTCGCCGAAGATTCCGCCGGCGCATGGATCGTCAACCGCCCCAACCAAGGCGCTCCCGGCCAACCCGTCCCCGCCGAATCCGGGCGCGGCGCCCTCCGCGAAATCGACCTTGCCCAAGCCCCCGGCCCTGGCGCCGGGCGCGGCGCCATCGCGGACAGTTACACCCGGTTCGCCGCGCTGCTCCACGAGGGCACGCCCCACCCGATGGAAGCGGAACATGCCCTTCGCGGCTTCGAGATTGTCATGGCCGTCTATGAATCCGCCCGCCTCCGCCGAACCGTCACGCTCCCCCTGGAACAGCCGCGCTTCCCGCTGGACCTGATGCTGGAGGCAAATACGGACGCCAGCGGCAACGTGTGACAGCGCGCCACGGCTCCCGCTACGGGGCGGGAGCCGGACGCGGTGGCACATGCCGGATTGGGTCCGTCCGCAAAAACCGCGCCGTCACCCCGCTCGCTGGGCCGCGGGCCATGCCGGGGAAATGGACATCCTCCGCGGGCGCGCGGCTCAGGCCGTCTCCACCTTCACGCCCAGGGGCGCGTCCCATTGCAATTCGAGGCGGCCGCGGTCGTTGCGCCAGGAGACCCAGACCGGGCCGCGGGCATGGGCAAAAACGCCCTCGGCCCATTCCAGGGTTCCGGGACGGGGCGCAATCCGGATGGTGTCCGGCTTGCCGGGCGCGGCGATGCGGACGCCCAGCACCTCGGTGGACAGATAATGGGTGGGCGACCCGGCCCAGGCGTGGCAGAGGCTGTTGCCCGGATCGTGGAAATGCTCCCACCACGACGTCGCCCCCGCCTCCATCTGGCGCCGCCAGTTGTCCCGGATGAACCGCTCCGCGTTCTCCGCAAGCCCCCGCGCGTAGAGCGCGCCCAGAACAAAGAAACCAAAATACGGCGACACGCTCCAGTCCTCGTGCCGCGTCGCGGGCGTCCGGCGCGGGTTGTCGCGGATCGCCCGCAGCAGCCACGGAAGCGCCGTGGTTTCCTGTTCCGCCGACGCGATGCCGCAATAGAGCGCCGCCGCGTTGCCCGGAACCGACGGGCCTGTCCACGGCACGTCCGCCCGCAGCCGGTCCACAAACACGCCGGCCTCGGCGTCCCAGAACGCCGCGCGCACGGCCTGCAACCGGGCCGCGGCCTTTTTCTTCATCTCCGCCGCGTCGTTCTTGAGCCCGGCCGCGGCGAACAGCTCCGCCGCGTTGGCGAACGCCATCTGATGGAGGCAATTGAGCGCGCAGGACACGCCCTCCCGGTCCACGGCGCACAAGGCAATGTACGGGGCGCGGTCCGTCGCGTCGGCAAGGCAGGCGCCCGGACGCTCAAACCCCTCCAGGCCCGACATCAGTTTCCGCAGCCGCCCGGCCTCCTCCTTCACCAAATCGGTGTCCCCCGTGGTTGCCCAATGGACCCACAACAAATGCGCCGCGAGCGCCGAGTAGTCGGGGTGACGGCCCGCGGGCAGCCCGTGCGTGCAGGGCGCCGGGATGCCGGTCTCGCACTGCGTCTGCATCAGCAGCTGGATGGAGCGGCGCGTCAGCAGCCGGTCGCCGGTGACCCCCCAATGCAGCAGGTGCTCGATGATCATGTCCCCCGTGTACCCGCAGCGTTCGCGCCACGGCGAATCAGAATAGGCGTCCTCAATATGGTACATCACCGTGTCCCGGCCGATCTCCCAGATGCGCGTCAACACCGGGTCCGAGCAGCGGAACTCGCCGGCAAACCGCGACGGATACCGCGCCCGCGTGGCGGTGACGCTGTGGATTTCGACGCCCGCCGCGGCGCCGGGGACCGCGACTTCCAGATAGCGGAACCCGATGGGATGCAACAGGCGCCAGACCTGGCGGCCGCCGCGGGAAACGCACCGCTGGGAAAGGCGCGTGTTCTGCACGCCGTGCCGCGGAACGCCGTCCTCACAACGCTCCGTGCCGTGCAGCTCGATCTCCGCGCCGGCGGGCGCCGTGAACTCAACGCATGGCCGCCCCAGCACAACCCTTCCAAAATCATACACCCACGCCGGGGCGCCCGCGGGCGCCGTCTCTTCCGGCGCCACGGCCGCCGCCCGCCAGGCCCGCCAAATCCACGGCGCGGGATAATCCCGGTCCATCGGCAACCTGCCCCCGCCGCCATCGGGAAGTCGGAATCTCAGCGGATCGGCCACGTTGTCGAAGGCCGGCCCCACGTCCTCCGTCCCGGGCGCCCACGGCCCGCGATAGTTGAATTCCACAGGGCTCGCGGTCACGGGCTCCGCGCCCAGGGTGAGGTCCGCGGCCTTGGGCAAAGCCAGGGTCCACTCCCAGACGTCGCCCTGGACGCCGTCCGCCACCGCCAGCAGGTTCCAGCCCGTTTTCAATCGCAGTTCGATGTCGTACCGCGCCTCCCACGGCCCGCGTCCGGTTCCCGGGACCTTCAACCCATTGAGCCAAAGACGGCCACAACTGGAACCCCCAAGGACCGCCTGGGTGGCGGGGGACCAGACGTAAACCCAGCCGGCCACGGAACCGTTGCGGAGAGTGCCGGTGTCGCCATCCTTCGGGCACAAGACAACCGAGTACGCGGTCTCATCCCTGCGTTCCGCCAGCGACAGGCGCCACGGCTTCGCCGAAGGCCGGAGCACCCGCTCCTCCAGCAGCGGGAAAAAGCGGGGCGCCAGCGGCCCCCAGTTGGCCGTGTCCGCCAGCGGCGTCGCGGCGGCCCAACCGGAATCGTCAAAGGCCGCGCTCTCCCAGCCGTCGGGCAGGTCCCGAAGGTCCAGGCTTTCCGCCGGCTGCAAGGCAAACGACATCCGCGGCGTGTCCCGCCGGTAGGCCGGCGTTTCATGCGCCTTCCAATCCGGTCCCGTGTCAAAGGAAATCCTGGCCGCGCCCTTGGCCTCGGCGCCCCCCCACGCGATGAGTCCGCCCGTGCTCGGGTCGGAATGGAATGTCCCGCACCCGTAACTCTGCACGGCCACAGCGATCACGTTGCGCCCGCGAACCAGCCACGGCCCGATGTCCCATGTGTCGAACAGCGGCGCTTGCAAATGGAACCGGGCGGGTCCGTGCCCGAGCACCGTGCCGTTGACCACCAGCCGGTAGCGGGTGTCGGCAAAGAGGTGCAACTCCGCCGACTGCGCCGCCGCCTTTACCTCGAACACCCGCCGGAACAGCACCGTCCGCATCCGGCCCGCGCCCGACTTCGAACTCCAAATCCATGCCGCGCCCGCGGGAGCGCCCGAAACCGCCGACTCCTTCAATTCCTCCATCCGGCAGACCAAAGCAGGACCCCCCGCCAAGGGAAAGCGGGAAATGCGCCAGGCCAAAGCATAAACACAGGAATTTGCTTCCCCGCCCGCGCCCGGCTGCTACAAGTTTCCGCGAGGGTTGCGCCATGAAACTGACTTTTTCCATGGGCCTCGCCCTTGCCGCCGCGATTGCGGGACAGGACCCCGTCCCGGCCCAGAACGTCGTTCCCCTCCAGCCCGAACGCATCGCCGTGTCGAGCCTCGTCGGTTGGTGGAAGGGGGAACGCAATTGCCGCAACACCCTCGGCGTCAACCACGGTTTCCCGACCAAGACCGTGGCGCATGCGCCGGGCCGGGTCGGCTACGCCTTCCAACTCGACGGCGCCACTGCGTTCATCGAGATTCCCGACAGCGGATCGTGGAATTTCGGCGCGCGTGACTTCAGCATCGACCTGTGGGCCTGCTTCGACGCCGTCGCCGCGGCGGGCGAGACGATCTTCCTTGGCCAGAACGGCGGCGCGTCGGACCGCAACAAATGGTTTTTTGGCGTGCGCAGGGGCGCCTTGGGGTTTCTTGCCACCAGCGAGGGGCAAGGCTCAAAATTTGTCGCCGCCGCGCCGTTCCAACCCGCCGCGGGCGAATGGAACCACGTCGCGGTCACGCGTGCGGACGACCTCTACACCCTCTACATCAACGGGGCCCAAGCCGCCGCCGGGGAGCATCCCGGCGCCCTGGCCGATTCCGCCGCGCCGCTCACCATCGGCCAGGCGGGCCGCACCGGCTTCATGAAAGGGCGCCTGGACGAAATCCGCATCCACCGCAGCGCCCTCACCGACTGCGAAGTCCGCGCCACCTACGAGTCCGGCCTCAAGGGCGCGTCCGCCGGCGCCGCACCCTCCCCTGGCGCGGCCACCAGCGCCACCCCGGCTGGCATTCTCCAAGCCGCCAAATCCCAATGACCCTCGATACCCCGGTCCGCCGATTTGCCCTCCTCACCTGTCCCGGCGGCAACAGCCGCACCATCCCCAAGCGCAAGCCCGGCAACGAATCAGCGCAGATGGCAGTCCCAGAACGCCAAGCTTCCCCGAAATGAAAAAGAAACCCATCCCCGCCAAAAATCGCCTCCCGTTCCGCAACCCCGATCTTCCCTTCTCCGACCGCGCCGCCGATCTTGTCGGACGCCTCACGTTTGAGGAAAAGGTCGAACTCCTCACCACCTCCGCCGGACCGATCCCGCGCCTTGGCATCGGCCACTTTGCCTGGGGCGGCGAGTGCCTCCACGGCATCTGCAACCGCGGGCGTGCCACCCAATTTCCCATGCCCATCGGCATGGCCGCCTCCTTCGATCCCGCCCTCCTGGAAAAAATCGCCTCCGCCATCGGCGACGAAGCCCGCGCCCGCCACCACGACCCCGCGTGGAGCGGCCCCGGCGGACCCCGCGTCGGCCTCGCATTCTACACACCCGTCATCAACATCCTCCGCGACCCGCGCTGGGGCCGGTCCCAGGAGACCTACGGCGAGGACCCCGTCCTCACCGGCGCGATGGGCGCCGCCTTTGTCCGCGGCCTCCAGGGGCGCCACCCCCGGTACCTCAAGGCCGCCGCCTGCGCCAAGCATCTCGCCGTCCACTCCGGACCCGAGCGCCTCCGCCAGGAGTTCGACGCCCGCATTTCGCGCAAAGACCTTGTCGAGACCTATCTTCCCGCCTTCGAAACCCTCGTCCGCGCCGGCGTCGCCACCGTCATGGCCACCTACAACCGCGTCAACGGCGAGCACACCTGCGCCAGCCCCACGCTCCTCGGCGAATTCCTCCGCGGCAAGTTCGGGTTCAAGGGCATGGTCCTCTCCGACGGGGGCGCCCTGGGCAGCCTCCACACCACCCACAAGATCACCAGGGACGCCGTCGAAACCGCCGGCCTTTGCATCACCCAAGGTTGCGACCAGGAACTCGGCACCAACGCCTACCCGCACATGCCCGAAGCCATCCAGCGCGGCCTCGCCACCCAAGCCGATGTGGACCGCGCCGTCGCGCGCATCCTTGAAGTCCGTTTCCGCACCGGCGAGTTCGACCCGCCCGCCCGCGTGCCCTACTCAAAAATCAAGCGCCGCGTTGTCCAGTGCCCCGCCCACATCGCCCTCGCGCGCCGGATGGCGGAGGAATCCCTCGTGCTCGTGAAGAACGACGGCGCCCTGCCCCTCGGCCCGCAACACCGCGCCGTCCTCTGCACCGGACCCAACGCCGCCGACGTCCAGGTGCTCCTGGGCAATTTCTATCGCGGGGTCTCCGGCGACCTGCGCACCATCGTCGAAGGCGCCGCCGCCGCCGCGCCCGAGGGCACCGTGGTCACCCACATGCAGGGCTGTTTCCTCACGCATCCCAACGTCTTTCCCTCCACCTGGACCTTCGGCCTCGGCGAATGGGCCGACGCCATCATCGCCGTCCTTGGCTATTCCCCGCTGATGGAAGGCGAGAACGGCGAATGCATCGGCGCGCCCGACGGCGGCGATAAACCGGGCATCGCCCTTCCCGAAAACCAGCTCCAGTTCCTCCGGGACCTGAAACAGAAGTGCATCCTTTCCGGCGACAACCGCGCCGTCCAACCCGATCTGCTCCACTTCAAACAGGGCGCCCTCCCGAAGAAACCCCTCATCGCGGTTGTCACCGGCGGCTCCGCCATGGACCTCACCGAAGTCCACGAAATCGCCGACGCCGTTCTCCTCGCCTGGTATCCGGGCGAGCAAGGCGGGCTCGCCGTCGGGGACGCCCTCTTCGGCAAGGTGGCCCCCTCCGGCAAACTCCCCGTCACCTTCCCCAAGTCCCTCGCGCAGCTCCCGCCGTTCGAAGACTACAACATGCGCGGCCGCACCTACCGCTACATGGCGGAGGAACCGCAATATCCGTTCGGCTTCGGCCTCAGCTACACCACCTTCAAGTACGGCGCGCTCAAGCTGTCCGCCAAACGCGTCAAGGCCGGCGCCGCGCTCGACGCCTCCGTTGCCGTCGCCAATACGGGCAAAACCGCCGCCACCGAAGTCGTCCAGCTTTATGTGGCCGACAACGAAGCCTCCGTCCCCGTCCCCCGGTGCGCCCTCAAGGCGTTCCAACGCGTCCCCCTGCGTCCCGGGCAGTCCAGGACAGTCCGGTTCCGGATCACCCCGGAGATGCTGCAAATGGTCAATGCGGATGGCGAAAAGGTCTTGGAGCCCGGAACATTCACCGTCACCGTCGGCGGCAGTTCTCCGGGGGCGCGGAGCGAAGCCCTTGGCGCCCCGAAACCCGCGTCCGCCACCTTCGACCTGGTCTGACGGTCCGCCTCCCGGACAGGAAGCGCCATTCCGGCCTGTCCCTTTGCTGCGCCATGAAACTCCTCGGCGTCACGCGCATCATCAGCCACAGCGCCGTCGGCTCCCTCAAGGAAGACCCCGCCCCCGGCACGTTCGTGCTCCCGTGGCAGTTTCTCGACCGCACCAAACAGTCCCCCAGCCACAACTTTTTCGGAAACGGTGGAGCCGTTTCTCTCTCGGCAGGGAGCCTGTCTTTTTTCCGCGACAGTCGGGCTACCGGTACCGCACATCGAGAACCGCGACCATCCCCAGCGAGCCGTTCTCTTTGGGAAAGATGACCAGGAGAAAGTTCTCCGGATCCCCCGGCTCGAAGGAGCCGATCACCGCGCCGCCCGCCTCGAGGACGGCTTGTTGCGGCAAAGGACCCAGCTCCACCGGCTTCGCCGGGGCAAGCGTGACGGCCTTCCCGTTGTAGCGCAAAGCCGCCTCGCCCGCCGGGGCCGCGAATACCGCCCGCACAACCGGCTTGCCGCCCGCGGGAAGCGGCTCCACGGCCAGGGCCATCAGCGCGCCCTTAACTTTGCCATCGGGCGTCGCACGCTCGCGGTCCACGGCGGCGATCACAATGGGGCACGAATCGGGCGCCAGGGTGATCGGGAGCGTCGCCGGTTCGAAGCCTTCCGCGGTTAGCTCTAAAGTGTGTTTCCCCTGCGCAAGACCCATGCCGCCGGTACACTCGCCACTCGCGAATCCCCCCTCCTTCACCGGGGCGCCGTCCACCGCCACGGCGAGGGAACCGCCTATCCCACTGGCGTTGACAAAACTGAAGAACGCAAGCTCCTGGGCATGGATCGGCGTTGGAACAAGGAACGCCACCGCGAACGGAAGCGTGCCGCTAAAGATTCTCCGCATAAATGACTTCCACGGTTTGGTTGGTGATGGTTCCCGCCGTATCCCTCCCGGGACGGACAAACACTTGATAAGCGCGGTGGGACCGGCCCACGACAACCGCATCGCCCGACGGCGTCCTGGCGAGCGCCTCGCCGGCCACGAAAATCCGGAAGTTCCGTCCCCGCACCGAACACAAATCCAACGTGCGCGCAAACAGCTCCTCCGCAGCGGCGTCCTTCCACTCCGACGGTTTGACGGCAGTCCATTGGTTGGTGTTGCCGAAGTAAGGGCCAAGACTGTTGGTGATGATGCCGAGTTGGGCGGTCGAGGCAAAGGGACGCGATGCGATCACGGCGTCCGCGAAGCGGTCGCCCTCCATCGAGTCTTTGGGCGCATTGGTCGCGCCCGCCGGAACGATCTCCCTGTCGCGGGTCAGCGCCATGCCCCCGCCCAGGGCGCGCAACACATCGCGCCCGGCTGTGTTGAGATTGACGAGCCCCCGAGTCTGGCGGCTGGACGCGGCGCAGAAGATGTCCAGCAGGGCAAGGGCGCGCTGCTCGGGCTTGTCGAAGCGGCTGAATTCCGGGCGTCCAATGCGGAGGGACGCGCCGCCTCCGTAGCGGCTGTCCGGAGTGGCGGAAGTTGTGATATCGGGCCATTTTTTCCGCGCCTCGTCGGCGCTGGCGCCGCTGTAAACCTGCCATTGAATCGGATCGTAAACGTGCCCCAGCTCCGCGACACTCACGAAATAACCCCGGTTGGAAATATGGGCGGGCGCCATGTTGGTCTGGGGCTGGTTGGCCGGGCGGACTCCCGCGTCGGGGCCGGCCGGATAGTTGACCAGCGATCCCTCGGTCGAGTCATGGCCCCCGTCAGGCCACCGCGAGGGCCACACGGTGGAATAGACGTTGCCCGCCGCGATGGCGTGGCGCCGGTTCCGTCCGCCGTAGCTGATGTTCTGGCTCCCGGAACTGAAGGCGTTGGCGTCGTGCGGCGCGGTATTCCACCACGACGAACGCGGATCGCCAACATTGCCGTTCAAAAAGGTCCCGCCCACCGACTCGCGGTATAAGAAACCCGGAACCGAGCAACTGTAAACATGCCTCGAGGTGTCGGACCTCGGGTACACACTCCGCGTAAGCCGCGCCATGCCTTTCCCAGCGCGTTCCGCCCGATTTCCGTTCCACCGCATCTCATAGCCGCTATCCCAATGCTCGGGCATGGAAAAAGGCACGCCCGGCGCCAGGGGGCCCACGGCGATTTCGTAAAGCGCGGTGCCGAGGTTCAACGCTTTGTATTCATTGGCCTCCAACACGACCGGGTAGGAGGACAGTGGAAGGCCACCTTGCAACGCCGTGCCGGGATTTCCAAAGTCCAGCGTTGCGGTGCCCGCCGTCATGCGATAGCGGTTGGTCGGCGAGAACTGAATTTCCCCCTGAATTCCGGCATCGGCCGGGTTCCACACTTCGATCCAGAACGTCACTTCCGCCGTCACGTACCAAGTGCCCGCCCGGTTCGTGCGATCGGCAAGTGTGCGCATCCAGTATTCGCTCACGAAGGGTTGGGAATCGATGCCCCGGTACTCCACACCCAAGGTTGCCGTGTCGTTCGTGTCGGCGTAATCGAGGATGCACGCCGCCAGTGTCTTGTGGTAATTATCGTTGGTGAAACCCCCGCGCCTCTCCTCAAACCGCGGCAGGTTCGTGCGGATCGCGGCCGCGATGCCGTCCACGTCCCGGCCGGCAAGCAGCGTGTTCAAATTGATCTTCGGCTGTCCCTCCCCCGCGTACCCAAACCCGTACGGGATGATCTCCCGCTCCTCGTCCCCGCGCAGGTTGCTCACGAAGTTGGTGGCGGCATCGCGGTTGGTTTCCGGAAGGGCAAGCCGGATGGTGTCGGGCGTGAGCAGGTAAGGCCGGTTGGTGATGATGGCGTTGTCGAGGGACGTTTCGTCGTTGAACTTGGTGGGATCGAAGAGGGTGAACATCGCCAGGTCGGAGGCGTTCGTTCCGCCGCCGCGCAGGTGCGCGCCGCCGGGGCCGTTGGTATTCCCGGCCGTCTGGGCGTCGAGATAACCGCCCAGGTCCTCAATCCAGTAGCAGTAACGGAACGACGGTTCGCCGAAGTGGTTCGACCAGACGATCCAGCGTGTCTCGACGTTCGTGCCCATCCAGGACGGGCGGAGGGGCAGGCCCGCCGCACCGGCGTGGCCCGCGTCAAAACGCACCTCCGGCATGCGGGTGATGGGCTGGACATTCGTGACGCCGCCGGAGAACAGCGGATGGTACAGCACATTGGTGGGGCCGTGATCCTTGGGATAGCCGATGAAGTAATAGTCGCCCCCGGCGGCGTTCGTCGCGCGCACAACAAGGAAGAAGTCGTTCGACGTCCCTCGCAGCAGGTCGGACTTGGCATGGACCATCCCGGCCGCAACGGCCTGTTCGGCGCGCACGAGGTTGAGGTAACCGCGCGAGGCGATGCGCTCCAGCCGGGTGCTTGTCAGAAACGCCGCGCACGCCACTGCCAGAACCGTCAGGACCAGGAGGACGCTGACCAGCGCAAAGGAACGTTTCCCGAGCCGCGCCCGTCCGCCGCTCGCCCGCCGCACCCGGCTCATCGCGCCCCCATCGGTATGCGCGACGCGAACCGGCGCGCGTTGGGCAGGATGTGGGTCCGGTATTTCTCCGAGGCTGGGTCCAGCCAGTCGGCGCGCGTGACGCGGGCGGCCCGTATCCTGGCCGCGGCGGCGGAGCTCAACGCCTGGAACTCAACTTCCATCCACAACGGCAAACTGCCGCAAAACGCGGCGGCCTCGGTACACTCCGTGGCGTTCGTGTAGGCCCGCAGCTTCAAATCCCACACAAACGGCGCAAGGGTTTCCTCGGCCCCGACGTCCAGGCCGCTCGCCTCGAACCGGAAGGGTTCCACCCCGCGAAGCCTGTCGAACGTCCGGGTGCCCGCCTCAAAGATGCGCTTGAGCATGAACCCGCCGCGCCCCGAGTCCCAATGGCAATAGTACCCCGCGCCGCGGACGTTGCCGTCTTTGTCGCGCCGCGCCGTAAGCACATGCAACTGGGGATGCAGGCCGCCCCCTTCCGGCGTGGGAAACACCGACGCGCCAATCTCCAGGTTCGTCATGCCGGGGGCGGCAATGGCGTTGGAAAGGTCGCGGGTGAGGAGGGTGAGCGCGGCGCGGGCTTCGCGGAACACGTCCGTGGTGCGCTCGGCGCGTTGCCAGGACTTGAGCGCGCCGTTGAAAACTTCGAATACCAGGGCGAGCAGAATCGACAAAACCCCAAGAGACACCATCAGTTCCACCAGCGAGAACGCCAGCCCGCGTTCCGCGGCCCGTCCGGTGTGCATGGCGCGCCCCGTGGTCATGGGTCAGTTCCCCAGCAACGTGGCGATGGCCAAACGCGTCCGGTTGGTGGGCGGCCAGGACACCGAAACGGATACCATCGCCGCGTCGCCGACCATACCGTCGGCCGGACTCCAGCGGACGTCGAGCACAAACAACCGGGCCGGCCCGAATGCGTTGGTGATCTCCAGTCCGTCCTGCGCCGCGTAGAGGGTGGTTTGGTTGGAGGCCGTCAAATCCAGAACCGCGCCGCCCAGCTCCGCGCTGGCCAACGGCTGGCCGCGCAACGTGGTAAACACCGACTGCGCAAGCTGGGCCGCGCGCGTCTCGTTGGCGTTGTCCCGGCTCGCCGCCAGCCCGGCGGGGAAGAGGCCAAGCAACCCGACAAGGGCAAACGCCACCACCCCAAGCGCGAGGCTCACCTCCACAAGCGAAAACGCCCGCGCACCGCGCCTGGGGCTCACGGCTCTCCTCCGCCCGCCAAAAGCCCGGCGTCGTCCGGCGTCATATACCGCGCCCGGCCGGTGAACCGCGACAGTTTGATCCATTCAAAGAGCACGCCGCGCGCGGCGTCCCCGGCCGTTCCCGTCCCGGCGGGCGCTTGCCGCGCAGCGAGGGAAACGGGCAGCGGCCTGCCGTCGGCGCCGGCGACGCCATCGTAAAGAAAGAGTTGGAGGTGCTCGCCGGACTCAGGCGTCTCGACCTCGCCGAACGAGTTGAAACTCACCGCGGGCAACGCGATCTCCGGGCCGCCATCGCGGGGAAACGGCACCGGGACCGTGTTGGTGGCGTTGAACACCGACCTGTCTTCGGCCTTGAACGCGGTTGCCCTGGGCAGCGCCATCCAGGGCGTCAAATACCGTTCCGGACCCGCGCTGGAGCCTTCCAGGATTGCGCAGCCGCGATAGGCCAGATCGCGGCTGTGCCCGAGAACCTCCGGGCTGTTGTCCGCAAACACGACAAACGTGTGCGTGGCCCGTGTCAGGGCGTGCGCCCGCGCCTGCTCCAACACGCCGAGCATCTGGCTCACCGCCCCCTTCCGCCCGCTCCCCTGCGCCAGCCCCCGCAGCGCCGGACCCGACACCGCCGCCAGGACCGCGAGGATTCCCATCACGGCCAGCAGCTCCACAAGGGAAAATCCCCGACGGCGCATGGACAATGTCATCCCCTCCATTGTCGCCCGAACCCGGCCAAGGACAACGGGTTTAATGTTACAATTGTGTGGCGTTTGTGTGGCGTTTGTGTGACGAAACTTCCGGCCCTCCGGGCCGGTCCGCGAAGCTCAAGCCGCCCTCGCCGCCCCACGCTATCCGCCGGACGCGAGGCTCCGGCAGGCCGCCAAATCCAGTTTGCCCGCCGGAAGAACGGGAATCTTTTCCACCCGCACCGTTTCGCCCGGAATCCAAAGGTTCGGCAACCCCGCCTCCCGCAGGCGCGCCGCGAGCGCCGGCAAGTCCACGTCCACCGCCGCCACCAGCACCAGCCGCTCCCCGCGCGCGGGGTCCGGCGCGCCCGCGACGAACACCATCGGCGCCTCCGCGTCCTCCACGCCCAGCGCCTTCGCCACCGCCTCCTCCACCACCCCGTGCGGGACCATCTCCCCCGCGATCTTCGAAAACCGCGACAGCCGCCCCTCGATAAACAAGAACCCGTCCTCGTCAAACCGCGCCAGGTCGCCCGTCATATACCAACCGTCCCGAAACGCCTCGCGCGTCCGCGCTTCGTCCCCCAGATAACCCTCGAACACGTTTGCCCCCCGCAACAGCAGCAAGCCCGTCTCCTCCAGCCGCAAATCCGCGCCCGTCCCCGGGTCCACGATCCGCGCCGCCATGCCCGGCATCAACCGGCCCACCGATCCCGCCCGCGCCCCCGCCTGGTGCTGGTCCTCCTCGTTGCCCGTCGCCGGGTCCGGGATGTTCAACGCCGCCACCGGCGAGGTTTCCGTCAACCCATACCCCTCACGCACCCGCGCGCCAAACTTCGCCTCGAACGCCGACGCCAGGTCCGGCGCCAACTTCTCCGCCCCGGTGATCACGTGGCGCAACGGGGCCAGTTCCGAAGGCTCCGCGCGGCGCATCAGCCCGCGCAAAAACGACGGCGTCGCCAGCAGCACCGTCGCCCCGTGCGCGCGCACCGCCGCCGCAATCCCGCGCGCATCCAACGGCGACGCCACCGCCACAATCGGCGTCCCGCGCGCCAGCGGCAGCCACACCGTCGCCGTCAGCCCAAAACTGTGGAACAACGGCAGGCACGCCAGAATCCTGTCGTCGGCCTGGATCACCCCCGTCTCCGCCATCTGCGTGATGTTCGCCAGCAGGTTCCTGTGGGTGAACCGCACGCCCTTGGGCTCGCCCGAACTCCCGCTCGTGAACAGCACCGCCGCCTCCGCGTCCGCCGATGCCGCTCCGCCGCCCACGGGTGCGCCGCCTCCTCTTGCGCCCGCGCCCGCGGACTCCCGCCCCACCTCCGCCACTTCCTCGAACTCTGTTCCCTGGGGAAACGCCGCGCGAAAACGCGCCGGGAACGCCGCTCCGTGCAGCACGCGGGTGATCCCCGCCCGCCTCATTGCCGAAGCCAGCGCCACGGGTCCCGCCGTCGGGTTCAACGGCGCCGCCGTGCATCCCGCCAGGCCCAGGCCCAAAAACGTTGCCAGCGCCTCGGGTCCCGGTGGCAGAACCACGCCGAGGCGTTCCCCCCCGGCGCCGCGCCAGCGCGCCGCCAGCGCCCGCGCGGCCCGTAGAATTTCGCGCCGCGTCACCGCGCGTCCGGTCGCCGCGTCCCACGCCAGCACCTCGCCGCCGCGCCGGGCCAGGGTGCGGCGCGCCGCCTCCGGCAGGGTTGTGTCCAGGTCGCGCCGGGCGCGGAAGGCCTGTTCCCCCAGCTCCAGCAGCACGCGCCGGGCGCGGCTGGCGTCCACCTCGGCGGACGGGATGGCTCGGCCAAACTCCACGCGCACGGGATACGGCAGGCGTTCGGGCCATTTCCGAAAATAGCGCCCGCCGGAATAGGAAAAGACCGATCCCCACAACGAATCAAGGTAACAGGGCACCACGGGCGCGCCCGCCTGGCGCGCGATCAGCTCGAATCCGCGGCGCAGCCCCAGCAGCGTTCCGGTCCGCGTCAGTTGCCCCTCGGGAAATACGCAGACCAGATCGCCCGCGCGAAGGTGTTCCACCGCCGTCCGCATGGCGTCCCGCGCCCGGCGCGAGGAAACCGGAATCGCCCCGGCCCCGCGCAGGACGGCCCCGAGCAGCGGAACCTTGAACAATCCTTCCCACGCCAGATACCGGATCGGGCGCGGGCAGGCCAGGCCCTGCGCGATGGTGTCCACGTAGGAAACGTGGTTGGAGATCAGGAGCGCGCCGCCGGTGGCGGGGACGTTGGCGAGGCCGGAGGCCTCGACCCGGTAGAGGAGCCGGCCGAGGAACCGCGCCACGGCGCGCACGATGGATGCGGTGGTCATGGCCCGCGCCGAAGCAGCAGCATCTCGGCGAGGAGGAAATCCTCCTCCTCATCGACGTTGACGGAGTCGGCCGCGTCCATCTCCAGCCCCAGCAACATGGCGCCGGTCATGGAGTTTTTCTCCAGGATCGTGGAGGCCCGAATGACATCGACGGAACCGTTCTGAATCCATGCGGGGGGCAGCGCCTGGCGGGGTTGGTTGAACATTTCGTCGGCCATCGAAAGGCCGGGCATGAAGGGCTCGAGCACGCCGCCGGCGGCGAAACGCCACATCTTGTACGGGTGCTGGGTCGCGGGGGTCACGGTGCGCACGCCGTCGGCTTCGGGGTGGGCAAGCAGCAGGTCCACCGCGGCGTCAATGTGGCTGGCGTGGCGAAGCGGCGCGGTGGGCCGCAGATGGACAACCAGATCGGGGCGGAATCCATCAGCGGCGGCGAGGTGGCGAAGCATGTGCTGGAAGACGGGCAAATCGGTCACCCGGTCGCCGGCGAGGTCCGCGGGCCGGAGGCAGGGGATTTCGGCGCCGTGTTCCTGGGCGATGGCGGCGATCTCCGGGTCGTCCGTGCTGGCCACAATGCGGGAGACGTGGCGGGAGGCCTGGGCGGCGCGGATGGACCAAACGATCATGGGGAGGCCGGCCATGGTCCGGATATTTTTGCGCGGGACCTTTTTCGAGCCGCCGCGGGCGGGGATGAGGGCAAGAACATGCACGGGAGGGTTCTTGCCATGGGCGCGGCACGGCCTCAAGGCCGGAGTGCGTTCCGGCGCGCGACCCCGCTCCTTGGGAGACTCGCGGCGAAACCGATCTTTGGGGAGGCGTGGCGTGGGCCGGAAGTGTTTGGCTTGGGGGCTTTCGGCCTTGCAGGCGGGCCTGGGCGCGGTAAGATAGGGGCGATGAGCGATATGTTTATGCTGGGTCTTGGCATGCCGGGCGGCCCTGAGTGGATGGCGATCATTTTCGTGGTGCTGCTGTTGTTCGGGGCCAAGAAGCTGCCGGAACTGGCGCGCGGGCTGGGCAAGAGCATAGGCGAGTTCAAGAAAGCGAAGGACGATTTCGCGACCGAGATCGACAAGGCCGCGCAGATCGAAGACCAAAAGGGGCCGGAGACGGCGCGGGCGATCGGGGCGGTCAGCCGCCAGTCGCCGGATTCCAAGTCCGCATAAGGGATTTGCGCCAGGCGGCGCCGAGGAGGACCGCGGCGGCGGCGCAAAGCCAGCCAAGGGTCGCGATCAGGGCGGGCGCCCCTTTCCACGCGAGAAGCCCGCCGTCGAGATTGAGCGCCAGGGCGGCCAGAAAACAAAGATACGTCCAGGCGGAGCGCGCGGCGAAGACGCGCCCGCGGTTGTCGTCGTGGACGCGGGCCTGGAGCCGGGCGTCAAGGGGGATGTTGAGGAGGGCGCCGGCGAAGCCGATGGCGGCGCTGAGAACCCATGCGGCGCCGAAGGAGTGGACGCCGGCGAGGGCGACGAAACAGAGGCCCAGCGCGGCAAGGGCGAAGATGGGCAGGCCTTCGAGATGGGCAAGGCGGCGGGACTTGCCCGAAAGCACGACCCCAAGGACCAGCCCGGCGGCGGAGGCGGCGAGCAGGAAAACGAGGGCGACAAGGCGGATTTCGATGATGGGGCGCTTGAACCCGAGACTGGCGGCGGCGGAGGCGAAGGCTTCCGCGCCCGCGGCGAGGGGGGAAAGGTCGAGCGTGCGGACGGCGTATTCGAGGACGAAGACAAGGAACAGGCCGATGATGAACTGGGCGCCGCCGGCGAGGGCGAAGAGGAGGCGGACGACGCGGTCGGTCCAGGCTTCCCGGAAGACGCGCCCGAGCTGCCGCCAACTTTGGACGGCGGCGGAGGCGCCCGCGGAGCGCAGGGGATCGCGAATGCGGCTGATCATCCAGCCGGAGAAGAGAAACCCGGCGGCGGTGGCGAGGAAACTGGAGCGTTCGCCAAAGACGGAGACGACGAGGCCGGCGGCGGCGCCGACGAGGCTGGCGACGACGCCGACGACGGTGACGAGGGCGTTGGCGGTGACGAGGTGATGCGCGGGCACCAGGGCGGGCACGGAGGCCTGGCGGGCGGGAATGAAAACCGCGTTGAGGAAGCCCATGATCGCGATGAGAAGAAAGATGACGGGGGGCGACCCGAACGCGAGCCAAAGGCCGAGCATGGCGAGGGCGGTGAGGGCGCGGCCAATGTCGGACAGGATCATCGCGGCCCGGCGGCTGTGGCGGTCCACAAACCGCCCGATCCACGGGGCAAAGAGCACGCCGGGGAGCATGCCGCAAAAGAGGACGCGCGCGCTTTCGCGGCCCATGCCGCCCGATTCGGCGGGGGAAAGCTTGAGGACGACGTAGAGCAGGGCGAATTGGTAGAAGCGGTCGCCGATGGAGGAGATGATCTGGCCCCACCAGAGACGGCGGAAATCGGCGTGGGCAAGAACGGCACGGAATGACACCCGCACAGGGCGGGGATCGGCGGCGGACATTGCCGTTTATGGCGGGTTCCCGGCAGAAAGGGAAAGAAAAAGGGCGTCCCCCTGGCAGCCTGCCGGACTTGCCGCGCGGACGGTTACAGGGCCAGGGCGCAGAGGATGACGGCGATGAGGGAGAGGCCGATCATGGGAATGGCGGGCATCGGTTTGCGGGTGCGCAACCAGCGCTGAAGGAATAGTCCGCCCAACGCACCCGAGACCAGGAGGCCAAGGAGCAGCGCGTTGCGCGACCCGGTTTGCAGCACCGTGAACCCGGCCGCGGCGAGAAGCGCTCCATTGACAAGGCCGGCGATGAGCGAAATCGTGGACTTCGCCTTGACATAACCTTGGAAGCCGCCGGCAAGGGTGGCGAGGCCGAAGGCGATGAGATAAATGGCGGCAGCTTTTTCCATGGAAACCCGTGTGCGGCAGGCCGGGGGCGGAGTCGAGCCCGAAAATGGGGCGGGGTCCAGGGCGTCTGAGGCGCCGCAGGGGCTTTTATCATGCTTGCGCGGGCGGGCAACCGGAGAAGGCGCGGGGATAGAAAACGATTACGCGGGCCGGGATGCCGGAAGCGGGGGTGTGCGCAGGCGGGGCACGAATCGGCTTGCGATGGCGGCGCTTGAACCTAGAATGGAGGGCACGTGCATGTGAGCGCCCCAGAAATTCCCAAGACGCGGCGGTTGACCGATTCGGAGACTGTTCTCCGGTTCCGGGACTACGTGCGGCAATTTCCCGACAACGAGCTCTATCGGTTCAGCCTGGGCAAGGCGCTGTTCGACTCGGGAACCTACGGAGAGGCGATAGAGCATTTGGAAACGGCGCTGGCAAAGCGCCCGGATTGGATGGTGGTCTGCATATTGCTGGGGCGCGCGGCGGTGGCGGTGGGCGAAGTCGAGCGGGCGCGCGGCTATTTCGTGAAGGCGCTGGTGCTGGCGGTGGCGGAGGGGCACGAACAATCGCGCACGGAAATCATCGGCCTGATGGAAACGCTCGGGTAGGAAACGCTCGGGTTACCGGCGATTCTTGGGCGCGCGCAACTCCGCGAGGGCGGCGCCCGCCGCGCCATTGCCCCGGCGTAGGATGCGCACGGCTTGCCGATGGGCGGACGATTGCCCCGGCCCCGCAAAACGCGGAAAGGACGCCGCGCCCGCGCGGACGTGTTCAGGCGGCGGCGAGCTTGGCGAGGATATCGCGTTTGGACTGGACCCCGAGGGCCTGGTCGCGGACCTGGCCACCCTTGAAGATGAGGAGGGTGGGAACGGCACGGATGCCGAACTTGCCGGCGAGTTCGGCGTTGGAATCGATATCGACCTTGCCGACCTTGAACCTGCCGTTGGCCTCGCCCGCGATCTCGTCGAGGAGCGGGGCGATCATCTTGCAGGGGCCGCACCATTCGGCCCAGAAATCGACCAGCACCGGCACATCGGCTCGGAGGACCTCATGGTCAAAATTTGAACCGTCCAGAGTAACCACATTTGCGCTTGCCATAGTGCCTCCTGCTTGGCGCGAAAACTCACATTGTCAACAATTTGAAGAGCGCGGCGATCGAGCCGGCGGCGGCGAGGCTGCTGAGGACCGTGCCGAGCCCGTCGCCGCCCGCGGCTTGGGCGCCATGGGAGGCCAGGGACGCGGGAGCGGGCCGGCTGGCTTGCGGTGTGATGGGCCGGGCGGGCGTGGAGGCGATGGCGGGTCTGGCGGGCGCGGCCATAGGCGCAGCCATAGGCGCGGCGCCTGGCCTTGGAGCCGCGGCGGCGGCGGGTTTTGGGGGGCCACCGAAGGCCGGGACTCGGGCGGTTTCCTTTTTGGGGGCCACGCCGGGCCTGGGAGGTTGCGCGGCCGTGGGCGCGGTTGGCGCGGGGATGGGCGCGGTGCCGGGTTTTGGGGGAAGGCTGATGCGCACAGTTTCTTTTTTTGGCGCATTGGGGGATTGGCCTGGCGGCTTGATGGCGCCTGGGGGCGGCGCGGGCGCGGGGGAGGCGGTTACAATCGGCCTTGGCGGCGGGGGCACAGCGGCGGGCGGGGTGGAGCCAGGGGGTTTGGGAAGGGGTTGGGTTGGGGGCATGGGCTGTGACATGATTTATGAGGCTAGAGCGCCGCGCGAAAAGCGTCAATGAAAAATCGTGTTGCTTGGGGAAGGTCGGGAAAGACCCCGAAGCATTATGATGCGGGCGGTGGCGAAACGGGAGCGACGGCGCTCTTGCCGCCGCACGAGCGCGGCGCCGGAGGGGCGGGTGGGGGACGCCGGAGCGGATGGCCGGGCGGGCGGATTGGCCAGGACACCGCGTGCCTGCGGTCCTCGCGATGCGGGGACAGAATCCAGGAAGACCGGGAACGCCACGCATGGTCCGGTATTTGCGCGCCGGGCATAGCGTCTTCGGGGATTATGGACATTGAACAATACAATAGCAAAATAACGAATCTTTCATTGAGATGCGGGTGTTTCGGTTTATTGTCACGGGATGGAGATTTATCAGATGCGGTACTTTCTGGCGGTTGCCAGCCACGGCAGTTTTGCCGCGGCGGCCCGCGCGAGTTTTGTTTCCCAGCCTTCGCTTTCGCTTCAGGTCGCCCGGATGGAAAATGAATTGGGGTGCCGCCTTTTCGACCGGCATCCGAACGGCGTGCGGTTGACGCCGCAGGGGGAGCATTTCCGGGCGTTGTGCGAGCGGATCCTGCGGAGGTTGGACGAAGGGATCACGGATTTGCGCGAGGGGCAGCCGGCGGCGCTGCAACAAATCCGGATCGCCGTGCCGCCGATCCTCGCGGGTTCGGTCCTGTCGGCGTGGCTTCGGCCGTTTGTGGAAAACCGCCCGTCGCTGCGCCTGCGCGTGATCGAACGTGAGAACGCCCTGCTTCCCGAATCGGTGGTGAAGGGGGAAGCGGATATCGCGGTCATGTCCGAACAGGCGCGGGAAATCGCCGGGACCAAGGCGAAGCGCGTGGGCGGGTTTGGCTACCGGGTCTATGCCGCGCGCACCGACGGGCTGGCGAAGCGCAAGTCGTGGAAGCTCGACCACCTGTGCCGGGAGCGCCTGATCCTGTTCCGGGACAGCAATGACATCGAAGCCAGGATCGCCGAGCACGCCCGGAAACTCGGGGTCACGCCCGAGATCGCCTGTTCCAGCAGCCTGGCCATCACGGTTCTCGAGATGTGCACGACCGGCATGGGCGTGGGCGTGGCGCCGGATTTTCTGAAGGACCGGGCGCGCATCCTTGGCCTGAACTCGGCGCCGCTTTCCGAGCCGGGCCTGGGCGGCGCCATAACGGTCCTGTGGCGCCCCGAGAAGATCACCAGCGTGGGCCGGGAGTTTCTGGAGTCGATCCGGCTCTGACCGCGCTCAGGGTTCCAGGACGGCGTAGAGGGCATCCGGCGGAAACGCGAACCGCAGCCATTCCCCGTCCCGTTTGCCGGCCACCGTCCCGGTGGCCATGCCATTCGGGTCGAGGACTGTGATGCGCGCGGCGCCTTTGTTGCGCACGGACACTGTCGCGTCGGTTTTCCGCACCATCCAGGGTTCGCGGCCCACGCGCACGATGCGCTGGGCGTCCACCGGCTTGCCGTCAATCTCCAGCCGGACTTTCTCCGTTTCCCAGCCGTCGGGCCGCTGCCATGTTCCGGCTTGGACCAGGATTTTCGCCGAGGACGCGAGCGGCTTGTCGTCCAGCGCCACGGCGACAAGGGACGCGTGGCCGTTGCGGCATTCGATGCGCACATCCCCCAAATCGACGGGCCCGGCCTTTTCGAAGAAGCCGGCCGCCCCCTGCGCCTTCGGGGCGCGCACCAGGAACAGCCCGCGCCCAAGGTCGGCGGCCAGTTCGCCCGTATTGGAGACGGCGGTTTTCTTGTCGTGGTCGAGGAACGGCTTGAGGTCTTCGACGCGGGTCTTGGCGGGGTCCGCGCCATAGGCGACATGGACGGGGCCCACGAGGAACGCAAGCGGATCGACGGGCGACTCGAGATTCACCTCCTTGGCGGCGTTGCCGGCGTCGCGATTGGGATCGAACGAAGCGGTCTCGGAGGTGAGCGGCGTCGTGCCGTCCCACAACTGGGCCAGGCTGCGGTTCTCGACCACGACCGGTTCACCCTCCCGCAGGTAACCGGAACGGAACAGGAGGGCGGCGGCGGGGAACTGGCCGAGCTGCATGGGCGTGGCGAAGGTCCATTTGGGCAGCGACCCGCCCCGGACCGCCTCGGCCCACTCCGGCGCGCCGTTGGCGAACCAGAAGAAGATGTCCAGTCCCGTGAGGCACTGGTGGGCGGCGACCAGGAGCGGCCCCTCGGCCTCAAAGGGGTTGGGCGGGACCCATAGGCTTTCGGAGATGATGAACGGATGGCCGACCGGTTGCCGGACAAACGTCGGCAGCTTGCGCGGTTCGCGCGCGGCGGAGAGGCCGGTGAAGATGTTGTCGGCGAGGATTTGGTAGCCTTTGGTCCGGCCGGTGTGCAGGCCGCCGAAGTAATGGTTTTTGCCGATCACCTCGTTGGCGGTGTAGCTCCAGCGTTCCACATCCTCGACCAGCACAGGATCGACCGTCTTCCAGTTCCCGGCGTTGACGAGCTGTTTGCAGCCGAGGTCTTCGCGCAGGTACCGCCCGATCTCCCTGTTGAAGGCGTGCATCGTCTCGCCAAAGAAGTTGAGCTGGTCGGCGCGCCGCTCCTTGAAGCCGGGCTGGGCGCCCTTTTCCTTCCAGGCGTCCGTTGTGAACTCCCAGACCATGAACAGCGCCGGCAGGCCGTGGTCCCAGTCGTCGCCCTGGCAGGGATAATCCTTCCAGGCCTCGCGCGCCCTGGCGGCGGCGCCGTATTTTTTCTTGAGCCATTCCGCGAAGTTCCGGCGCAGGATCCTTTCGGCCTCCCCCTTGACCCGTTGCATGGTCCAAAAGAGCATGCTGTCCTCGTTCTGGAGCTGGATGATCGCCACCGCCGGGTCGTCCTTGAGCGGGACGCCTGTGTAGGGGTTGGGCCTGGTGTAGAGGGCCTTGAGCCATCCCTTGTACGCCGCCTGGACCTCCGGGACGAAAAACACCTGCGCCGAAAGGTTGTCCACCCCCGCGTCAGGCAGCGTCCAGTCCGGTTCGCGCGTGGTGTGCGAGCCCCAATAGGGCGAGAGGATCGTGTAAATCCCCGCCTCCTTCATGCCCGCGACCAGTTTGAACGCCTCGTCCAGCTCCTTCTCGTTGATGTCGGTGAGGCGCGTCGTTTTTCCGGCCGCCTTTTCCTTCCGGTCCGGGTTGGCCGGGAGATGCCCGTGCCAGCGGGCGATGTTGACGCCGCGCTTGGCCAGGAACTCGCCGTGTTTCTTCAGCGCTTCGAGGTCCAGGTCGCGCTGGTTGTAATCGGTCCCGCCCCAGAACCGGATCGGCTTCCCGTCGCCGCGGACAAACGACATCCGGTCCTTCGAAAGCCCGATGAACCCGTGCTGCCCCGCCGTCTCCTCGTTGAGATGCCGCAGGTCGAGAACTGCGTCCTGGGAGAGCGGGTCGGGCGCGGGCTTGAACGCCCACATTTCGTCCGGGTTCTGGACCACCAGGTTCGGGTTGGTTTCGCCGGGCTTGAACTGGCCGTTGGGCGTGAATGGCTCCGTGGTGAGCACGAAACAGTCCACCGCGCCGAACCGCTTTTCGCCCGCGCTTCCGCCCAGCTCCCATCGGATCGCGTGCCCCCCCTTGGCCATCTCCAGCTCGGCAAGGCGGACCCAGGCGTGGTAACGGGCGTCGGTGCCGCCATCGAGCGCGAGGTTCCGTTCATCCGTGTAGCGCGGCTCCGCCTCCGGCTCGTTCTTCTTGCGCTTGCGCCGCGCGTCGTTGTCCGCGGCCTTGATCGCCTTGATGTCCAGTTCCTGGCGCCCGCCGCCGTCCAACGTCCACGCGTAGCCCGTCCCAGACCCCGCCAGCCGGACCCAGAGGGTGTACTTCCCCGCTTCGGGAATCGTAAAGGGGCAAACCGCGTAGCCCGTCTCCTGGCCCGCCTCCGCGAAACTCGCCGCGCGCGCCCCTCCGGACAGGCCGTCCGCACGGACCGCGTCCCACCAGCTTGGGTTGGGGAACAGTTTCTTGTCCTTGGCGCTTTCCGCCTCGACCCAGACAAAGGCGGCGCGCGACCTCGCGGGTGAGGAGGCCAGGGCCAGCAGGGCAAAGCAGACGAGGAGGGGGGGTGCGATTCTCATGGCCCCCATAACACGGGATTGTGCGCGGAACTCAATCCTTCCTTTGGAGGGTCCTTCGGCCGGGCTCGGGAGGCGGGGGAGGTGCGTTGGGAATGTACTTGAGACCGGGCCGGGAGAGGCCATCTTGGAACGATGAATTCGCAAACGCTGGTGGTGTGCGCCGGGGCCGGGATTCTGGCCATGGCGGGCGGGTTGGAGGCGGCGCCGGTAATGGAGGATGTGACGCGGAGCAAGCTGGCGCAGGAAGCTGTGCAGGGGGGGACGCAACGTGTGCTCGAGCAGTTGGACGCGACGCTGGCGGAATTTGGGCGCAACGGGCTGGCGGGGGAGGAGGAGGCGGTGTTCCGGATGATCCGGTCGGTGTTGGACAAGTTGACGTCGCAGGAAATGGAGCGGGTGCTGGGGTTGTTGCGGGAGGCGGAGACGGCGTCCACGGCGGACGCGGCGCGCAAGAAAGTGGCGGGGGCGTACGCGGGGCAGAAGAGCATCATTTTGCAGTTGAAGCAGGTGTTTTTGGGGCATGAACGGCGGCGGGCGCAGGCGGCGCTGGCCGACGGGTTTGCGGAGCTGGCGCGGCGGCAGAGCGGCAACTTGATTGCGTCGCTGACGTTGGCGGAGGAGGGCGCTCGGAGCCGGGACGCGGAGTCGGCGATTGAGGCGCAGGTGGCGGAGCAGGAGGCGATCGGGAAAGAGACGGACGTGTTGCTGGGGCGGGTGCGGGAGCTGGCGCGCGGCGGGCCGGAGGAGGGGGCGGGGGTGTATGGGGAGGTGCTGGGGCGTGTGAAGTCCCATGGATTGCTGGCGATGCTGGAGCGGATCGCGGGGGCGCTGGGGGAGCGGTCGTTTGAGGCGATTGTGCCGGCGCAGCGGACGGCGCGGGACGAGTTTTGGGCGCTGGCGCGGCTGCTGGCGCCTGGGGACGACGCGGCGGCGTTGATGCGGCAATACGCGCGGCAGTTGGAGTACCTGATTGACCAGGAGCAGGGCGTGGTGCGGCAAACGGAACGGGCGGCGGCGGGGGATTTCGAGCGCAACCGGGCATCCAGCCATTTGCGCGTGCTGGCGGAGCGGCAGGACAACCTGCGGCGCGAGGGGCAGATCGTGGCGGAGGATTTGAAGCCGCACTCGGCGCGGGCGGCGCGTTCGACGGCGGAGGCGTCGTCTTGGATGAGCTCGTCGCGGGACGGGCTGGCGGCACTGGCGCAGGGGGCGCAGGACGGAGAGGTGGCGGTGCCGGCGGCGATGGCGGACCCGTCGCGGGAGGCGGTGAAACTGTTGCAGGCGGCGCTGGTGGCGTTGCAGGCGGACATCGAGAAGGCCGGGACCAAGGACCGGTCGCGGGATTTGGCGGCGCTCAAGGCGTTGGAGGACCGGTTGGCGGCGTTGCGCGCGGACCAGGAAAAACTGCGGAACGAAGCGGGGCGCTCGTCGTTAATGGACCCGTCGAAGCTGGGGGAGGCGGGCAAGAAGCAGGAGGGCTTGAAGGAGGAGACCCTGGAGATGTTGCGGGAGGCGCAGCCGGACGCGCCGAGGGCGGCGGAGCAGATGCAGGCGGCGGCGGGGCTGATGGAACAGGCGGCGGAACGGTTGCAGCAGGAGCAGCCGCAGCCGAACGTGCCCCAATTGCAGTTGGCGGCGTTGGAGGCGTTGCAGGCGGCGGAGGATCGGCTCGGGGAAGCCATCGAAGCGCTGGAAGAGGAAGTGGAGAAGGAAGAGAACGAGGAACGGGAAACCGGGGAGCGCGAAGCGCGCGAGCCGGGCGAGGAACCCGTGGACGAGGCGGCCGAGCCACCCACCGGCGACCCGGAAGAGGAGGACGCGGAAGCGGAGGAAGCGGAGGAGGCGGAGGAGGCGGAGGAGGCGGAGGAACATTTGGAGCGGGCGGCGGACCGGGCCGCGGAGGCGCTTGCGGCGGTCACAAGCACGAACTTGAACGAGGCGGCGGCGTTGTTGGACCAGGCGCGGGCGGAGGCCCAGGCGGCGGCGCGGAACGATGAGGCCCTGCCGGAGGAGGCGCAAGAGGCGGTGAACGAGGCGCGCATGGCGCTGGCGCAAGCGGCCAGCGACGCGCGCAGGCAGATGCGCAACCCGGCGCAGCAGCAGACGGAGACGGCGCAGGAGGCATTGGCGGAGGCGCAGGCGGCGGCGGCGATGGCGCGGGCGGAGCGGCAGGCCCGGCAGGATGCCTCGCAGGCCCAGGCGCAAAACCAGGCGGCGGCGCAACCGGGCCAGCCCGGGAGTCCGCAGCAGCAGCAGCGGCAGAATCAGCCGCGCGGAACGGGCGAGGAGCATCAGCCGCCGAACATGGAGGTGCAGGCCTTTGCGGGGATTGTGAAGAAGGGGGAGAAGGCGGCCGGGTTTGCGGCGCTGCCCGAGCGCGAGCGCGCGACGATCCGGCAGGCGGCGGAAGAGAAATATCCGGAGGCCTACGGGGCGTTGGTCGAGCAGTATTACCGGAACCTGGCGGACGCCGCGGGCAGGCCGTGATGGGGCGCGGGACACGGGCCGCCGGGGCGGCGCTGGGATGGGGCATCGTGTGGCTCGCAGCCGCCGCGGGTGCGCCGGCGCGCGCGCAGGAGGGGCCGGCTTCGCGGCTTGGGGAGGAGGAGGTTGAGGTGGACGCGGCGACGCAGGACGTGATCCGGGGGGCGTTGCGGTATCTGGCGGCGGCGCAGGCGCCGAACGGCGCGTGGGGCGCGGGGGCGGACGCGTTGATCCAGCACGAAGTGGCGATGACGGGGTACACGTTGATTGCGATGCTGGCGACGGGGAACCTGCCTGGCGAAGGGGAGTTTGCGCGGCAGACGGCGCGGGGCATGGAATATCTGCTGGGCCTGGTGCAACCGGACGGAATGTTCCGCCTGCCAAGCCGGTCAGGCAGCCCCTATATGTACAACCACGGCATCGCGACGGTGGCGCTGGCGGAGTTGTACGGGGCGACGCACAATCCGGCGCTTGGGCGGAAGCTGGAGTTGTTGCTGCGGCTGATTGTGGGCAGCCAGAGCCCGGAGGGGGGATGGCGGTACCAGCCGCGGCCAGGCGACGCGGACATTTCCGTGACGGTGATGCAGGTGGTGGCGCTTCGGGCGGCGCGCAACGCCGGGCTGGCGGTGCCGCAGGACACGATCGACCACGCGATTGAGTACGTGAAGGCGTGCCAGGACGCGGCGAGCGGCGGGTTCACCTACCAGGCGGGGCAGGGCGGGCCGGGGTTTGCGCGGACGGCGGCGGCGATCTACTCGCTTCAGGTGTGCGGGTTGTACGAGGACCCGATGGTGAAACGGGGCTCGGACTACCTGTTCCAGCGGCGCACGGACCGTTCGTGGTTCACCTACGGGAGTTATTACGCGGCGCCGGCGCAATTTATGATTGGAGGGGACACCTGGCGCAAATGGTACACGTTCATCCAGCCGGAGCTGATGCGGACGGTGGTGCGCGAGGGGGACAAGGCGTTTTGGCGCGAGGAGGGCGGGGGACACGGTTCGGTCGGGCCGGTTTTTGTGACCGCGGTGAACACGACCATCCTGGCGATGCCATGGCACTATTTGCCGCTTTACCAGAGATGAAAACGCGGGCTCCCTGGAGGGCGGCGCTGGCCGCCGCCGCCGCGGGCGCGTGCGCGGCGGCGGCCATGGGCCAGGAACCGGGGACGCCGCCGGGAGGAGGAATGGAGCGACCCCGTTTCAAGATGGCCGGGCCGGGAAAGTATGGCATCGGCCTGGTGCGCGTGGATGCGGAGCGGCGGAGCGTGGTTTTTCCGGCGGAGATCAACCAGCGGGAAGGGCCGGTCGAATACGCGGTGGTCACGCGGGGAGGCAAGGTCCACGAAAGTTTTCTGGTGACGGAGGCGGAACCGCACGACATCCACGCGGGGATGCTGCTGTTGCGTGTGGCGTTGCCGGAGATGCCGAAGGTCCCGCCGCCGCCGCCCAACGTGGACGGCGCCTACCTGCGGACGGCGCCCGAACCCAAGGGGGCGCCGGTCAGGGTGACGGTCCACTGGCACGGGGCCGAAGGCGCGGAAGCGCGGGCGCTGGACACGTTTCTGGGCAACGCGCGGACGGGCGGGGCGATGTCGCCGGGTCCGTGGGTGTACACCGGGTCGATGCCCGGACCCGGAGGGTTGCTGGCGTCGTCGGAGGGGTCGGTGATCGGAATCGTGGCCGATCCTTCAACGTTGGTGGGCAACCCGCGGGAGGGGCGGGACGACGACTCGATCTGGTCGGTGCGCGGGGCGGGGCTGCCGCCGCCGGGAACAAAGGTCTTTGTGGAAGTGCAACTGGAACAGGAGAAACCGGATGGAAGGTGAAGGCATGACACGGCGGCGGTTCGCGGCGCGGGCCGCGGGATGGATGGCGATGGCGGCGGCGGGCCGGGGATGGGCGCGCGCGTTTGATCTTTCGCTGGGGAACGAGATTGCGGCCGCGGTGGGGCGGGCCTTGAACTGGCTGCAAGCCCGCCAGGCGCCCGAGGGCCATTGGGCGGTGGCGGAGGCGCCGGCGCTGACGGCGCTGGCGTTGACGGCGGCGGTGCGGGAACCGGCGATCAGCCCGCCCGGCGAGCGGCCCGAGTGGGTGCGGAAAGGGTTTGCGTGGCTGGCGGCGCAGGCGCAGCCGGACGGCGGCATCTACCATCCCAAGGGCGGATACAACACCTACAACACGGCGATTGGGATGCTCGCGCTACGGGCGGGCGGCGACCCGGCGCACGCGGCCCTCCTGCGGGCCGGACGACGGTATCTGGCCGGGCAACAGAATGACTTTGGCGAGAAAGGGAAGACGGACACGGCGATGGACGGGGGGGTCGGGTACGGGAAATCGGAGCCGCATGCGGATTTGTCGAACACCGTCTGGGCGTTGCAGGCGATGCGGGAGACGCGGGATGTGGAGCGGGGCCAGGAGCAGGCGGCGGATTTGGATTGGGACGCCGCGATCCGGTTCCTGGAGCGCTGCCAGCACTTGCGCGCGGTGAATCCCAGTGAATGGGTGAGCGACGACCCGGCGCACGCGGGGGGTTTTGTCTATCACCCGGAGGCGAGCCGGGCGGGCGACGCGGTGGACGGGTCGGGCAAGAAAACCCTGAAGGCGTATGGGAGCATGAGCTCGGCGGGGCTGCTGAGTTACTTGTATGCGGAGCTGAAGCCGGAGGATCCGCGGGTCCAGGCGGTGGTGGGCTGGCTGGGGCGGCATTACACCCTGGAAGAAAATCCCGGCATGGGCGCGCAAGGGCTGTTCTATTACTATCACACCCTGGCGAAGGCTTTGAACGCGCGGGGCGGCGCGACGCTGGCGTTGGCGGACGGGCGGGAGGCGCGGTGGCGGGAGGAGCTGGGGGCGAAACTGGTGTCCTTGCAGAAGAGCGAGGGTTTCTGGGTGAACGAGAACAACCGCTGGTGGGAGAATGATCCGGTGCTGGCGACGGCGTACACCGTGCTGGCGCTGAAGGAGGTCGTGGCCGGGACGGCGAGTTCTTCGGTGCGCCAGCACCGCCCACCAAACCAATGAACTGAAACGTGCCCTTCGTGTCCTCCTGCGTGGCGCAAGATTCCCACCCCCGTTGCGGTTTCCGCCACGCCTCTCGGCCCTTGCGCTCCCGTAACCGCCGCCGTAACATTACCAACAATGACCGGAGAAAACCCCTTCCCGGGAATGAACCCGTTCCTGGAAATTCACTGGCTTGACGTTCACACGACGCTTATCGGCTACGTCCGCGACGCCATTGCCGATGAGCTGCCGGAGGGCCTGGTCGCGCGGTCCGAAGAGCACCTGGCCGTGGACGCGCTGGACGACGCCCCTTCGATCCGCGCCGATGTCGGCGTGTCCGAACGCTGGCGCGAGGGGCTGCCGCCGGTCTGGACGCCCGAGTCCGACCCGCCAGGCGGCGGAACCACCCAGGTCGCCACACCCGAAATTGTCGCGGTCGATCCCGTGCCGGAGCGCTGGATCGAAATCCGCACGCCCAAGGGCCGGCTCGTCACCGCCATTGAGATTCTGAGCCCCGCAAACAAGGGGGCCGGACGCGCGCGCTACCTCCAGAAACAAGGCCGCTACCTCCACTCCGGCGCCAACCTAGTCGAGATCGACCTCCTCCGCGGCGGCGTTCCAACCGTCAGCCTCACCGCGGAAATGCGCGAATTGCTGCGCCCGATGCCGGAGGCCCGCTACGAAATCTGCGTGGCCCGCGCGGGCATGCCCGAGCGCCGCGAAGTGTATCGCTGGGCGCTGGCCGAACCCATTCCCACCATCCGCGTCCCGCTGCGATATACGGACAACGACATTCCGCTCGCGCTCCAGCCCTTGCTCAACCGCGCCTACCGCACAGGCCGTTACGCCCTGGAGGCCTTTCGCGTGGAAGACCTCCGCCCGGAACCCTCCGCCACCGACCTCGCCTGGATTCGCGCCCGCATGGCTGGGGCGTGAGCCGCCTTTGGAGCCCCGCCACTTCAGGCTGTCTCCAACATGAACGCTCTCCCCGTGAAGAAGTGGCGGGGTCGCCGGGAAGGGGGGGCGTGGGCGTGTTTGTTCCGGTCGGGGCGCCTTGAACGCTCCGCCAAGCCGGAGCAGTCCAAAAGGGCTACAGCCGCTCGACCATCGCCCGGATCACCTTGCCGCTGGCAAAGTGGGTCTCGGCTAGCTCGCGCGCGGCGGCCCGCTGGGCGGGCGCGTCGTCGAGGACCCGGCGGCAGGCCGCTTCCGCCTCTTCGAGGGAGCTGCAGGTGAAAAGGCCCCGCCCGGTGGGGACGCACTCCTCGATGCCGGTGGATTGCAGGACGACGGGGCGTCCAGAGGCGAGGTAACAAACGCTGCGGTCGCTGAACCAGCCGCCGCGGGACACGACGTAGCCGCCCTTGGCGGCGGAAAATTCGGCGCCCGACCCGCGGATGTAGGCGGCGTGGGCGTCGAAGGAGGAGCTGACTTGCTGGCCGTCGATGAGCCGCCAGCCCGCGCGGCCGAAGGCTTCCAGTTCGCCGGCGTGGGTATGGATTTCGGTGGCGATTTCGAACACGGCGCCAGGGAGGCGCGCGGGAAGATCGAGGAAGCGGGCGAACTCGTCGGACTTGCCCTTGAACCAGACACCGTTCCACTCGACCCAGCTATAGCCGTGCCAGTGGGCGACGGTGGTGAAACGCGGCGGGGCGTCGAGGTCCGCGCGCGGCCATTGGCTCAGAACAACGGGCGGCAACGTCGGCAGCCATTCGATGCCGCAGGCGGGAGCGAGGCAGCCTTCGCGCCCGAAGCGCGCGCCGACGGTGAAGTGGCGGTGATGGCCGGCAAAGTTCATGTCGCTGCCGTACGCCGCCGCCCAAATCTGGGTGAACGCAGGATCA
The DNA here is from genome assembly GCA_964435495.1 of uncultured Verrucomicrobiales bacterium. Taxonomy (GTDB): domain Bacteria; phylum Verrucomicrobiota; class Verrucomicrobiia; order JADLBR01; family JAIBCM01; genus CAYSZK01. The sequence continues at coordinate 39,707 of CAYSZK010000025.1, forward strand.
AGGTCCAGATAGACCCGCACCGCGCGCGGGGTGGGAAGGGCGGGACCGCGGAAGTGGCCGGAGATGTTCAGGAAAAGATCGGCGGTGTTGGCGAAGGCGCGGGCGTCGTCGAGGTTTGCGGCGGCGCCATCGACCAGGAGGGTGGCGCAGGGGGCGAGGCCGAAACGTTCCAGGACGGCCTCCCAATGGGCGCGGTTGGCGCTTTCGGCGAAGGGGCGGGGTTGCCAGTCGGGGCCGATGCACTTGGCGCCGTCGAGCGCTTCGACCATCCAGATTTCCCAGCCAAGCTCGCGGAAGCCGAGGACCCACTGGAGAAAGGCCCAGGTGTTGCCGGCCGCGGCAACCGGGTGGGACGCGACGCCCACGGCGATGACGGCGCGGCGGGGCATCTAGCGCTCTCCGCGGGCGGGAAGATTCGTGGCGGCGAAGCAGGCCATGACGGCGCGATGATCGGAGGCGGAACTCCAGCGCAGCTCCGGCGGGTCGCCTTCGTGCTCGCGATAGACAAGGGAACCTTCCGCGCGGAACTCGCGGAAGAGCCCTTCGCTGGCGAAGATGTGGTCGATTTTCTCGTAGGAACGTTCGGGATAGTAAAAATGGGTCCATTGGTCGCCGAGCCAGTCCCAAATCCAGAGGTTGAACGTGCGGACGGAGTCGCCCTTGGTCCCCTCAATGGTCTGGATGGGACGGGAGCGGAGGACATCGTTGAAATCGCCGATGGCGGCGACGTTGGCTTCCGGATCGGCCTTGTACCGCTCCATGATGTGGCCGCGAAGGATGAGAGCCTCATTGCGGCGGATGAGGGAGTCGCCGGGTTCACCGGAATCGTCAAGTTCGGGGATGGGGCGTTTGGATTTGAGATGGACGGCGAAAATCTCGACTTGGTAGTGGGGATTCACCTGGATCACGGCGTTGAGGATGCCGCGTTCGACGCGGCGGGTGACCCGCGAGGTCTTGGCCTTGGCCCCGGTCCCCGTGCGGATGGTGGCCTCGTACGTGTCGTTGGTGAGCCGCCGGGCCGCGGCCATCGGGAACCGGGAAAAGAGCGCGTTCTGGATGCGGCTGTCGAAGCCCCGCGCGGTGAGCATGTGCGGGTAGTCGAGCCCGGCGCGGGCCAGTGTCTCCCGGAAATCCTTGAGATGGGCGTCGCCGGGGTGCTGCAGGATTTCCTGGACCGCCAGGATGTCGGGGTTCATGCGCCGCAGGATGGCCGCGACCGCGGCGCGTTCGGAGGCGGGTTTGTCGGCGTTCCGAACGGACTTGCCGTCCACAAACCGGTCGGTCGGCCCCCAATTCGCGGCGTTGAAGGTGGCGAGGGTGAAGGTCGGAATCGCGGGTGCCGCTTCGGCCTGGGGAATGGCCGGCTGTGGTTCCGCGGGGGGTCCGGCGGAGGGGGAGGCGGCGGGGAAAAGGGCGAGGGCCAGGATGGCGAGGGCCGCGGCCGCCGACGCGGGGCGGCGGGGGCGGGGGCGGCTCTTGGCCTGTTGCGCCTTGCGCGCGCAGGCGGGACAGATGCCGAAGAACTCCAGGGAGTGGGTGACCTCGCGGAAGCCGAACTGCTTTGCGACCTGGGATTCAAGGGCGCGGATTTCGCAGGCGCCGGCTTGGCGGACGGCTCCGCAGAGGCGGCAGACGAGATGATGATGATGATGGCCGGGGCCGGCGCCGGTGCAGGCGATCTCGAAGCGGCTGTGGCGGTCGCCGAACTCGGCGCGACGGACAAGGCCGGAGGATTCAAACCGTTTGACGCAGCGGAAGACGGTGGCCCAATCGCCCGCGTCCGGGGCTGATCTGTGGATTTCGTCGATGGTGGCGGGGCGGGCGAAGCGGAGCAGCGCGCGCAGGATGGCGAGCCGCTGCCGGGTCCGGCGCAGGCCGGCGGCAAGCAGCCGGGCGGCGAGGTCGGCGGACTTGGGAAGCGCGCAGGTGGCCATCGCAAAAACCTAAGGGCGCACGGCGGCGGCGCCAGCCAAAAGAGGGGCACCCTTCGGAATCGCGCCCGCGCCGCCATGGGGAATGGCCAGGGGCCGCCCGTCCCCGCCGGCCGCGGGATTCTGGGCCGGGAAGCGGCGGTCGGCGCACGCCTCCACACGTTTGAAGCAAGGCCGCAC
>CAYSZK010000026.1:0-41786 GCA_964435495.1 uncultured Verrucomicrobiales bacterium
GGAAGGCCCAGGTGGCGAAGGGCGCGCGTGTCCATGCACCACACACTCTCGAAGCACACCCTCGATACGGCGGCGAGGGCGCCGCCGCTCCAAAACGCGCCGCACGCCAACTGGGCCTTTACCTCGGTCTTGCGCCCCCGCCGCCGTACCTGTGCGTCGGACGAGGGGAAGGCCCAGGTGGCGAAGGGCGCGCGTGTCCATGCACCACACACTCTCGAAGCACACCCTCGATACGGCGGCGAGGGCGCCGCCGCTCCAAAACGCGCCGCACGCCAACTGGGCCTTTACCTCGGTCTTGCGCCCCCGCCGCCGTACCTGTGCGTCGGACGAGGGGAAGGCCCAGGTGGCGAAGGGCGCGCGTGTCCATGCACCACACACTCTCGAAGCGCACCCTTGAAACGGCGGCGAGGGCGCCGCCGCTCCAAAACGCGCCGCCCTTACTTGCGGCGGCGCGCGGCCGCCAGCGCAAGGGCGCCCATCACAAACATCGCAACGGTGGCGGGCTCGGGGATCACCGCCACGCTCAGGATGCCGTCCAGCTCGTTGAACGTCCAGTCGTAGCCGCCCACGCTTGCCGACCACAGGTCGCCGCTCAACGCGAAGGCGCCCGCGTAATTGCCGGCAAACTGCACCAACCCAAAGTCGTTGGTCTGGCCGACGGAGAAGTCAAACAGGTCCCACTCGTTGCTCTCGCCTGTGAACGTGAACCCGAAATCCAGCGTCAGCGTGCCGCCGTAGTCCAGCGTCAGCATCCCGACCACCCGGTCAAACTCGCCCGCGTTGGTCCCGTTGATCTCGAACTCCGCGAACGACCCCGCCGCCAGGTCCAGATTGTTGCTCACGGTAAGTGTGCCGGGGCTGTTGCCGGGGGTGAGCGTGCCGCCCGCCAGCACGTTCACCGCGCCCGCAATAATGCCCGTGCCACCCAGGGCGCCGCCGCTGTACACATTCACGAAGTTTGTGCCGGTGGCCGAGCCCACGGCGTTGTTGGCCAGCAACGTGCCGTTGGAAACAAACGTCCCGCCATCCCACCGGTTGGACCCCGTCAGGTTCACGATGCCCGAGCCGGTCTTTCGAACGGCAAAACTGCCTGCTCCATCGGTGAAGTTGCCCGTGAAATTCACCGTGGCCGCGTTCGAGGAGGTCAACTCCAAGCTCCGGTTCATTGTCACGCTGCCGCTGAAGGTCGAGGAACCGTTCGTGTACGCGGCGCCCAGGACCGTCCGGCCCAGACCTTCGGCGTTGCTGTTGTTGACGGTGAAATCGCGGCCCACGGTGACGCCGTTGGACTCGATCAGCGCGGCAATGGTCACCCCAAGGGCGGCGGAGGAGCCGCCAAGCCCCAGGCGCACGGCGTTTGTGGAATTGCCGAGGGCGCCGTTGGCGCCGCTGGGGGCGTTGGCGCCGATCAACAATGTGCCGGCCTGGACAGTGGTGTCGCCCGTGTAACTGTGGTTGGTGTTATACATCCGGAACGTCTGGCCGGGGGTGAACTCTCCGCCCGAGCTGTTGGCGCCCATGAAAAGGTTGAGCGTGCCCTCGAACTGGAGCGGGCCTCCTTCTTCGCGGATGGAATCGACAAACGCCCAGTTCAAGTCGTGCGTGGCGCCCGCGCCGCGGATCACTCCGCCGCCCTCCATGGCGATGAACGCCCGCGCGTCGCCGCCACCCGAGGTGAAGGTGATGCCCTGGACCGCGGCGTTGGAAATCTCCAGCGCGGCGCCGTTCTTCACATAGACATCGTTGCCGGTCTGGTTGTTATTGCCGACATTCAAGCCGAGGACGGTGGTGTTTGTGACACGGAGCGTCCCGCCTTCGATCAGGTAATCGCCGACCATATCCACGGCGCTGTTGGTCTGGAGGCCTAAGATGTTTCCGCTGGTGGCTGTGCTTGGATTGAAGAGCTCAAACACGCCGTCCCCGCCTTTGATAAACGAGATGACCCCGGCCCCGCCGCCACCGCTGATCTTGTTGGTGGTGGTCAAGACCACGCCGCCGTCCACTTCGACCCGCGCCGGGGCGAAGAACCCGCTGGCGAAGGTGTTGTTCGACGACGCGCCGCCGGCCACGATGACGCGGTTCATGGTGAAGCTGCTGGTGGCGCGCAGGGTGCCGCCGGCGATGGCGATGAAGCCCCTGGGCTGCTGGGCGAGCAAATTCGTGCCCCCAAACGCCATGGCCTGGCCCAATGCGGCGTCGGATCCAACGGCCAGGGTGCCCTCATTGATTACCGTCGCCTTCTGGTTGTTGGCGCTGCTGGCGAGGAACGTGGTGCCGGTGCCCGTCTTGACCACAAAATAATCGCCCAACGCGGCGTTGACTGTGAGCGACCCGTTGTCGGTGATGATAAGCTCGTTGGTGCCGGTCGGACCGCTGCGAAGCTGGGTGTTGTCCCCGCCAGTGTTGTTCAGCGCGCTGCCCGCGCCGGTGTTGAGGATGCCGCCCGCCCCGATGTCGAGGGTGTTGTTGGCCAGGTCCAGCGTGTTGGACCCGGTGAACTTGACCGTGTTCACCGACTTGGCGCCGCCCAAGGTCTCGACCGCGCCGCCGCTGATCTCGGCGTTGTCGGCGGCCCCGGCGCCGGCGAAGGCGGTGTAATTCGTGTAGGCCCGGACGCTGGTGCCGTTGCCGTCGTGCGCGGCCCAATCGTTGCCGACCCGCGCCCAGGCGCCCATGATGCCGTTGGTGAGCGTGGGGGCGGTGCTCAGAATGATCTGGTTGTTGGCCGAACCAACCGCGTCCGCCCCGGGCAGGGCGTCGAAGGACACCGTGGCCGCGCGTGCCTGGTACTGGATGTCCTGCTCCCGCGTCAGGGACGCGCTGGAGACGGTTTTAAGGGTGAGCGTGTTGGTGAAACCGGCGCCGTTGCCGGTGAGAATTTTGTTGCCGCCGCTGTGCAGCACCACGGCGCCTATGGTTTCCGAGGAATCGGCGTTGGTGGCGCCGATCATTTCCAGGCTGCCGCCGCGGAAGCTGTAGCGCATGTTGCCATCGTCGGCCAGGCGGTTGGTGAGGTTGGCCGTGCCCGTGTTGTCCGCGATCAGGCGCGACCCGACAAATACGCGGTCGCCGGTGCCGCCGCTGAAGGCCGCGCCGTTCATCGAGCCGCCATCCTTGAACCGGACAGAGCCCATGCCGCTGAAATTGATCCCGTTCTGGGTGCCGCCCGCAGTGTCAATCTGGTTGGATTCGGTGAGCGTCAGTTCCACGCCGGGCAAGGTCGCGATATTGCCGCCGGAGTTGACGCCTGTGTGGCTTCCCAGGAGAATCTTGCGGTCGGCGCCGAGGGTGACGTTGGACCGGATGAGAATGCCCGCGCGCTGGGCGCCGTTGCCGACGGACAGGCGGATGTCGTTCTGCGCGGCGCCGAGCTGGTCGTCCCGTTCGAACGACAACTGGCCACTGGCCACCTGCCATTCCGTGGTGACGGTGGACGTGGCGTCGGGATTGGCGAGCTTGACCTCCTGGTTTCCCTGGACCCGCACATAGGAGTTGGTGGTGGCGCTGTCGCCGCCGCCGACGATGGCCCCGCCCAGGGTGAGGAAACCGCGCGGCGCGCTGCCTTGGTTGCTATCCAACTGCAACTGGGTCCCCGCGTCGAGGGTGAGGGTTCCGTCGATCCGCGGCATGTCCTGGAACCGCAATCTTGCGGAACTGGTCGAAGGCGAATTGGTCGAGATGACGCGCACATCGACATGGGACCCGGCATAGGTCGAGAACTGGAGGTCGGCGCCGCCACCAGCGGGAGATGTGGACCCAAGATCGATCACCAAGTCGCCCAGAAACTCATCGTAGCCGTTCGCGATGGACAGCGGATACCGGGAGCCGGCGGTCACCGTGCTCGAGTTCCGGTACGTGAGCGTGCGGTCGGCCGCGCCGAAAATGTTGCCATTGATCGTCGCCCCCCCCGTTCCGCCCACAGTGCCCGACGTGGCGAAGTCCACCAGGAGGTCGTCGTTAAGTTTCATGGGCACGGTGAACGTCGGCCCGGAATTGGTGGTTCCCACGATGGTGATCGAGGCCTGGCCGCTGGAGACGTCGAAGGTCAGGAAGTTGTTGCCGGAGTTCGCGCTTGTTGAGGCCGAGACGGTGTAGGCGAGGTTGGTTCCGTTGCCGCCGGGGCTGCCGATGGTGATCGAGCCGACCGTGTACTGGCCGTCCACCGTGATCGTGCGGTTCGCGGTCACTTGGTTGGTGATCGTGACGCTCGCGTCAACGGCGTTCGCCGCCGAACCGTCCGCCCAGTTGGTGCCGACCGACCAGTTCGCGCTGGCAACCGTGTTGGTCCAGAACTCCTGGGCGGGCGCGGAGGAAACCGCCGCCGCCATCGCCGCCACCGCCAAGCACCGCTTGCTCATCTTGTTCATTGCATTCTCCTTGATTTCCGACAGCCACACTCCTTGGACAGGCTCACCGCCACACCAAGCGGGCGGCCCAAGTCCAAAGCTCTCACACAGTGACATCGCCCATAAATCATGGCAAGGGAAAAATAACATGATTTTTCATTTTATAACTCTTTGCCTTCAAGGATGTTGTGATTTGCTTGATGGAGTCCGCGCCGCCCTTGGAGCGGCGGCGCCCCCGCCGCCGTACCTGTGCGTCGGACGAGGGGAAGGCCCAGGTGGCGAAGGGCGCGCGTGTCCATGCACCACACACTCTCGAAGCACACCCTCGATACGGCGGCGAGGGCGCCGCCGCTCCAGGGGTTCAGTCCAGCGTCTGCCGGTAGCGGTTGGCGGCGAAGAGCAGGGCGGCGGCCGCGAAGAGCGCGATCGGCCAGAGATGCCCCAGAACCTCGCCGGGACCGTTGCCCTTGAGGAGGATGCCCCGCACCAGACGCACGAAATGGGTCAGCGGCAGGCATTCCCCAATCGCCTGCGCCCAGCCGGGCATGCCGCGGAACGGAAACATGAACCCGGACAACAGCAGCGAGGGCAGGAAGAAAAAAAACGACATCTGCACGGCCTGGAGCTGGTTGGAGGCGAGGGTGGAAAACGTGATGCCCACGCACAGGTTCGCCGCAATGAACACCAGCGCCGCCAGAAAGAGCATCGGCAGGCTGCCCAGGAAGGGCACGCCGAAAATCCCGCGCGCCGCCCCCAGGATCAGCAGCATCTGGAGGTAGCCCACCGCGATGTAGGGCACAATCTTGCCCGTCATCACCTCCACGGGGCGCACGGGCGTCGCCAGCAGGTTCTCCATGGTGCCGCGCTCGCGCTCGCGCGTGATTGCCAGCGCGGTGATCATCACCATCGTCATGGTCAGGACCACGCCCATGAGGCCGGGCACAATGTTGTACCGGGTGAGGCCCTCCGGGTTGTACCGCCGGTGGACGCGCATCTCCAACGGCCCCGGCGTTGCGCGCAGCCCGGCGAGCGGCCCCTTGAGGTCCCGGTCCAGGGCATGGTCCGCGATGGTCTGGACCGCGGCAAGCCCGTTGGCCGTGGCAACCGGATCGGTGGCGTCGGCCTCCAGCAACACCGGCGGGCGTTCCCCGCGCACCAGCCGCCGCCCGAAATCCACCGGGATGTGGAGCACAAACTGCGCGCCGCCCGCGGCCAGCAGACGGTCCGCCTCCGCGTCCGTGGCGCACTCGCGGACGGGATCGAAATATCCGCTGTTGCGCAGGGCGTGGACGAGGGTGCGGGAGAACGGGGAGTTGTCCGCGGCCCGGATGGCGAGCGGCAGGTGCTTGGGATCGGTGTTGATGGCAAACCCGAACAGCGTGAGCTGGAGGATCGGGATGCCGACCATCATCGCGAAGGTCACGCGGTCCCGCCGCATCTGGATGAACTCCTTGACGACGATCGCCGCAAACCGGTCCCAGGAAAAAGGCGGGGCCGTCATGCGGCCCCCCTTCCGGCATGCGCCCGGTCCCGGTCCATCAGCGCGATGAAAACGTCCTCCAGGCTCGCGGGCACCGGGGTCCACGCGCGGCCTTCGCCGCGGAACGGGGCGATGGCCGCCTCCAGCGCGGCGGCGTCGCGCCCGCTGGCGTGCAAGGTGTTCCCGAAGCGCACCACCTGCTCCACGCCGGCGCGCCCGCGAAGTTCGGCGGCAAGCCGGTCCAGGCCCGGGCCGGCCACCGAAAGGGTGTGGAGGCCTGACGCGGCGATGATCTCCGGGCCGGTACCGCCGGCGAGAAGGTCGCCGTAAGCGATATAGGCGAGGCGGTGGCAGCGCTCGGCCTCGTCCATGTAATGGGTGGTGACCAGGAAGGTGAGCCCGCGCGCGGCGAGCCCGTGGATTTGGTCCCAGAAATCGCGGCGGGCCTTGGGATCGACGCCGGCGGTGGGCTCGTCCAGCAGGAGCAGCTCCGGTTCGTGTATCAGGCAGGCTGCCAGGGCGAGGCGCTGTTTCCAGCCGCCGGACAGGGCGCCCGCCATCTGGCGGCGCCGGTCCACGAGCCCCAGCCGCTCCAGCGCCGCGGCCACGGCGGCGGCCCGGCGGGGCACGCGGTAGAGGCGGGCGGCGAAATCCAGGTTCTCGGCCACGGACAGGTCCTCGTAAAAACCGAAGCGCTGGGTCATATAGCCGACGCGCTCCTTGATCGACCGCTGCTGGGTCCGGAAGTCCAGCCCCAGGCACGTCCCGCGGCCGGAGTCGGGCGAAAGCAGGCCGCAGAGCATGCGCAGGAAGGTGGTCTTGCCGCTGCCGTTGGGCCCGAGGAACCCGAGCACCTGCCCGCGGGGAACCCGCATCGAGATGTGGTTGACGGCCACCACGCCGCCGAACGATTTCGACACGTCCTCCACATCCACGGCCAGGGGGGCGTCCGGGGCGGTCATGGCGCCGGCCCGGGCCGCGGACGCGCGAGCACGTCCAACGGCTGGCCGGGATGAAGCGACGCGGCGATCGCCGGGTTGGGCGCGGCCTCAATCATCACGACCAGGCGTGCGCGGTTCTCGCGGTTGTAAATCACCGGCGGCGAAAACTCGGTCTGTGCCGAGATATACGAGACGCGCGCGCCCAGGGACCCGGCGCGGCCATCCACGCGGAGGTCCACCGCATCCCCGGGCTGAAGCCCGGAGGCAGCCTCCTGCGGCACGAAGAAGCGGACTTTGATGTTGCCCGGCGGGAGGAGCGACACCACCGGCGCGCCGGCCGCGGCCCACTCCCCTTCGCGGAAGAGCGTGTCGTGGACGCGCCCGGCCACCGGGGCGGCCACCTTTTTCTGGTCCACGCGCCAGTCGATCTGGAGAAGCACCTGGCGGGCGGCGGCCTGTTCCGCGGCCGCGGTGTCCAGATCGGCCTTGGCCTCGTCAAACTCCTGTTTCGAGTAGGTCCGCTTGTCGAGCAACTCGCGGGCCCGCGCAAAATTGGCGGACGCAAGCGCCATCGACGCCTCGGCCCGTTTCAGCCGTTCCCCGGCCTCGGCGCGGGCGGCCTTTTCCGCGGCCACCTCCAGCTCAAAGAGCGGGTCACCGGCGGCGACCTCAGCCCCGCGGGTGACGCTCATCTTTTCGACCCGCCCGGCGAGCGCGGCGGCGACATGGACGAACTCGCCCTCGACATAACCCTGGAACGCGCGCGGCGCGGGGCCACGCCCACAGCCGGCGGCAACGGCGCACCACGCAATCAGGCACGCCGCGGCTGGCAAACGCGGGAACGGCACGGTTCAACCTCCCCCGGACTCCGTGGCCCGGCCCGGCGCTGGGCGCTTGGGGCCGGGGCCGCCGGAATCCGCGGCGTTACTTGCCGGTATCGCTGGACTGGTTGCCGGGGCAGCACGGCGGGCACTTCTTCGGGGCGCTCGCGCAACCCGAAACAAACGCCACGACGGCCACGGCCGCAACCAGGGCAAACAGATGTTTCATCTGGGATATTCTCCGGTTCTGGCGCACCCGCCCGCTCCGGAATCGCCCGGCGCGGCAGGCGCGCGCTGTGAACCGCCAGATTAGCGGACCCCACGGGAATTCAAGGCAAAAGGGGTGCAACCTCCCAATGCCCCATTGACCACACGCGATCTTGCGCGTATCTATCCGCGGCCTTTGGGACAACCCGCGGGCTGGATTGCCATGAGAGCCAAGACCAACCACCGGCCCGCGATTCCCCCGGTCTCGCCTGTCGTGCAGGAGCTGATGCGTTCGCGCATGTATCTGGACTATGAACGGGCCTTCACGGAGGCGACGGGCCTTCCGTTGCGCCTCGATCCCGCGGACGCGGACAAACCGGCCCGCCGCCCCGGCAAGGGCGAAAACGCCTTCTGCCTTCTCATGGCCCGGTCCAACTCCCCTTGCGAAGCCTGCCTCGCCATGCAGCGGGAAGTCGAAGCCGGCGCCCGGCTCGCGCCCAAGACCCTCCGCTGCTTCGCCGGCCTGTGCGAAACCGCCGTGCCCGTCCGCGTCGGCGAGGACACCATCGCCTTCCTCCGGACCGGCCAGGTCCTGCTCCACAAACCGTCGAAGGCCAGGTTCGACAAGGTGGCGCGCCTGCTGCTGAAACTCGGCACGGACATCGACAGCCGCGCCGCGGAAGAGGCGTGGTTCGCCACGCGCATCATCTCGCCCAGGCAATACGAGTCGGTCGTGCGGCTCCTGACCATTTTTGCCGAGCACCTTGCCTCCGTAAGCAACCAGGTCGTCATCCGCCGCAAGAACGCCGAACCGCCCGTGATCGAAAAGGCCAAGGCCTTCATCGCCGCCAACCAGGACGACGCGCTGAGCCTCGGCATCGTCGCCAGGGCGGTCAACATGAGCGCCTTCTATTTCTGCCGCACGTTCCGCCGGGCCACAGGCATTTCGTTCACCGATTATCTTGCCCGCGTGCGGATCGAAAAGGCCAGGAACCTTCTCTTGAACCCGCACAAACGCATCAGCGAAGTCGCCTTTGAGGTCGGGTTTCAGTCGCTCTCCCAATTCAACCGGGTCTTCCGCAAGATCGCCGGTCAATCCCCCACCGCCTACCGCGAAGGCATCCAGGCCTGAAGCCGCGGCGCCAACCCACGCGGACCCTCCCCGTGCCGCGCGCCTCCGCACCAAGGGTGCCGCCGTCGTCCTTGGCCGTTTGGTGGCAAATAAATGGCGACCCTAACGGGATTCGAACCCGTGCCGCCGCCGTGAAAGGGCGGTGTCCTAACCACTAGACGATAGGGTCTGGCCGCCCGCCAAACCCGGAAGCCCGGCGGGGACTAGTTACACTACGCGGCTCCACAGGGTTTGTAAATCACGAAGCTCCGGGAAAAACGCGGAGCCCTTTCGTTTACGATCCGAACCCGCCAAGCCGCAACCCCGCACGCCGCGCCCCCCCCATGGCGGTGGTCCGGGGAAGGGGGGCAGCCGTGGCTCCCCCGCGCGGGCCAAGCCGTCCCACAAAACCACCCGTCACCGCACGGCGGCGGGAAGCTGGTCCTGCAACTTTTTCACGTCCTGGACCGCGTCCCGATGGCAGACAAGAATGGCATCGGGCGTTTCGACAACCACCAGGTCGCGGACGCCGCACAGGGCGACGGTCCGGCCATTGGAAAGAACAATGCAATTGTCCGCCGCATGCGTGGCAACGGGCCCGCGCACGGTGTTGCCGCGGGCGTCCGCACCCAGGTGGGCGGGAAGAGCCGTCCACGCGCCCACGTCGTCCCAGTCGAAGTCGGCCTGGATGGAGACCACGGCGGAGGCCTTTTCCATGAGGGCGTAATCGACGGAAATCTTCGTGAGCGCGGGGAAGCGCTCGGCGAGAAAGGCGTCGAACGGGCCGGAGGCCGGGAACGCTTCGAGGAACGCGGCAAGGTCCGGCGCGTTGCGGCGGGCCTCGGCCAGGTAGGTCGCGGCGGACCAAAGGAAAATGCCGGCGTTCCAGTGGTGGCGTCCGCCTTCGACGTACGCGCGGGCCGTTGCGGCATCGGGCTTTTCGACGAACCGCGCGACGCGGCGCAGGGTGGAGCCTTCGGCGGGCGGGGGCAGCGTTTCCGCCAGCTCCAGGTAGCCGAAGCCGGTGGCCGCGTGGGCGGGTTTGACACCAAGAGTCACGAACGCGGGGTGGGCGGCCGCGGCGCGCGCGGCGTCGCGAAGGTTGCGCGCGAAAGCATCCGCATTGTGGATCATGGCGTCGGCCGGGAGCACGGCGCAGACGGCGTCGGGGGAAAACCGCCGGGCGAGCGCGGTGGCCAGGGCGGTGGCGGGGGCGGTGTCGCGTTTGGCGGGTTCGGCGGCGATATTCTGGGGCGGGATATCCGGAATGGCGGCGCGGGTGGCGTCAAGCTGGGCCGTGTTGGTGAGGACGAAAAGGCGTTCGGCGGGGACAACGCGCAGGGCGCGGGCGACGGTTTCCTCCAGCAGCGTCCGGTCTGAAAGCAGGCGGATGAGGTGTTTGGGCCGGGAGGCGCGGGACATCGGCCAGAAGCGTTCGCCGCTGCCGCCGGCCATGATGCAAATGCAGAAGGGGAAGGGGAGCGTGCCAAGCATGAAAACGAGTATGCCCAGATAGTCGGGCTTGGCGCAAGGCGGCAGCGGGGATGGGCGGGAGCGGGGCGTGACGGGAAATGGGCGCCGCGGGCCGCACTATTCCCTTTCAAAAGGCAGGGGCAACCTTTAAAAGGCGCCCCTGGAGTTGGTCCCTGGCATGGAATTGCTTTCTCTCGGCGGATTTTTTGGTTCGGGCAAGACCACCCTGCTCCTGCTGCTGGCGCGCCATTTTGTCCTCGAGCGCAAGGAGAAGGTTGTGATCGTGCAGAACGAAATCGGCAAGGTGGGGGTGGATGACCAGCGCCTGCTGGCCGAGGGATTGCCGACACGGGAACTGCTGGGCGGGTGCATCTGCTGCCAGTTGCAGAATGGCATGGTGGCCACGCTCCGCGACGTGGCCGCGCGCCACGCGCCCGACATCATCCTGGTCGAGGCCTCGGGCATGGCCACGCCCCCCATGCTGCGGCAGTTGTTCGACGCCGCCGGCCTGCCCTTCGCGCGGCGGCGCCTGTGGACGCTCTTTGACGCCTCACGCCTCGAACGGATGGAGCGTATCCTTTCGGCCGGCTTCCTGACCGCCTCCATGGAAGGGGCCGACGTCATCGTGCTCAACAAGCTGGACACCGCGCCCGCCGGCGTCCCGGCGAAGTTCCGGGCCGCGGCCGGCGCCCATTGTCCCGGGGCCGTGGTGGTGGAGTGCGCGCTGCGGGAGGCGCCGCGGTTGCCCGAGATTTTCCGCGCGATGCTCGAACGTCCGCCGTCCGGCGCCGGGGCGGCGCCGCGCGAGGGGACGGGACGGGAAGCGCACAGCCATGCGCACCAGCATCCGGGCGACGCGACAGGGATGCCGCCTGTGGTGTGCGCGCGGCAGCGGCGGTTTGATCCGCCGCTCCAGGCGGACGGGAGGACGCTTGGGGCGGTGTTGGAGCGCCTGGCCGCGGAGGTGAAGGCGCTCGGTTCGCCGTTGCTGGGGCATTTAAAACTTTTTGCGGGCTCCGGAGACGGCTGGTACGCATCCTGCGGCGTGACCGGTTGCGGGGAGGCGGCGGCGCCGGACGGCGCGGTCGCCGGCGGGGGGCTTTTTTCGACCATCACCATCAACGCCATCGTCCACGGCGTGCGCGACGAGGCCCTGGCCGCGGCCGTGAACGCCGCGCTTGCCTCGTTGGAAGCGCCGGCTGGTTCCCCTTCATGAGCGCCACCCCTCTGCCCGTCGTCACCCCCCAACAACGCAAGATATTTCGCGAGCTTGTCCGCCGCCGGGCGGAGATTGCGGCGCGTCCGGAGATGGAGGAGCGCATTCGATTGTGGAAACTCCACAACGCGCTGCGGCCAGAGCGGCCGATGCTCCTGCTTTTTCCCGAGGGCGGCTGGAGCGAGATCGCCGCGGCGCATCCGGCGGAGATGGAATGCGTGTTCAGCGACCCGGTGCTGCGCGCAATCGAATGGGACGTGCGCGCGCAGCTCTACATGTTCGAACACTTCCCGTCGGACAACGTGGTGACAGCCGGGCTGGACGTGCCCAAGCGGGTGGTGGACAACGGGTGGGGCTTGTCGGCCCGGTGGATTCACAGCGACGCGCAGGGCGGAGCGCGCAAGTTCGACCCGGTTGTGCGGGGACCGGGCGACTTGGCGCGGATGCGGCACCCGCGGGTGACCCACGACGCGGCGGCTTCGGCGGCCTGGCTGGGGCTGGTCCAGGAACTGGCGGGCGACCTCGTGCCGGTGCGGCTGCGCGGGATCGGGCACATCAGTTTCCATCTCATGAGCCTCTGGACGTCGCTGCGCGGACTGGAGGAGGTGATGATGGACATGGTGGCCGAGCCGGAGTTCCTCCACGAAGCGATGCGGTTTCTCGAGGAGGGCCATCGCGGGCTGGTGCGGCAATACGAGGAGCTGGGCCTGCTCGAATTGAACAACGACAACACCTATCATTCGACCGGCGGGAACGGTTGGACGGACGAACTGCCGCCGCCGGGGTTTGACCCGGCGCACGTGCGCCCGCGGGACATGTGGGCCTCGGCGGAGGCGCAGGAGCTCACCCTTGTCTCGCCGCAAATGCACTGGGAGTTCTCGATGGAGTACGAAAGCCGGTTGCTGGAACCGTTCGCCTTGAACGGCTACGCGTGCTGCGACGACCTGACGCTGAAACTTGACCATGTGAAACGGCTGCCGCGCATCCGGCGGATTTCCATCGCGCCCGCCGCCAATGTGGACCGGTGCATGCCGCAGCTTGGACCCGGATACATTTGCTCCTGGAAGCCCCGTCCGACGGACCTGGTTGGAGAGTTCCGCCCCGACCGTATCCGCGGATACCTGCGGCACGGGCTCGCGCTGGCGCGGGAGCACGGCTGCGTTCTCGAGATGATCCTCAAGGACACCCACACCTGCGAGAATCATCCGGAGCGGTTTGACCGGTGGGCCGAGATCGCGCGCGAGGAAGTCAGCGCGTCCGCCGGATAACCGCGCCGGGCCCGGCGTCACGCGCCCGCCGGCGCGTCCTCGCCAAGAGCGGCGATGATGCGCTCCAACTGCCGCCGGTGGATGTGCTGGTGGAGGGCGCCGAGGAGATTCCATCCGCGGGGATCGAGCGGCCCGAACCACGGATGAACGAGCGTGGTCCGGGAACGGCGGTTGAGGGCGGGATGGCCCATGCGCCGGAGGTAGGCGGCGAGGAAGGCCTCGAAGTCGGCGAGCATCCCAGAGGCGCCGCGCGGGACGGGCTTGACGGCCGCGATGCTGACCTCTTCGAGCACATGGTCGCCGCGGGCGAGGGATTCCACACCGTCCGCGATCCGGTTGCCGACCATCATGAGATGGTCCAACACCATCGCGGCGGACCAGTGGCGCGAGCTGTCCTCGATCCCCGGCACACGCGAAATGAGGACCTGGCAGATGAGCGAATCGTTGTCCATCCCTCGGGCATGATCGAGGATGCGGGCGCCCTCCCGCGCGAACCAGGCCAGCGCGGCGTCCCACGGCAGGAGGGCGCGGGCAAGGGGCAACGCCACATGGCGCGAGGCCCATGCCTCCAGGGGCGGCAGGCCGGCGCCGGGGGGATCGAGTTGGGGAACCGGGCGAAGGCTGGCCATGGGGAACCGTAGCGGGCGGCGGCGGTTCGGCAACCGGCGGGCGGCGGCGGCGCGTCAGCCTTTGGTTTCGTGCGCGAACACGCCGGTCCAGCGGACGGGGGGATTGCGGGCGAGTTCGGTGGAGCGGGCGGCCATGGCGCGCGCGGCGGGATCGCGGGCGGCGAGGGCTTGGAAAGCGAGGGCGGCCTCGGCGAAACGGCCCTGGCCGTAGAGCGCCAGCGCCTGTTCGTAGTCGGCGATGGCCTTGAGCACGTCCGCCGGGATGGACTCCCGCCAGCCGAGGAGTTCGTGCACCACGACGTTGCCGGCGCGCCCCGCCACGGCGACGCAATCGAGCATCCGCCAGGCGAACGCTTCGCCGGCAGCCTGGCGCACGTGGTTGCTGGCAATCCGGGAGGTGCCGTACAGCTTGTTGAGGGCTTCGAGACGGCTGGCGAGATTCGCGGCGTCGCCGATCATGGTGTAGCTGAAGCGTTCGGGGGTGCCGATGTTGCCCACCAGCACCTCGCCCGTGTGCAACCCGATCCGCGTGCGGAACCCCGAAACATCCAGGGCGGGCGGCGGTTGTCCCGCGGTCGAGGCGATCCAGGCGTTCACGGCGATGGCCGCGGCGCAGGCGCGGGCAGGGTGTCCGGGGAGGTCGTGGGGGGCGTTGAAAAACGCCACCACACCGTCCCCGATGAACTTGTCGATGGTGCCCCCCGTATGGGCAATCTGGCGCGTCACCCCGTCCAGGTACACGCCCAGCGCGCGCACCACGGCCTCGGGCGGCTGGTTCTCGCTCATCGCGGTGAATCCCACGATGTCGGAAAAGAAGATCGTCACCTCCCGCGTTTCGCCGCCGAGCGCGGCCTCGCGTCCGGACGCGACCAAGTCGCGGACGATTTCGACGGGGACATACCGGCTGAAGGAACGCAGGCTCATGGCCATGCGCGCCGCCGCGTCGCCGACGGTCTGGATTTCGCGCACATCCGACTCCGGGTGCGGGGTGTGGGAGAGGTCGAACCGCCCGATCCGTTCCAGGCCGTCGCTGAGGGTCCGCAAAGGCGTGGCGAGCCGGGACGCGGCGATCCATCCGGCGGCGACCGCCAGCGCGACAGCCAGCCCGGTGATGCCCAACACGCGGCCCAGGGTCCGGAAGGCGCTGGCGTAGATGTCCGATTCCCGCGCGACGAGCGCGGCGAAACAGCGCAAACCGCCTTCGACATCCACCGCGGCCACGCCGACCACGAACCCGTGCCCCTCCACGGTTACGCGGTCCATGACCGGTTCGCCCGCGCGGACCCGGAGGCGGCGCTCGGCGTCGGCTTCGGCAAACCGCCGCAACACCCGGACAAGGTCCTCGTCGCCGGGCGCGTTCGGACTGGCCAGCACGTCCCCCTCCAGCGACAGCACAAAGGCGCGCCCTTTCTGGTCGCGGGCAAGCTCGCGGAGAAAGGCGGCGATGTCGTCGAGGAAAAAATCGGCCGTGAACACCCCCTGGACAACTCCGTCAGCCCGCCGCAGCGCCCGCGACGCGGTGATGCCGCGCCGGCCCTCGTTGAATTCATAGGGCGGGCTCCAGACAAGGTCCCTGCTTGCGGCGGCCTTCTGGAACCAGGGTTTGGTTCGCGGATCGTAGCCGTCCGGCACGCCGCGCGGGAACGGTTCGGTGGCGCCGTCCGGCCTCAGGATGCTTTCCCGCGGGCGCCCGCCGTCCACGCCGGGATCGGATTGATTGACGATGATGGTGTTGTTGGTGTGGCGCCAGGCGCCGACGAACCGGCCCGTGGCGGCGTCACTGTAGCTGAGCCAGGCGAGCTGCCGCTCCTGCCGCAGGCGCTCAGCGAGCAGCGCGCCAAAACGGTCGCCATCGTCGAGAGGCAGCAGATTCCGGCGGGCGAGAATGGTGAGTTCGTTGAGCAACCGGCTGGAGGGTTCGAGGAGGCGCTGGATTTCGTGGGCCACAGCCGTGAGCAGGGTGGCCCCCTGCTGGCGGGTGAGGGTGTGCAGCGCCCGGCGCGATCCCTCAAAACTCATGCCGGCGACGATTCCCGAGGCCACCACCAGCGGCCCGAGCGCAAGCAGGAGCAGGAGCGCCCGGAAGCTGACAGGTTTACGGATCGGCATGGGCGGACCTCAATGGGCTTCGAGCCAGTTGGCGCCGAAGCCGGTCTCGACCGCCACCGGCACACGGAGCGGCAGCGGCAGCGCGCCGCGCATGTGGCGCTCGGCAAGGTCCCGGACCCGGTCGCGCTCGTCGTTGTGGACTTCGAAAACCAGCTCGTCGTGGACCTGGAGGAGCATGCGCGAGCGCAGGCGTTCGCCCTGGAGGGCGGCGTGGATGCGGCCCATGGCGATCTTGATCATGTCGGCGGCGGTGCCCTGGATCGGCGCGTTGATCGCGTTGCGCTCCGCGCCGCCGCGCACGGCCGCGTTGCGCGAGTCAATGTCCCGAATCCAGCGCCGGCGGCCCGACAAGGTTTCGACGTACCCGTGGGCGCGGCAAAAGGCGGCGGTTTTCGCCATGTACTCTTTCACGCCAGGATGCCGCGCAAAATAGCCGTCAATGAGCGCGGCGGCCTCCGACCGCGGGATGCCGAGGCGCTGGGCCAGGCCGAAGGCCGAGATGCCGTAAAGGATGCCGAAATTGACCGTCTTGGCGGCGCGCCGCATGCCGGGGGTGACCTCCCCCGGTTGCACGCCATAAACCCGCGCGGCGGTGGCCTGGTGGATGTCCTGCCCCCGCTCGAACGCTTCGCGCAGCCCGGCGTCGCCGCTGAGGGCCGCCATGATCCGCAGCTCAATCTGCGAGTAGTCGGAGGACATCAGGACCCAATCCCCCGCCCGCGGCACAAACGCGCGGCGGATTTCCCGCCCTTGTTCGGTGCGGATGGGGATGTTCTGGAGGTTGGGATTCTGCGACGCGAGCCGTCCCGTCGCCGTGACCACCTGGCTGAAACTGGTGTGGACCCGGCCGGTGCCCGGGAACACCGCGGCCGGCAGGGCGTCGATGTAGGTGGACTTGAGTTTGGCGGCCTCGCGGTATTCGAGCACAAGCCGCGCGATCTCGTGGTGGGGGGCGAGGCCCTGAAGAACGGCCTCGCTGGTTTCGAACTGGCCGGTGCGCGTCTTCTTCGCCTTCGGGTCGAGCGCGAGAATCTCGAAGAGTATCTGGCCGAGTTGCTTGGGCGAGTTGAGGTTGAATTTCGTGCCCGCCAGCTCCATGACCCGCGCTTCGAGCCGGGCGATCTCCTTTTCCAGGCCGGCGCCGGTCTCGGCCAGCGCGGCGGTGTCCAGCGCGATGCCGGCGTGCTCCATGGCGGCCAGGGCGGGCAGCAGCGGAGTTTCAATGTCGTGAAAGACTCGCAACTGCCCGCGCTCCCTGAGCAGGGGCTCGAGCGCCGCGCGCAGGCGCAACGCGACGTCAGCGTCCTCGCAGGCGTATTCGGTGACGCGGTCCGGGTCGGCGTCGCGCAAGGTGGGCGCGGGGCCGCCGTCCCCGCCGCAGAGGAGGCGCGTGATCGGGATTGGCGTGTACCCAAGATGGCGTTCCGCCGCGAAGTCCAGGGTGTGCCGCTCCTCCGGCTCGGCCAGGGCGTGGGCAAGCATGGTGTCGAAAAACGGGCCGGCGGCCTCCACTCCGTTCCAGCGCAGCACGCCAAGATCGAATTTCAGGTTGTGGCCGGTCTTTTCCAGCTGCGGATTGGCCAGCAGCGGGCGCAGCGCGTCCAGCAGCGGCGCCGCGGCCTCGCGCCCGGGGGGAAACGCCACGAAAAAGGCGCGGCCCGGCTCGGGGGCAAGGGCGACGCCGACGATTTCGGTGGTCTTTGGGTCGAGAGACGTTGTTTCCAGGTCGAACGCAAAGCCCGAACCCGCGGCCAGCTCGCGGGCCAGCCGCGCGGCGGCGTCCGGCCCCTCGACGCGGCGGTAGTCGTGGGGCACGTCGGCGAGGGTTTTGAGGGCGGGCCGGGTTGGGAAATCGAGCGCCAGTTCGCCAAAGGGGGCCGGGGCGGCGAGGGGCGCGGGCGGTTCGGCGGCGGCGGACTGGCGATGGCCACGGCCCGCCTTGAAGTCCGGCCCGAAAAGACGGCGTCCCAGGGAATTGAATTCGAGTTCGACGAAGAGGGCGCGCACCGCGTCTTCATCGGGCTCGTGGAGGGCGAGGGCGTCCCAGCCCTGGGGCACGGGCGCGCCGCACAGGATGGTGGCGAGCTTCTTGGACAGGAGCGCCTGATCGGCGTGTTTCTCGACCAACTCGCGCTGGCGGCCCTTGAGTTGCGCGGCGTGGGCGATCACGCCTTCGACGGTCTCGAATTCGGCGATGAGTTTGATGGCGGTCTTTTCGCCGAAGCCCGGAATGCCGGGAATGTTGTCGGTGGCGTCGCCCATGAGCCCGAGGATGTCAATGACCTGGCCGGGGCGTTGGATGCTCCAGCGCGCGCAGATTTCCTCCGGACCGAGGATTTCCGACCCGGCGCCCTGGCGGCCGGGTTTGTAGATGCGGGTGCGCGCGTCCACAAGCTGGCCGCAGTCCTTGTCGGGGGTCACCAGAAGCGTTTCGAAGCCTTCGGTTTCGGCGCGGCGGGCGAGGGTGCCCAGGATGTCGTCGGCCTCCCAGCCGTCGAGGGCGAGGACGGGAACCCGGAACGCTTCGAGGAGCCGCCGAATCCATGGCAGGGCGGCGGCGAGGGCCTCGGGCATTTCGTCGCGGTGGGCCTTGTATTCGGGGAACCATTCGTGCCGGGGCGTGGGCGCGTCGGTGTCGAAAGCGGCGGCGAGATGGGTGGGGCTTTGTTTTTCCCGGAGGTCGAGGAGCGTGGAGAGGAAGCCGAAGGCGGCGGAGGTGTCGAGGCCCGAGGACGTGCGGATGGGGGCGCGGATGAGTGCGAAGTGGGCGCGGTAGGCAAGGGCCATGCTGTCGAGGATGACGAGCTTGCCGGGCATGGTTTTACCTAGCGCAGGTGCGCGGGCGGGGAAAGGGGAAGTTCAAAGGGAGAGCGGGGGGAGCACGGAAGGAAGGCAGTTCTTCCCGCTGAGGCGCGGAGGAGCGGAGAGTCCCCCGTCCCCAGCGCCTCCGCCCTCCCCTCCGCGTCCCAGCGTCTCCGCGGAAGAACTCCCCCTCCGCGTCCTCCGTCCTCCGTGGTAAAAAATCCCCCGTCGTGGGCTTCGTGGTGAAAATTTCCCAGTCCCCCAGCTTTCCCCCTCCGTGCGCCCCGTGTGCTCCGTGATCGGCCTGGGGAAGTCGAGGGGCCCCTATCTCCCAACTCCTATCTCCCAACTTCCGCGCCCCCGGCGCCTCACCCCCCTCCGCGCGCCCGTGAGAGACAGGGGATGTCGAGAGCCGAGAGTCGAGGACGGGGAGATATCGGAAGGGATAGGGCAATGCGCCATGGTGGTCCAATATGTTAAGCGGCGGGACGCCGCTTCCACTTCCCGCTGCGCCGCGGCCTGCGGCGTAATGATTTGGGCGGTGCGCGCCTTGCCAGGGAGGGGGGCGGGTGGTAGTCTTTACGCGTGCAAGTCCGGTGTGCGTGGAGTTGGCGTGGAAGCGCGGTGGCGGCGTTGCTCGTGGGGGCCGCCGCGGCGGCGGAAGCGCAGACGCCTGTGTTGTGGTACCATTGGGCCTCCAATTCGGTGGCGGCAAACCAGAACTTCTCCCGGGGCTGGTCGAATGGCGCCGCGGTGGACCGCGTGATCCCGTTCAGCGACAGCGCGCCGCTTTCGCCGGCGGCGAACTACACGGGGGCGGTGTTTTACGGCGGGGCGTCTTTTGACGTGGCGGGGACGGTAAACGGGACGGCGCCGGCGGGTGTGTCGGGGACGCCGGTGGCGCGGGTGGCCAACGGGGCGGAGGGGGACGAGATCTACCTGAGCATCAAGAGCGACACGGTGGTGGCGGGGGGGACGGCGACGGTGGAGTCCGCGGCGGTATATTATTTCAAGGCGGCGGCGCCGTTTCACGTCGGGGACACGTCCCTGCGCTTCACATCGGGATCGTACGCGAACCAGAGCCGGTTCCAGTGGGTGTTGCGCGGGGCGACGGGCGCGTTGTACGTTTCGGAGATGTCGATCCGGATACCGAACACCGGTTCGCGGTTTTTGTCCAACAACCTGACGACGCGGAAGTGGGCGGCGCTGGACACGGGGATGGAGAACCTGGCGGACGCGGCCGGGGCGTACAAGACGTCCGCGGAGCTGGGGCTGGATTTCACGCAGATTACGGGGGCCGGGGTGATGGTGACGCAGCGGCGGACGGTGGCCAACTCGGGGAGCGCCACGTTGAACGCGGCGGTCCGTGAGTTTGAGGCGTGGACGCACGATCCGGCGCGGGACGCGGCGCAGATGAGCGCATACTATTTTGGGAACAGCCTGACAGGCGGGACGGCGCCGGACTTGCACGGGGCGCTGGGCGCGAGCGCGGGGAAGGTGTGGGAAGCGTACGCGAAGCTGGGGGCGGGCTGGCAGCTTTGGCAGCACCGGTATGAGTTGTATGTGGGCGGGCAATTGGACCCGGGGCCGAACGGGGAGTTGACGCTGGACCCGAGCCTGATCGGGGACAGCGCGACGCAGATCGGGGACTTTGTGTCGCGTCCGTGGGAGAGCATGGTGATGCAGCCGTTTGGGATGGGGCTGGAGCTGTGGGCGACGAACATGTGGGATGTTGACCTGGGGGAATGGACGGACATCGGCGACATCCAAAGCGGGTCGGACATCATGGAGGTGTTCCTGGCCTACAATCCGGCGGGAAAGACGTACGTCTATGTGAACTGGCCGGACATGCCCTCCGGCATAGTGCCGCCCACGAACCAATGGCCGGAGTGGACGGAGTATTACGGCGGGACGCTTGTGCCGGGCCAGGTGAGCGCGGAGTTTCCGGACCGGGACGCATTTGATTACGACACGAAGTGGCTGGACTTTTACCAGGTCGAAGACCCGCCCTGGACCAACGGGCGGGGGCGGGTGCGCGACTATTACATCAAATTGTTTGGGGCCTTGATCGGGCTCTACCCAGATTTGTGGGCGCAAGGGCGGCTGGAGATGATCCCGGCGGGGGGACGTGTTCCGGCGGCTCAACCAGATGTACCGCGCGGGCGGCGACCCCGAGCTGGCGAACCCGGCGGTGGCGGAGAAGATCGACGACATCGAGGATTTTTACACGGACCGCCAGCACATTCGCGCCGGGATGGCGGAGTTCACGGCGGCGGCCTGTTTTTACACGGCGTTGTTCGGCGCGCATCCCGGGTCGCTGGACTGGACGATCTACAACATTCCCACCGACTACGCGAGCAACCCGAGCCACGACCGGTTTCCCACGCTGCAGATCACGAGCAACCGCGCGGAGCAGGTTTGCGACGTAATCTGGGAGGTGTTTACGAGCCACCCCTTCTGCGGGGTGCGGGTGTCGCCGTTCGCGGCGGGCGGCCCGGACGAGCCGGACACCGCGTGCCTGTGGGGCGCCAATGGATTCGGGCAACTGGGCAGGGAAAATCGTCCGGCGATTGCCGCCGACCCGGTGGCCATGGATGCCGCCATCGAGATCATTCCCGGCGGCGAATTCGCCCTCGGACGGAAACCGGGCGGCGGCGTCCTGGGCTGGGGCAGGAACCATCGGGGGCAACTGGGGGATGCGACGTTCGTATCGAGGGCGTTCCCGTTCGAGGTGCTTTTGTTGCCACCCGCGTCGGCCCTGGCCTGTGGGCGGGAGCACGCGGCGGCGGTCACGGCCAATGGCGAAATCTGGGCATGGGGCTCGAACAACGACGGCGAGCTGGGGGATGATTTCGGGCGGTTGGGCCACACGATCAACGGATTTCCCGTGCCGCCGGAGAACGGGCGCGCCCGGCGCGTCAACGGGCTGCCGCCGGGCGCGGTGGGAGCCGCGTGCGGCGCGGGGTTCACGGTGGCGCTGTTTGGCGATGGCACAGTGTGGGCGTGGGGGCGCAACGGCCTGGGCCAGCTGGGCGGGGCGGCGGGAGCCAGCCGCTCCACGCCGCAAGCGGTCGGCGGCCTGCCCGCCATAGGCGCACTGGCGGCCGGGGACGCCTTTGTGCTGGCGCTGGCGTTGGACGGGACAGTGTGGGCGTGGGGCGCCAACAACAAGGGCCAGCTCGGCCTGGGCCACGGGGACAGCGTTTCCGCACCCTCCCGTGTTTCCGGGCTGGCCAGCATCGCCGCGGTGGCGGCCGGGGGGGCGCACGCGATGGCCACCGGGGAGGACGGAACGTTGTTCGTATGGGGCGACAACGCCGCGGGCCAGCTGGGCGTGAATCCCGCCGTCGAGGGGGCGCGGAACGCTCCCGGAGTGTTGAATTTGTCCAACGCGGTCCGGCAGGCGGCCGCCGGAGGGGCGCACAGCCTGGCGCTGCTTGCGGACCGGTCGCTGCGGGCGTGGGGCGCGAACGGGGAAGGGCAATTGGGGGACGGGACAACGGTCTCGCGCTGGACGCCGGAGCCGGTGCCGGCGATTCCGCGCGCGGCGTCGGTGCGGGCCGGCGGCAACCAGTCGCTGGCGGTCACCGCGCCGGCCCGTCCGAGCTACGCGGCGTGGCGGAACGCCCATTTTTCGCCGGAGGAGATCGCCGCGGGTCTGGCGGACCCGGGCCACGATTTCAGCGGGTCGGGTTTCGGGAACTTTTTCGCCTACGCGCTGGGGCGCGATCCGCGCGCAGCGTGGCCGGAGCCGCCTCTTCGTGTGCGGGCCGAAGACGGCGGGCTTACAGTGGAGGCCGAGTTCCTGGCGGCGGCGGCGGATGTGGCGGTTGGGTTCGAAACCTCGCGGAACCTCGTGGATTGGATTCCCGCGGCGCCGGTGGCGGCGGAGGTTGTGGGAACCGATGACATGGCGCGGGCGACGCTGCGGTTCAACCCCGGCCCGTCCTGCCTGTTCGTCCGGATGCGGGTCCAGGGCGGACCCGCGGGCGGGCTGTAAGGGATTCGGAACGCGCGAGACGGGGGGAAGGCTCCGGCTCCATCCGGGAACCCGCGGGTGGCCGCGGTTCTTGGGCCGCCCGCGGTGGTTCAGGGGCCGGTGTAGCGGACGCCGGTGGTGCAGGTTTCGCTGACTTCGACGGCCTTGAGCGGCGGGAGGGCGGGCTTGAGCCTGTCCCAAATCCAAATGGCGAGATTCTCGCTCGTCGGATTCTCGAGGCCTTGAATCTCGTTAAGGTAGCGGTGGTCCAGGGCGTCGTGGACGGGTTGGAAGACCCCCTTCACCTCGGCGAAATCCATGATCCAGCCGGTGTCCCGGCCGACCGGGCCTTCGAGCGTGACGCGGACGTGAAAGGAGTGGCCGTGGAGCCGGGCGCATTTGTGGTCCGGGGGCACGTTGGGGAGGCGGTGGGCGGCCTCGATGTTGAATTCGCGGTGGAGTTCCATAGCGCCGGCAGCATAGCGGCGCGGGCGGCAAGGGGAAAGCCGATGTTGCGCCGGGGTGGGGTTCGGATGGTTGCTCGTTGCGGGCGCCATGAGGATCGGATAGTGTCCCTTCATGAAATTCCGCGTTTTGATTGAGCCCGACGAAGACGGCGTGTTCGTCGCGGAGTGTCCGGCGTTGCCAGGGTGCATTTCCCAAGGGGGCACGCGCGAAGCGGCAATGGCGAATATACGGGATGCTATCCAAGGATATCTTCAAAGCCTCGAGAAGCACGCGGAACCGGCGCCGCTGCCGATCACAGAAGAGATCGTGGAAGTGCGCGCATGAGCCGGCAGCCCGTTTGCTCGGGCGCGGAGGCGATGAAAGCATTCCGCAAGATCGGCTACGAACTGGATCATCAAACGGGAAGCCACATGATTGTGCGCCACGCTTCCGGGCGGCGGCTGAGCATCCCCAACCATCGCGAACTGGCCAAGGGAACCCTGCGGGCATTGATTCGGGAAGCCGGGCTCACGCCAGACCAGTTCAGAGCGTTGTTCTGACGCGCCACCATCGGCCCGGGGCGCGCGCATGGCCGGGCGGGGCGTCGGAGCGGTCGGGGCGGGCCAAGATCGGACTGGCGCGCGGCGGAGTTCGGGCTACGTTCCCCGGCCATGAACGATGTCCGGGATGTGGTGATTGTGGGAACGGGCTGCGCCGGGTTGACGGCGGCGATTTACACGGCGCGGGCGAATCTGAAACCGCTGGTGTTCGCCGGCACGATGCCGGGCGGTCTGCTGACAACCACCAGCATCGTGGAGAATTTCCCGGGGTTCCCCGAGGGCGTGGACGGGTTTGAGTTGATGGCGCGGATGCAGAAGCAGGCGGAACGGTTCGGCGCGGAGGTGAAGTTCGGAGCGCTGGATGCGGCGGACTTGAAGGCGCGCCCTCTGCGGCTCACGGTGGACGGGGAGGAGGTTCGGGCCCGCGCGGTGATCATCGCGACGGGGGCGGGGCACCGGCATTTGGGGCTGGAAAGCGAGCGGCTGCTGGAAAAGAAGGGGGTGACCTACTGCGCGACCTGCGACGGGGCGCTGCCGATGTTCCGCAACCAGCCGCTGGTGGTGGTGGGCGGCGGGGATTCGGCGATGGAGGAGGCGCTCTATTTGACGCGCTTTGCGTCCAAGGTGCTGGTGTTGCACCGGCGGGACGAGCTGCGGGCCTCGCCGATCATGCGCGAACGGGCGCTGGGCCATCCGAAGATCGAGTTTGTGTGGAACACGGTGGTGGAGGAAATCCTCGACCCCGCGCAAGACAAGGTGACCGGGGTGCGGGCCAGGAACCTCAAGACCGGGGAAGTTTCGGAGATCGCGTGCGCGGGGGTGTTCGTGGCGGTTGGGCTGGTTCCGAACACGGCGGTGTTCGCGAAGCAGATCGAGATGGATGAGCAGGGGTACATCGTTTGCCGCGGCGGTTCGACCCGGACCTCGGTGGAAGGCGTGTTCGCGGCAGGCGACGTGACCGACCCGCATTACCGGCAGGCGGTGACGGCGGCGGGTTCGGGCTGCGCGGCCGCGATTGACACGGAACGGTTTCTGGCGTCCGGAAAGTAAGCGGGACCGTGTCCTGGCCGACGGGCGCCCCACCCCGGATTCCCGCGGGCGCGCGGCGCGTTTCCCCCACCCTCACCCGCGTGCGGGCGGCGCTTCCACCGGACGCAACCGCCGTTCGCGTTGGCGCGGCGCGGCGGCGAGCGCGGCCGCCTGGCGTCGGGCCAGTTCGCGAAACGTAAGCTGCGCCTGGGCCGGTTTTCCGCCCGGTTTGGGCCGGAGCCGCACGTAGGTTCCGTCCGGCCGCAATTCGCGCGCCTTGACGCAGTCGGTGAGATAGACAGGCAGGATTTCTTCGGCGATGTGGGCGCGGACCGCGGGCGCGTCCACCGGGAACGCCACTTCGACGCGCCGGTAAAAATTGCGGGGCATCCAGTCGGCGCTGCCCAGATAGACCTCGGGCCGCCCGTCGTTGGCGAAATAGAAGATGCGGCTGTGCTCCAGAAAACGCCCGACGATGCTGATGACGCGGATGTTCTCGCTCACGCCGGGCAGTCCCGGGCGCAGGCAGCAGATGCCGCGGACGATCAGGTCGATCTTCACGCCGGCGCGGGAGGCGTCGTAGAGCGCGGCGATCATGTCCGGGTCCACCAGGGAATTGACCTTCACGATGATGTGTCCCGGCCGCCCGGCGCGGGCCAATTCCGCCTCGCGCCGGATCATGGCCTCGAATCGCTCGGCGAGATCGAACGGCGCCACCAGCATCCGCTTGAAACCCGGATACTCGGCCACGCCGGTGAGCGTGTTGAACAGGGTCGCGACCTCCTGGGTGATCTCCGGCGAGCAGGTCAGCAGGCCCAGGTCGGTGTACAGGCGCGCGGTGCTCGGGTGATAGTTGCCGGTGCCCAGGTGGCAGTAGAACCGGATGCGGTCCTCGTCGCGCCGCACCAGCAACAGCAGCTTGCAATGGGTCTTGAGGCCGACCACGCCATAGACCACGTGGCAGCCCGCCTCCTCGAGCTGGCGCGCCCATTGGATGTTGTTGGCCTCGTCAAACCGGGCCTTCAACTCCACAATCACCGTCACCTGTTTGCCTTCCGACGCCGCCTCCATCAGCGCCCGCACGATCGGCGAATCGCCGCTGGTCCGGTAGAGCGTCATCTTGACCGCCAGGACGTGCGGGTCGCGCGCCGCGCTCTCCACCAGGCCCACCACCGAGTCGAAGGATTCGTAGGGATGATGCAGCAGCACGTCCCGCTTCCGGATCATCGCAAACGGATCGGCGTCCGGCGGCAGCCCCGGGTCCCAGGACGGCTTGAACGGGCGGTCGCGGAACCGCGCGAACGCGCCGTCGGTCCACAACACCGACAAGTGCGCGAAATTCAGCGGCCCATCGACCCGGTACACGTCCTCGGGCACCAGGTTCAGGTTTTCCCGCAGAAACACTTCGATCGGCTCCGGGCAATCCGCCTGCACCTCCAGGCGCACGGCGTTGCCGCGGTTGCGCTTGCGCAGCTCCATTTCGATGGTGCGCAGGAGGTTCTCCGCCTCCTCGTCGTCGATGTAGAGGTCGCTGTTGCGCGTCACCCGGAAGGCGTGCGCCTCCAGCACGCGCAGGCCGGGAAAAAGCTCCGCCACATAATGGCGCACCAGCGCCTTCAGATGGAGGAAATCCCAGTTCTGCGGATTCCCGCCCGGCAGCCGGATCAACCGCGGCAGCACCCGCGGCAGCTGGATGATCGCATGGATGGCGCCGCCCCCCTTGCCGGGCCGGCGCAGCGCCGCGATGATGTTGTGGCTCTTGTTGATCACCTGCGGAAACGGATGGCTCGCGTCCACCGCCAGCGGCGTGAGCACGGGAAACACCTCCTCCACAAAATACCGGCGCGCCCAGACCTTCCACGCCCCTTTGAGGGCGGCGGCCTCGTGGAACCGCACCCCGTTCGCCGCCAGCGCCGGAACCAGGTCGCCGTTCCAAACCTGGAACTGCCGCTCCACCATCCCGTGCGCGCGCCTCTGAATCTGGTCGAAAATCTCCGGCGGCGCAAGCCCGTCCGGCCCCGTCTCCAGCGACCGGTTCTCGATCTGCTGCTTGATCCCCGCCACCCGGATTTCGAAGAACTCGTCAAGATTGGTCGAGGTGATGTTCAGGAACTTCACGCGCTCCATCAACGGTTGCGTGGCGTCCTCCGCCTCCTCGAGCACCCGGCGGTTGAACTCCAGCCAGCTCAATTCGCGGTTGATGAAATGGGCGGGTTCGTAGTGGTCCTGCGGCATGGGGGACGACTACCATAGCCGAAAGCGCCCCATGGGCAATAGCGCGCCCCACCCCACGAATCCGATGGCACGAATCCGATGGCATTTGCCGCGCGGCACGCTAAAGGTGATGCATGGCCGAAGTCCAAAAGCAGCCGGGCGCCGCGTCGGAAATGGCGCAGCGGTTTGTCGAGTTCGTCATGATGCAGGCGCAAAACGCGCTCTACATGCTCGGCGCCATCCCCGGACCGGGCGGCGAACCCGCCGAACCCAACCTCGACGTCGCCCGCATCCTCATCGACCAACTCGAAATGGTCAAGGCCAAGACCACCGGCAATCTGTCCGCCCAAGAGTCCGAAATCCTCGACAACGCCCTGTCCCGCCTGCGCCTCGCCTTCGTCGAGGCCGTCCATTCCACCGGCGAAGCGCCACCCGCCGAACCCGCGCCACCCGCCGAACCCGCGCCGCCCGCCCCCAAGGCCGCCGCCGACAGAACCCCGCCCGCCATCGAAACGCCCGCCTCGGACAACGACGACAAGGTCCGGTTCCGCAAAAGCTACGGCTGATCGCCCGGCTGCGCCGGCGCAGCCACCCAAACAATGGGATTGCACGTCCGGGAAAAATGAGGCCACGATTCCTCAGCGTTCCACTTGCCCAGGACCCGCCACAGACCCGCCGCGGCGTGGACATGGCAAGGCAAAAACGCGGGCGCCCGGCGCCCATGCGTTTGCGTCCTGTTTTTCCTCTCCTCCTCACCGCCTTGACGGCATGCGCGGGCTTGTCTCCATGCCCTGCGGCGCCCAACCCGGCGGGTGATTCCACCCCGGAAATCGTCTTGCGGCGTGCGCAAGTTTCCCGGCCGGTCGCCAAAGCGTCGATCCCACGGGCGGCCGAGGGAAGTGACTTCTGGAAAACGAACCCGCCACTTTTCGAGGTGCGGGATGCTCCCGGCGAATTCACGGCCCGTGGTTGGGGGGCTTGGGCCGGGGACCAACTGTTGTTGCGAGTCGTTGTGACGGATTCCGCGCACTCCAACGAACAGACCGGGGCAAATATCTGGAACGGTGACAGCATCCAGGTGGGCATGGATATGATGCCGTTGGACGCCTTGTTGGAATCGGCGACTGGCTCGTACGCGAACCCCTTTATCGGCGCCATCGCGTTTGCGCTCACAAAGAACGGCCCGCGGGCCTGGGCACATCATCTGGGAAAGATTTACGGCGGCGGCGCGGGCAACCCGGACGGTTCCGTGGACCGCTGGCGGCCTCGCATCGAGCGGGACGACGCCGCGCAAACCACGACCTACATGCTGCGGTTTCCGGCCCGCGAGTTCAACTGCCCGCCCGATTTGCCAACCCATGTGGGCTTGACCGTGCTGGTCAACAACGGCGCGGCGCCGAACCAAGCCCGCCTCCAATGGGGAGATGGGCTGGGCGCCGCACTGGCCCCGGGGTTGAACATGATCGTCCCAGTGGAACCCTCGCCCTCTCCCGAACTCTTCTGGACCGCGGCGAGCCAACGCGTTTGGAAGCCGGGCGACGAGATTCTCTTGCTCGTGTCGGTTCCGGCGATGGAGCGGGTCAGGCTTGATGTCATGGCCGGTTCCCCGCCGCGCACATTCGAACCGCCAGCAGGCGGCCCGCACCGGATTTTGTACGAGATCGCCCTGCGCTACCCAAGCCTCGCCGCCATTCCGGAGAAGATCGGCCTCGCGGCGGCGCGCGCGGGCGCCGCGCCGGGCCGGGCCGAGTCGATCGAGTTCCCCGTCGAAATCCCCTCCCGGAATCTTGACGCGTTGGCGCAACGAATCGGGGAGATCAAGAAAAGCGCCGGGTCGGCGGAAACGCGCGCGTCGCTGGACGCCATCATGACCGCGGCGAAGCGGGAATGGGCCGGACCCGCGCGGGAGGAACGGCAGGACCTCCTCGATGCCACGGCAACGCTTGCGGGTCTCGTCACGCCGGCGATGGCCGACGAGGCAAATTACAAGAACCGCCTCTTCCAGCGGATGGCCGCGTTTCCGTCATCCGTTCCCGGCGCGCTGAATTTTTACAAGATCAGGCTCCCGAATGGATTCCAAAAAGAGCGCGCCTATCCTGTGATGTACGAGCTGCATGCGGCCGGCGTGCGCGGCCTCGTCCAGTTCATTGGGCTCGACCTTTCACCCCGGCAACTGGAAATGGCGGGAACCGTTCCCGAGTTTGCCGCCGGAGAATATTTCGAAGTGAAACTCTTCGTCGGCAAGCGGCGCTATCTGGAAGACGGCGCATCGATGGTCTGGGAGCAAGTCAGTCACTTTGAGCGCTCCCACTATAAAGTGGACCCGGATCGGCGGTACCTGCGCGGCGCGTCCAAAGGGGGTTTTGGCGCCTGGAGCCTCGGTCTGCGAACGCCTGACCGCTGGGCCGCAATCGCGATCGATTGCGGCGGACTCCGCGACGATGAGGAAGCCTGCGGCCTCGCCCGGAACGCCGGCAGCCTGCCGGTGATGATCACGCACGGCGATGCGGACACCCTTGTGCCTGCCACCTTCGCGAAACGCATGCGCGAGCAACTGCGCAAGTGGGGCAACGAACCGGAGTTCCGCATCCTGCCGGGGGTTGGCCACACAATCCCGGCCGAGGCCGGAAGAGGGCGGGACCGATGGCTGCTCCAGCACACGCGGAGGGCGCCGCGCGAGTTCCAGTTTGTCGCGCTTCCCGGAGATGCTCGCCACCATGCTGCATGGGGCATCCGCTTGCATCCCCGAGAAAACACGAAACCGGCGGAGATGGGCTGCCGCATCGAAGAGCCGGGCCGGGTGATCCTGCGAACCGTGAATGTGCGGGCGCTCAATGTGGCCTTCGGCGGGGAAGGACTTCCCGTTGCCAGCGACAATGTCGCGATTCAATGGAACGGCAAACCCGCCTATTCAGGCCCAAAAAAGGCCCTGACGCTCACGGAGTAACGCATAAGCCCGTCTTCCCCGGCGCCAGTTCAAGGCACGATGCCGGGACGGCCCCGCGGCCGCCCGACCGCTCCGGCGCACCGGCCCCCCTCCCCTTGACAGCGCTTCCTGGCACCCCCGCTTCAATTCCCCAACGCCAACAGGATCCCCGCCACCACCCCCGCCGCCAGAATCACTCCCAACCCGATCACCGCCGCCCGCGGCAGCGCGCGCGGCGCCTCCGCCTCAAGGCCCGACCCCGCCCGCACCGGCGCCAAACGAATCTCCCCGGATGCCGGCCCCGATGACACCGCCCCGGGCGGCCCCACCCCGGGCACCAGAATCTGTTTGCCGCACTTCGGACAGGGGACGCGCAGCCCGCGCCCCTTCTCGTCCACGACGATTTCAATCTCGCCGCAGGGACAGTCAAACGCCAGGTCGGCCATGACACTCCGGTTGAGTCACATCTGCGTCCCAATTTGCGCCACTCTTCCCCCGTACGCAAGCTTCCAGCCTCCGAATCCGCTTGCAATACGCCGTCCCCGCGGGCGCCACCGCCGCCCGTTCCATCGGCGCAACCCCGAACACCCGGTCCCACATCCGCTCAAAACCATGCGCCGCGTCCGGCAAAGCCGCGCTCAACTCCCGCGCCTTCGCGTAAAACTCCCGCGCCCGCCCCCGCGCGCACGCCCGCGCCACCGCGAACTGCCCGCCCGGCCGGAACGCATACCACTCCGGCCCCGGCCCCCCGAACACTCCCGCGTGCAACGCGTCCATGTCCAGCTCCCGCCGCTCCGGGTTCTTCGACCAGCTCACGAACAACCGCCGCCCCCGCCGGTCGTCCGTGTCAATGATGAAACCCAGCCACAGAAAGTCCGCGACCACCAGCCGCCCCGCCGCCAACTCCCGGAGCGTTCCGTGCAAGTCGTGCGCGTGGTCAAACGGTTTTCCCTGGCAAAACACCGTCACCGCCGACAGCGAGTCATAGCGCTCCGCCAGATGATGCAAATGGGTGTGCGCCTCGCGCCCCACATTGGGCAGCGCCACCGAACCCGGCCACGCGCCGCCGCCGGGCGTCTTGTCATACACCGCCAGCCGCACGCCGGGCGGGATGTTCCGCGTCCACGCCAGGTCCTCGCCGCACCGCGCCACCACCAGCTCGATTTCCGCCGCCGCAAGCTTGACCCCGCGCCCGCGCCCGCTATCGCTCCGGCCATGATCCAGACCGCCCAAGTTCCATCCGGTTTTGTCTTCTTCCGCCAAGGCGACACCTCGCAGGAAGTCTATCACATCCTGTCCGGCGCCGTGGACATTTCGCTCGCCACGCCCAACGGCCCTGTCAGCCTCGCCAACCTCGGCCCCGGCGATGTCTTCGGCGAAATGGCCATGATCGATGAGCGCCCCCGGTCCGCCACCGCCATCGCCGCCGTCCCCTCCGAGGTGGAACTGCTGTCCCCCGAGGACTTCGAAAGCATCGTCCTCAACGAACCCGCCCGCCTGCGCCCCTACCTGGCATCGTTCTTCGAGCGCCTTCGCAACGCCAATTCCCGCCTCGAACTCGCTCTCCGCCCACCCAAACCCGGTCCCACGGTCCCCGCCGGCCCGGGCCGTCCCACAACGGTTCCCCCGCCCGGGTCGGCCGCTTTCCCAACCCCAACCCCGTCCGCGGCCATCCGCGCCACCATCCGCCCCGCGAACCCCGAAGCCGCCGCCCGTTGCCCCGCCCCCGAAATCGTCGTGGACCGGTTTCCCTTCCGCATCGGGCGCGCCTCCGCGTCGCCCCACGGCGTCGTCGCCGCCAACAACCTCTCCCTGCGCGACCAGCCACCGTTCCACATCTCCCGCAGCCACTGTTCCATCGATCTGGAAGGCGGGCGCGTGCTGGTCCGCGACCGGGCCAGCACGCTGGGCACCATCGTCAACGGCGAAGCCGTCGGCATGGACGCCGGCGTTCTCGACGCCCCCCTGCACCCCGGCGACAACGAACTCGTCCTCGGCGAAAACGAAAGCCCCTTTCGTTTCATCGTGTCGGTCGGCTGACCCGGGGCTATTTTCCGCCGCCGAACCTGAAAAACAGCAGCCGCAGGCTGTTCAACACCACCACCACCGTGCTCCCTTCGTGCGCGATCACGCCCGCCGTCAACGGCACCCACGACCCCAGCGCCGCCCCCATCATCACGCCAATCACCCCCAGCGACAGCGCCAGGTTCTGCCGGATCACCGTCCGCGCCTTGCGGCTCAATTCATAGGCAAACACCACCCCCTCAATCCGGTCCTTCGCCAACACCACGTCCGCCTGCTCCAGCGCCGCGTCCGATCCGCGCATGCCCATCCCCAGCGACACATGCGCCGCCGCCAGGCTCGGCGCGTCGTTCACGCCGTCCCCCACCATCGCCACCCGCTCGCCTTGCGCCGTCCATTCCCGGATCGCCGCCACCTTGCCCTCCGGCGCCAGTCCCGCCCGCACTTCCAACCCCTCGAATGCCTTTGCCGCATGCCCCGCCGCCTCCGCGCGGTCCCCCGTGAGCATCGTCACCGCAAGCCCGCGGGCCCGCAGCGCCCGCACCATCGCCGCCGATTCCTCCCGCACTTCGTCGCGAAGGATCAGCCGGCCCCGCGCCTCGCCACACTCCACCAGCGTCTCCGTCAGTCCGGGCTCCGGCCGCGGCAACTGTCCCACCCACGCCGCCCCCGCGAACATCTCCCGCCGCCCCATGCGCGCCACGTTCCCGCCCACCATCCCCTCCACTCCCTGCCCCGCAATGGATTTGAATTCCGCCGCCTCCGCCGCGCGCACGCCCGCCCGCCGCGCGTGGGCCTGGATCGCCCGCGACACCGGATGCGCCGAAAGCCGCGCCAGCGCCGCCGCGCACGCCAGCACCGCCTTGCCGTCCCCTCCGCCCGCCGCCTCCACCCGCGCCACCGCGAGGTCGCCCGTTGTCAGCGTCCCCGTCTTGTCCAGCGCCACTCGGGTTACTTCCCCCAGCCGCTCGATCGCCGACCCGCCGCGGAACAACACGCCGTGCCGCGCCCCGCACGCGATCCCCGCCAGGACCGCCGACGGGATCGACAACACCAGCGCGCACGGCGACGCCACCACCAACAGCGTCATCGCCCGGTAAAACGCCGAACGCCCCGCCCCCGTGTCCGCAAACGGCGCCGCACCCATCCCCAGCCACCACACCAGGAACATCGCCACGCTCACGCCCAGAATCAAGTAGGTGTACCCCGTCCCAAACCGGTCGGTGAACCGCTGCGACGGCGCCTTCGACTCCTGCGCCTCCCGGATCAGCCGGATCACCCGCGCCAACGCGCTCTCCGACGCCGGCCGCGCCACCCGGAAATCCACCGCACCCCACACATTCAGCGTCCCCCCGAAAACGTTGTCCCCCGCCTGCTTGTCCACCGGCGCCGCCTCGCCCGTAAGGCTCGACTCGTCCGCCGCCGTCGCGCCCGTGGCAATTTCGCCGTCGGCCGGAAATTGCTCGCCGGGCCGGACGCGCACAAGCATCCCCGGTTCCAATGCCTCCACCGCCACCCGGCGTTCCTGGCCGTCGGCCGCAACGGTTACCGCCTCCTTCGGCGCCGCTTGAAACAGGCTCCGGATTTCCCGTTCCGTGCGCCACATCACCATCCCCTCCAGCGCCCCGCTGAACGAGAACAAAAACAACAGCACCGCGCCCTCGTGCAGGTGCCCGATGAACGCGGCCCCAGCCGCCACCGCCAGCATCAGAAAGTGCACGTCCAAAATCCGTTTGCGCAGAAGCCCGAACGTTTCCCGCGCCGGAAACCACGCTCCCGCCGCGCACGCCGCTCCCAGCAGCCACGGGCTGCACGCCGCGCCCCGCGGCCCGCCCCAAGCCCCCGCCAGCCAGCCGCCCAGCAGAAGCCCCCCGCACAGCAGCGCCGCCGCCAGCTCGTACCGCCATTCCGCCCCCTCCGCCGCCACTTCCTCCGGCGTCGGCCGGTGCCGCGGAACCAGCTTCACCCACGCCACCTGCGTCCACCGCCAGAACCGCGGCGCCGTCGGGCACGTCTCCCGCTCCAGCATCACCCCCGCCCCCGGAATCGCAATGATCCGCACGCCAGGCGGCATCGGCCGTTGCACCCCAATCTCGCACACCTCGCACGCCACCCGCCACGGGTCCTCCGCGCACGCCGGCGCGTCCTCCGGACGATGACGCCCCACAATCCGCCCAATCTCCCGCTCCACCTCGCCCGCATCCTGGCCCGGTTCCACCGCAAACGACACCCGCTGGTTCTTGGCGTCCACCCATACCGCCTTGACTCCGGGACGGCTCTCCATCTCGCGCGCAATATCTTGCAGAATGCATTGGCCGCCAGTCATGGCCCCAACGTAGCGCACTGCCGCCGCCCCCGTCCAGCGCGCAGAACCCCGCCCGCGCTCAGTCCGGCCCCGTCACCCCCGCCGCCGCCCCGAGCCTCCGGTCCAGAATCCCGATCTTCTGCCAAATCTTTTCCGACAAGCTCGTCGTCAAATCCTCAATCTCGTTCACCGCCGCCACCGAAGGTCCGTCGTCAAAATCCTGCACATACAACGCCGCCACCTTGCCGCACAACGCCAGCAGCCACACGAACAGCCGCAACGCAAGGTGCGGACGCGCAATCGCCCGCGCCCGTTCCGCCGCCGCCCGGCTCAGCAGAATCAACTCCCGGCACACCCTGCGCAAACCCGCCCCTGGAAGCCGCGACCCGATCCCCTCCTCCAACGCCGCCGCCGGGGCGCTGGACGGTCCCAGCGGCTTCGGCTGGTCCCCGGACGGCGCGACATTCTACGTCGCGGGCCGTTACTCCGCCAATGTCCTCGCCTACGACGCCGCCACCGGTGCTCCCGCGACCAACCATCTCTTCGCCACCGGGTTGGGCGCGGGCAGCACGTTTGGCCTGGCGGTGGACCCTGTGACCGGCGACGTCTTTGTCGCCACCGGCGGCGACGTGCATCGCTACACCCCGGATGGCTCTCTTGCGGCCAGCATCCCGATTCCGGGCACAGCCATAGGCTTGGAGCTCGAACCGGGCGGCAACCGGCTCTTTGTCGCCACCAACAACAATCTTTACCCCGTCACGCTTTCCAACAACACGGTCGGCGCCGCCTTCCTGTCCGGCAGCACCCATTCCACCCTCAATTTCTTCCACTTCTCATCCTTCGCCGATGCGCAGGTTGCCGTGGCATACACGGCCCTCGAAACTGTGGCCGGCCAACCCCATTTCGCGTTCACCTTCACCCTTTCGCGCCGCGCCATCAAACGCACCGCAACCGTTCGCCTCTCACCAAACCAGGTGGACTGGACCCCCGCGGCCATATACACGCCAAACGACACCGGCGCGGTTCGCAACGGCGCCACCAACACCGTCCAGTCCGGCGTCTCCACCAACGGCGAAATCCTGGCCATCACCGAACGGGACGCCCAGCCCGTCTCCGAAAACGCCGCCCGATTCTTCCAAGTCATCACCCATTGATCCACCCGGCGCCCCCTCTCGCCCCCGCCCACTCCCCGTGGCGCTGCGCCCGCTCCACCCCCCCCCTTTCACCTTCCCCTTTCCCGCCCGTGCCTCTATGCTCCGCCTGTGCCCGTGCAGACCGACGACAATCCCCAATTCGAGCATCTCAAGACGCTCCCCGCCGCGGCGCCCATGCACGACGGCCTTCCCGGCGCGCCCCCACCGCCCGCCGGCCCAAGCCCCAAACGCCGCCTGTTGGGCGCCGAAGATTACGTCCGGGGCGTCACCGCGGGCGACCGGACCCTGCTGGCCCGCACCATTACGCTGATCGAAAGCAACGCGCCCGCCCACCAGGACCTCGCCCAGGAGGTGCTCCTCCGCCTGCTGCCCGCGGCCGGCCACGCCATGCGGCTGGGCATCTCCGGCGTCCCCGGCGTCGGCAAGAGCACCTTCATCGAGGCGTTCGGCTCGCATCTCTGCGGCCGGGGCCACCGCGTCGCCGTGCTCACCGTCGATCCCTCCAGCTCCCGCACCGGCGGCAGCATCCTGGGCGACAAAACACGCATGGAGAATCTCTCGCGCCACCCCAACGCCTTCATCCGCCCCTCCCCCTCCGGCGGCACGCTCGGCGGCGTCGCCCGCAAAACCCGCGAGACGCTCCTGGTCTGCGAAGCCGCCGGCTTCGACGTGATCCTCGTCGAAACCATGGGCGTCGGCCAGGGCGAATACGCCGTCCGGTCCATGGTCGATTTTTTTCTGCTGCTCCTTCTCGCCGGCGCCGGTGACGAGCTCCAGGGCATGAAAAAGGGCATCGTCGAGCTGGCCGACGCCATCCTCGTCAACAAGGCCGACGGCGACAACCGCCCCCGCGCCGAACTTGCGCGCACCGAATACGCCTCCGCCCTGCGCTATCTCAAACCCCCAACGCCCGGATGGCCGCCCACCGCCGGCCTTTGCTCCGGACTCACCGGCGAAGGCATCCCCGCCTTCTGGGAAAACGTGCTCCGCTTCTACGAAACCCTGCGCCCGCGCGGCGAGATCGACCGCCGCCGCCGCGGGCAACTCACCGACTGGCTCCACGACCTCATCGACGCCGAGCTCCATAACCGTTTCTACCAGATGCCCGAAGTCAAGGCCGCCCTTCCGCACATCGAACGGCGACTCCAGGATGGCGCCTTAACCGCCCCCGCGGCGGTCAAGGCGCTCTTCGCCGCCGCCCAATCCGCCGCCCCTCCCCAACCCGCTTGATCCCGGCCCGGCCTGCCTTCGCCGCCCGTCTCCCTCGCTGAGGCAACTCGGGCGTTCCCATGCCGTTGAAAATATCCGACACTTTTGGTGATCCGATCGGAACATGGAAACTGTCGCGTTCCACGCGAGGACCCGAACCCCAAGAAATCGTTTTCCACGTCTTATTTCCAGAGATAAGCCCCCTTCCGCGGCATCATTCCTTCAAATCTAACCGACACTTTTGATGATCCGATCGGATCATCAGAAGTGTCGGTTGGTTCCGCAGGGTTGGGGGGTGCGCGCTACTGGATCTCCGGCAACCCGGAGGCCGTTGCGCACGGGCCTTTGGGAAAACGGGGGGGTTTGGTTGGGCGGCGGAGGCCGGAACCCGTGTTTGAAGGGCGCTTGCGCTCCGCGCCCTGTCACGGCACCCAGGAAAACGCCGGGTCTGGCGCGGCCGCGTTGGTCCCCCCAGGATGCAATGCGGGGTCCAACAGGGCCCGGCCCACGCGCTCGACGTGGCCGTCGCAAAACAGCACGTTCCCCCACCCCTTCGGCCCACGCTTCGGACCGAAAAACGCACGCGCATCCTCCGGCTCAATGCCCGGTTGGGTCCCCAGTGTCTCGGCGAGAAAGACCGTCGTGCCCGGGCTGTTGACCTCGGTAATCCGGAGCCGTTCCACCGCGTCCTCCCCGCCCGCGCGGAGCCGGCGGTTCATCGCGTAGGTGAACACCGGCGGCGTGAGGCGCGCCGCATCCCGCTTGTCCACCCCGGGATTGATCCAGACCGACGCGTGGCTCCAGCGCGGCAGCTCGGACGGCGCCATTTCGGAGATGCCTTTTTGGGACAAATAGGGCGGCAGCATGTTGTACCAGGCCTCCGCGCCGCGCGGATGATCGGGCGCCAGCGGGACGCCATCCCACGGCAGGGTGTTGGCCTGGTCGGGGAAGGAAAGATTCAGCGCGATGCCCCACTGGCGGAGGTTGACGGCGCTGGCCGCCGCGGTCTTGCGTTCCCGCAGGCCGAACCACCAGGGAACGGCCAGGGCCGCCAGAATCGCGGCCACCGCCACGAGAATCGCGATCTCGGTGGCATGCAGTCCGTGCAACATGGAGTCGGGCCGCCAATGCGGGCCGGTCCGCGCCGCCCTCGGCACTGGATCGGCTTCCAGGTCGTGCCTTTCCCCGCTCATGAATCCGTGCGCGGCTCAAGGGCCGGCCCTTCGTCCATCCACACATGGCAGCCGCCCGCCCCCGTTGGGCGGCCATGACGCGTCCGCGGTCTGTGCCCTTCCGTACGCATCCGTGGTCAACCTCCCTGTCCCGCCTTCGGGGGATTGGCGCGGAGCCAATCGGAAAAGTCCTCAAACTCGGGGCGGGAAGAAAGAACCGTCACCGCGTCCTGGGAGATGCCGAGTTCCCGGCAAAGATTGACCGCAAAGAAAACGGTGGTCACCACGCCGGACGGTTCGCCCGTGTCCGGGGCGCGCACGGCGTATCGGCCCGAATCGGCGATCCGCTTCCATTGGCCGGGCGCGAGCGGGACGCGAACCGTGGGATTCAGCCATGGCACGGTGTCGAACACCTCCGCGCTTGTCAACGGTCCCGCGTCCCAGGTTGCGCGGATGGATTCGGGGGAATAGAGCGCCGCGGCGGCGGGGTCGAGCGCGCGCAGCGACTCAAGGCGCAGGGCGAGGATTGCGTTCCTGTCCTTGGGAGCGCTGAGGACGGTGATGGCGCGGTTGGCGGCGTGGATCGGCTCCGCCAGCGGCGCCAGGGCCTGTTCGATGGCGGGGTCGGGCGCGATGGTGTTGCGGGAGAGCTCGATTAACTGGGTTTTGAGCACGCGCCAGCCGCCGGGGCCGCCGCGCTTGAGGTCGGCCCGCGCCAGCGTGTAGCCGCGGTTCTCGCGCCGGATGTTTTCGGACACCTGCACCGGCCACGCGCCCAACGCGGCCGTGCCCCAGGCGTCGGTCCGGCGCGCGCTGTAGATGCGGTGGGCGGCGATCAGGTCCACGCCCAAACCGCGCAGCACGCCGGCAAAGGGCGGCGGCTCCCCCTCGGACTCAAACTTGAACCAACTGAAGATCACGCAGGCATCCGCCGCCCCGAGGCTCCGGAGCGCCGCGGCGTAATCGCGGACGGGCAGCACGGCGCCGCGGCGGTTCTGGTAATAGGCGGGAAACCGCAGGGGTTCCCTGGCCGGGTCGAGATCGCCGTAAAAATTCGCCGCCAACACCACGGGCGCGCGGGGATGATCGAAGGCCGCCGCCGCGGGGGCGCCGGGAAACGCCGGTTCGCCGCCGGGATACTGGAACGGGCAAAGCACACGGGCCTTGAGCCCTTGGACGCGGGAGGGATCGAGGCTGGCGTCCAGGTTCCCCAGGACAACGGCATCGTACTGGAGTTCGTTGAAAAGGGCGGCCATGTTGCGGGAACCGGTGGCCTGCGCGGCGAAACTGCCCTGCAGACTGTCGCCCGAATCGAACAGGAACACACGCGCGCCCGAGGCGGCGGCGTCGGCCCGGACCTGTTTCACGTAGGCGGCGAGGTAGGGATAATACTGGAGCGGCGCGATGCCCTTGAGGCCGGGCGGATAGGCGTTGCCGAGCATGCGCCCGGTGTGCATCACGATAAGGTCGGGCTTGCCGCCGCCCGAACAGGCCGCCAGCAACAGGGCGCCCGCACCCAAGACGGCGGACCCCGCCCAAAACCTTCCTCCGATTGCGCCTCCCATGACGAAGGCCACTATCCGCCAACCGGAACCGGCGGCAAGCGCGAAATGTCCGGCGGCGCGCGTCTCCGCGGCTGTTGCCGCCATGTTCAATGAACAGGACACGAGTCCCCGCGCCGAAACCGCCGGACGCCGGCCCCGATTCCGTTCTCAATTTGGGTTCGACGCAGCTTTCCCTGTGCGGCATGTTCCGGCGCGTGCAAACAGGCGCGAAAACGTTGCATCTTGTGGCCGGCGGGGCTTCCGCCGGGCCGCGCCCCCAAGCGCCCGGAGCCCTCCATGGCGCGTGAACCCCGCCCTTACACGCCGCCCACGGGCCCGGCCCGGCTCCTGGACCGCACGGCCATTTCCCGCGGCGAAGCCCTCGGGCTCCACGCGCGGATGCTGGTCGAAGGCTTCCTTTCCGGCGACTACCGCTCGCCGTTCCGCGGGTTCGCCATTGAGTTTTCGCAGCACCGCGAATACGCGCCTGGCGACGACCTGCGCCATCTGGACTGGAAGGTGCTGGGCAGGACCGACAAATATCACATCAAACAGTACGAGCAGGAGACCAATTACGTCCTGCACCTGATCCTGGACGGCTCGGCCTCGATGCGATACGGCTCGGGGACGGTGACCAAGCTTGAATACGGGCGCCGCCTCGCCGCCTGCCTGGCCTACCTTGTCATGCACCAGCGCAACGCCGCCGCCCTCGCCATCTTCGATACCGAAGTGCGCGCCTTCATGCCGCGCACCGACAACCTCGCCGCCGTCCCCGGCCTGCTCGAACGCCTCGCCGCCTACGAACCCAGCGGCCAGACCGCCATCGGCAATGTGCTCCACGAAATGGCGCGCCAGATCAAGCGCCGCGGCATCGTGGCGGTGATCAGCGATTGTTTCGACGACGAACAGGGCGTCCTCGACGGGCTGCGCCATCTCCGCTTCGGCGGCCACGACGTGGCGCTGTTCCACGTCATGGATTCCGACGAGCTCGATTTTCCTTTCGAGGGCCTGTACGAGTTCGAGGGCCTGGAGGGGGAACCGATTCTCAAGACCCACCCGCACGAAATCCGGGACAGCTACCTCGCCGAGGTGAAGGCGTTCCGCGACCGCATCCGCGCCGGGTGCGACCGCAACCTCTGCCATTACGTCCTGGCCAACACCCGCCACCCCCTGCACGAAGTGCTCACGGGGTACCTCGCGTTCCGCCAGAGGGTCTCCCGCCGGTAGCAGGCGCCCGGAACCCGGCAGCCATGGAATTCCTCAACCCCGCGATGCTCGCCGGCCTGAGCGCCGTGTCGCTGCCGGTGCTCATCCACCTCCTCAACCGCACCCGCGTCCGGCGCATCGAGTGGGCCGCCATGCGCTTCCTCGAAGCCAGCCTCAACAAGAACCGCCGCCGCCTCCGCGTCGAGGAAATCATCCTCCTCCTCGTCCGCTGCGCCCTAGTCGCCCTGCTCGCCCTGGCCCTTGCGCGCCCCTCCAAAAAAATCGACCCCGCCGCGGCCCCCGCCGCGGCCGCTGAAAGAACCACCGCCGTGCTCGTGCTCGACAACTCGCTGAGCATGGGCCACAGCGACGGCGTCCAACGCCGGATCGACGCCGGACGCGAGGCCGCCCTCAAGGCCGTCGAGGCCGCCCCCCGCGGCTCGCGCTTCGCCGTCCTCACCGCCTCCGAACCCGTCCGCGCCGAAATCCCCGAGCCCACCGGCGATCTCGTCCTTGTCAAACGCCTTGTCCGGGAATGGAACGCAGGCGCCGGCGCCGGCGACCTGTTCCCGGCGCTCCGGCGCGCCGCCGACACGCTGCGCGACGCCGGCTCCGGACGGCGCGAGGTCGTCTGCGTCACCGACTCCCAAAACTTCGGCTGGCGCCACTGGCGCGATATCGAAGAGATGATCCGCGCGCTCACCGGCGAGGTCCGGTTCCGGTTCCTCCTGGTGGATGGCGGCGAGACCGACAACACCGCCGTGACCCGCCTGGACACCGGCGCCGACCCGCCCCTGACCGGGCGCCCCGTGCGCGTCGAGGCCGAAGTGTCGAACTTCGGGGACAGCCCCGTCCGCGACGTCCGGATCAGCCTGCTCGCCGGTTCCAACGCCGTGGACGAAGCGGTCATCACCGAAATCCCCGCCGGCGGCTCCGTCGCCGCGGCCCTGATCGCGCGTTTCGACAAGCCGGGGGTCCACGCCGTCACCGCCCGCCTGCGCGAGGACCGCCTGCCCGCCGATGACACGCGTTCGGCGGCGCTGCGGGTGGCCGGCCAGGCGCAACTGCTGCTCATCGACGGCGCCGGCGCCGTGCGCGAAGGGCCGCGGGGGCGCACCTTTTACCTCAGGCACGCCCTGGCGCCGGTGGCGGGCGCGGACGCCGCGCGGTTCGGTGTGCGCACCGAGGTGATCGGCGGCGGGCAACTGGCCACGGCGCAGCTTGACCGGTTTGCCGCCGTCTTTGCCGCGGACGTGGCGGAGCTGGGCACGGCCGCGGCGGCCGGCCAGCTGGCGGCCTACGTTGGCGCCGGAGGCGCGCTGGTCCTTTTCCCCGGCAAGTCCATCGACGCGGCGGCGTGGAACCGCGAGCTTGGCGAGAAACTCGGCCTCCTGCCGGCGCACATCGGCGACGCGCGCGGCGAGGCCGGCAAGGACGACAAGGCTCTCACCCTTGCGGGCGGGCGTTACGAGCATCCGGTCACCGCGGTCTGGAACCAGTCCGGCGCCGGCACGCTCGCCACAGCGCGCTTCCCGCGGTCGTTCCTGCTCCAACCTTTCGACGCGCCCGCGCCCGCCGCCGGCCCGTTGGCGCCGGGGGCCGACCCCGATGCGGCG
>CAYSZK010000027.1:0-41444 GCA_964435495.1 uncultured Verrucomicrobiales bacterium
GTGGGGGGGGGGGGGGGGGGGGGGGGGGGGGGGGGGGGGGGGGGCCGCGTGGGGGGGGGAATGGGGGGACCTAGCGGGGGCGGCGTGGGCGTGCGCGGGGAGGGGGGCCAGGATGAGGGCGGCGGCGGCGGCGGGGAGGGCGAATGCGGGGGCGTGTTTGGCGGGGGCCAGGCGGCGGGCGACCCACGCCTGGCGGGCGCGTCCGGCGCCGTAGCGGAGGAGCATGAAGAAGAAGGCGCGGAGAGAACGGCGCTGTTCGCGATGGACGGCGAGGGCGGGATCGTACCAGAGGGAGGCGCCGGACTGTTG
Source organism: uncultured Verrucomicrobiales bacterium (assembly GCA_964435495.1). GTDB lineage: Bacteria > Verrucomicrobiota > Verrucomicrobiia > JADLBR01 > JAIBCM01 > CAYSZK01. The sequence goes on from CAYSZK010000027.1 coordinate 310, forward strand.
GACGCGGTCCATCCATTCATTTTCCTCGTTGGGATAGAGGCGCTCGTCGAACGCGCCGAACTGGCTGAAGAGCGAGCGGCGGGCGGCCATGTTGGCGAGAATGATTTCGGCTTCGCCGGTTCTTCGGGGCGCGCCAACCGTCGCGTACCGGGCGCGGGTTTTTCCGACGACCAGCGGATGGGCGAGGACGGCTTGGAAGACGTGTTGGAGAGGTGGGGCGCCTGGGGGAAGGAGGAGGGGTCCTCCGGCGAGGGCGGCGTTGGATTGGCCGAAGCGTGCGAGGAGCCGATCGAGGTGGCCCGTGGGGACGAGGCAGTCGCTGTCGAGAAAGAGCACGATGTCGCCGCGGGCGCGGGCGAGGGCGCGGTTGCGTTGGATGGCGGGTTGGCGTCCGGTGGCGAGGAGGACCTGGCAATCGGCGCGTCCGTTGAGTTCGTGGGCGAGGGAGGCGAGGACGGGCGGCGGGGGGTTGGCGGCGGGGGCGGGTATAAGGATTGTGAAACGGACGGGAGCCATCTAGACAGTGTGGGCATCTTGAGGCCATGAGTGCAAGAACAGGACAGACGCTGGTGGTGGTGCCGACGTTCCGGGAGCGTGGGAATCTGCCTGGGTTGTTTGAGGCGATTGAGCGGGCGGCGCCGGTGGCGCATGTGTTGGTGGTGGACGATAATTCGGGGGATGGCACGGCGGAATGGGTTGGGGCGCACCGGCGACATGGGGAGGCCGTGTTTTTGATGGAGCGCGCGGGGAAAATGGGGCTGGCAAGCGCGTATATCGAGGGGTTTCGGTGGGCGTTGGAGCGCGGGTACGGGACGGTTTTCGAAATGGACGCGGACTTGTCGCACGATCCGGCGGAGATTCCGCGGTTTCTGGAGCGGATCGAGGCGGGGGCGGACATGGTGCTGGGAACGCGGTATTTGGACGGGGTGCGGGTGGTGGACTGGCCCCTGGGACGGTTGCTGTTGAGCCTGGGGGCGTCGTGGTATGTGCGCGTGTTGACGGGGATGCCGTTCACGGACCCGACGGGGGGCTACAAATGTTTTCACCGGCGGGTGCTTGAGGCGGTGGATTACCGGCACATCCGGTCGGAGGGGTATGCATTCCAGATCGAGATGACGTGGCACGCGTGGCGTCTGGGATTTGACATTCGCGAGGCGCCGATTGTGTTCACGGACCGGCGGCACGGGCAGTCAAAGATGTCGCCGGAGATTGCGCGGGAGGCGGCGTGGCGCGTCTTGATGCTGGCGGCGGGGCGCTGGCGGGCGGAAAAGAGGGGGGCGGGCGGGGCGGAAAAAGGCTGTTCGTGACGCTTGGCAAAGGCGCGGGGCCTGATACAAGGCGGGGCGCATGTCTGAGATTCACGGAAAAAAACCCGTTCCAGTCCCGGCAGGGGACGAGGCGGCGATGAGGCGGTTCACGCGGAGCGACAAGCTTTGCGCGTGGGCGGTTTCTCTGGTGGCGCTGGTGGTGTATGTGTTCACCTTGCAGCCGAACACGGGGTTGGAGGACTCCGGGGAATTTGTGACGGCGGCGATGCATCTGGGGGTGCCGCATCCGCCTGGGTACCCGCTGTGGACGATCATTTCCTATTTGTTCACGAAGCTGGTTCCGTTTGGGAACGTGGCGTTCCGGGTGAATCTGGTATCGGCGGTGTTTGGGGCGATGGCGGTCGGGGTGTTCAGCCTGTTAACGACCCATTCCCTGCGGTGGGTCCTGGGGTCGATCCAAAAGGTGGGCGCGGAGACGGCGGCAACGCTCGCGGCGGTGGGCGGGGTGACCGCGGCGCTGGTGCTGGCGTTCAGCGAGGTGATGTGGAGCCAGGCGGTCATCGCCGAGGTGTACACCATGAACGCGTTCTTCCTGGGGTTGACGCTGTTGCTGTTCTACCGCTGGGTGCGGTGTCCATCCGATGAGTGGTCGCTGATTTTCACGGCCTTGTCGTTGGCCTTGGGTTTGACGAACCACCACACCCTGTTCTTCATTTTTCCGGCGTTTTTCGTGGCGGTCTGGCTGGTGCGGCCGCCGTTCGAGAAGGAGGGCGGCGGCGGATGGAAGATGGCGCCCGGGACTTTCTGGGATTTCCTGATCGCGTGCCTGATTCTGTCGCCGACGGTGCTGTACTATTTTTGCCATTTGTCCGGGGACAAGCAGATGGAGCGGATCGGCGACCGCGCGGCGGCGATCTCGCTGATCCTGGCCGGGGTGCTGGTGTTTGCGTTGAACATGCGGGTGTCGTGGCGGCTGGTGGTGGGGGCGTTTGTGGCGGCGTGGCTGGGGCTTCTGGTGTACGCCTACATGCCGTTTGCCTCGAAGACGAATCCGCCGATGAACTGGGGATACGCGAGCGAGCAGGCGGGCTTTTTCCATGCGATCAACCGCGGGCAGTACTCCGACAACCTCGCGTCCTTGATCAAGAAGCGGATCGGGCCGGTGATCGGGATACCCGACCGCGCGCCTGGGCAGCCGGCGCCGCCCAAGCAGCCTGGGCCGGGCACGGCGAAGAAGATTTGGGTGAACGCCACCATGTATTTCGAGAACCTGAACCAGAACATTTCGCTGCCGTTGATGCTTCTGGCGATGGGGGTGTTCTTGTACGCGGGGGCGTTTGGGGGGCGCGTAAACGCGTGGCTGTGGTTTCTGGTGGCGGCGTTTGCGTGTTTGGCGTTTCTCATGGGAATGATCTCCTCCGGGGAACCGCAGTTTGACCTTCAGTCCATGTGGGTGGGGAAGGTGTTCAACCTGCAGTCGCACTACATCTTCCTTGTGTTCATGGGGTATGGCGCGGCGCTGGCGCTGCTGCATTTGCGGCAAACCAGCGACCGGTGGCCGCTGCCGGCGGCGTGGGCGTGCGTGGGGCTGGCGCTGGTGCCGTTGGCGCGGAACCACGCGGGCTGCGACCAGCGGGAGCGTTGGTTCGGTTGGATGTACGGGACGGACATGCTGCGGGACTGCGACAAGGACGCGGTGATCTTTGGAGGCACCGACCCGGGCCGTTTCGTGCCGACGTACACGATCTTTTGCGAGAGCTTGCAGAACGACCGGTGGAAACCGTGGCTGGGCGAGCCCGGGTCGGGGCCGCATTTCAAGCCTCAGTTCGAAGGCCAGAAACCGTTCGACAGATCGGACCTGTACATCATTACCCAGAACGCGCTGGCGGACGGGACCTACATGAAATACATCCGTTCCCACTACGACGTGACGCGGCGGGCGCGGTACAACTGGTTCGAGCGATGGCTGGGGCGGGACGTGACCTATCCGAAAAAGCCGTTGCTGTTGCCGACGGAAGCGGAGGTGCAGCAGGCGTTCGGGATTTACGTGCAGCGTTCCGGGCAGCAGGTGCGTCCCGGGCAGCGGATTGTGGTCGAGGGGGTGCAGGGCGTGTTTGCGATCAACGGGATCATTTCGCAGATGATCTTCGAAAAGAACAAGGACAAGCACGCTTTCTATGTGGAGGAGAGCTTTCCGATGGACTGGTACTACCCGCACGCGGCGCCGTTCGGGTTGTTCCTGAAAATCCACAAGGACGCGCTGGCGGCGATACCGGAGGAGGACATTCGGAAGGACCGGGACTATTGGGACAAGTACAGCGAGCGGCTGCTGGGGAACTGGCGGTTCCGGGCCGACCGGCCGGCGAAGATGTCCTTCTCGAAACTGCGTTCGTCGATTGCGAACATTTACGCGTGGCGGAAATTGTGGGAGGAGGCGGAGTACGCCTACCGCCAGGCGTTGCGGCTGGCCCCGGAAAATGCGGAAACGGCGTTCCGGTTTGCGGAGATGCTGGCGAATCTGGGGCGGTTTGACGACGCGATCCAGGTGGTCAAGGAGTTCCACAAGATCGACAAATTCAACAGCCAGGTGCCGAACCTGTTGCGGGGGATCGAGGAGCGGCGGGCGATGACCCAGCGTCTGGCCCAGTTGGAGGCGGCGAAACAGGCGGGGCCGATGCCGTTGCAGGACCGGCTCCAGTTCATCGCGATTACCGCGCGGCTGGGCCGGATTCCGCAGATGGCGGAGCTGATCACGGAAACGGCGGGGGACACAAACCTGACCTCGGGACATCTGAAGGAGATGGCGCAGTTGTGCGTGCAGCACCAGCAGTTCGACGCGTGCATGAAGGTGCTGGAGCGCTGGGCGGTGATGGAGCCGGGCAACCCGGCGGTCGCATTCGACCTGGCGGGGTTGTCGGCCATGAAAGGCGAGGCGAAGCATGCCATCGCCCATTTGCAGCGGGCGTTGCGCACCGGAGGCGAGCAATTCCGGCAATTGGCGGCGCAGGATGGCCGGCTGAACTCCATCCGCAACACGCCCGAGTTCCAGCGGGTGGTGGGCGTGACCAATCCGGCGCCGGCGCTGCCGGTGCCCGAGCGCGAACCCCAGGCGCCGGGTGCGTCCGTCGTGCCCGGGCGTTGAGGCGCGCGGAGCGCCCGGGCCTTGGGGCGATCTCCCCGCTGGCGTTTCTGGCCGGAGAGGCTAAGGAACAAGGGATGAAGTCGATCGCGGCGGTGGCGGCCTTGGTGCTTGGCGTTTCGGCGGCGCGGGCGCAGGTGGAACTCAAGATTCACGCGCCGGAAACGGCGTATCTCTTGTTCGCGCCGATCCTGATTCCGGTTGAGATATCGAATCTTGGCGGCCAGCCGCTCCGGTTGGAGACGGTGGGTGGGAAGAGTTGGTTGCGTTTCCTGGTGATGCGCGGAGGACAGACGGCGGTCATGGCGGTGCGGGAGTTTGAGCAGCCGCCCGTGACGTTGGAGCCGGGGGACACGGCACGGTTCCGGTTCGACTTGACGCCGAACTACAAGATTCGGGAGATGGGAACCTACCAGGTGCAGGCGTTGGTGCGGATGGCGGGGGTGGCGGGGGATTTGGTCTCCAAGCCGGTGGAGTTCAGCGTGGTGACTGGCGAGGTGATGTGGTCGCAGATCGCGGGTTTGCGGGAGGGTGGGGCGCGGAAGTACAGCCTGATTTCCCATTTCAACGGGGACCGGAACGAGATGTTCGCGCAGATCGAAGACCAGGAGAAGAATGTGGTCTTTTCCTGCCGCTCCCTGGGCCAGTTCATGTCGGGGGAGCGTCCGGATACCCGATTGGAGCCCGGAGTTGGCTGGCACGTGATCCTTCGGTCCGACCCGGCGACGTTCCGGTACTTTCAGATGGACCCGGGGGGCGGTTTGAAGTCGCAGGAGGACTTCACCAACGTGGGATCGCGTCCCCGGCTGGTGTTGGAGGGGCAGCGGGTCGTGGTCGCCGGAGGGATGAACGCGAAGGAAGCCCAGGGCGAAACGATTAGCGGCACGCAGCCCCCGGAGTTGCTGCGGATGGACGGTCCGGCGGGCGGAGGAATGGCGACGCCGTCCGGCGGCTGATGCCACGCCGCGCGGCGGGGAGGGCGCCCGCGCGCGGGCGCGCATCCGGGGCACTGGCGGGTCAGGGCTTGCGCGCGGAGTGGAGCGCCACGACGCCCAGGGTGAAGGTCCGGACCCTGACGTCCGCAAAACCGGCCTGCTCCAGTTCCCTGGCCAGGGCCGGCGCGTCGGGGAAGCGGCGGATGGATGCGGCGAGGTAACGGTAGGCGGACGGATCGGCGCCAAGCGCGCGGGCCAACGCCGGGCACACGGTGTGGAGCCCGGCGAGGTAAAGGCGCCTGAGCCACGGGGCGGGTTGGGAGAATTCGAGGAGGAACAGCCAGCCCCCCGGCGCCAGGGCGCGGGCGATCTCCCGGAAGGCGCGGGCGCGGTCCGGAACATTGCGGATGCCAAAGGCCATGGTTACAGCCCCGCAACTGCCGTCCCGCAAAGGCAGCGCAAGCGCGTCGGCCGCGAGAAGGGCTCTCCCGTCCCGCGGCCCGAGGCGCAGCAGGGGAAGGCATGGGTCCGCTCCAATCCGCAGAGTGGGGGGCGGGGCGGGCCATTGGGCGGCGGAGAGCACCGCGCCTGAACCGGTCGCGAGGTCGAGCCAACAGCGGGGGTGGGCGGCCAGGACTTCGTCCACAAGCCGCCGCCGCCAAACCCGGTCGAGCCCCAAGCTAAGGACGGCATTCAGGAGGTCGTAACGGTTCGCGATAGCCGCGAACATGCGGCGGTTTTCGGCGGGGGTTTGAAGGCAATCCGGTTCCGGCGGAGCATGGGCGGCCATGGGCCTGCTCAGGCGTTGGCCTTGTAGTATTCCTCGACGCGGCGGGCGATTTCCCCGTCCCGGTAGCCGTAATCGACTTCGTAGATTTGTTTCCAGGCTTCGTGGGCGGCTTTGGGGTCGCCCAGTTCCTCGCGGACCAGGCCGAGATGGTACAGGAGGTTCTTTTTGGTGTCGTCCATGCCGGTGATTTCGGTGGCGGCCTCTTCGAGGCGTTTGGCGGCCATGTCGCGCATGCCTTTGGCGCGGAAGCAGAGCGCGAGATAGAGCATGGCCTGGAGGCGGGCGTTGGGCTGGCGGAGGGCGGCCTGGAGTTCGGGGATGGCGTTGGTGACATCGCCCGCATGGAAGAGGGCTTCGCCGAGTTCAAACCGGAATTCCAGGTCGTTGGGATATTTGGTGACGCGGTTGCGGGCTTCGGTGAGAACGCGCTCCTGGCGCTGGGTCCGGAGCGATTCGAGCGTGGCGGCGTGCGCGTCGCGTTCGGGGTCCTGGGGGTTGTCGCGGAGGTAGGCCTCCCATTGCGTGATCAGCGCGTCGTAGCGTTTGAGATCGACTTCGTGGATCGTCTTTTCGAGGCCGGCGTCGGCTTTGCCGCCGAGCTCCCAGGCGTGCTGGTAATAGGCGAGGGCGTTGTCGAAATCATCCTTCTGGCGGAAGAGCTCGGCGATGCGGCGGGCGTGCAGGACCGAACCGGCTTCGGCGGCGAGCTTGGCCTTGGATTCCTCGATGAGGCGGTCGATGCCTTCGGTGGATTTGGTGACCTTCCCGGCCTGTTCGAGCTGTTGGGCGACTTCCTCGTTGGCGATGAGGTCGCGGTAGTCGGTGGCCTTCTCCCAGCCTTTCATCATGGTGGAGAGCGCCTCGGCGTTTTTGAGTTGGGTGAGGGCATCGCCGTCGTGGGGATTGAGGTTGAGGAGATGCTCGAAGACTTGTTTGGCGCGCGGGTCGCGCATGGCGAGGTAAAGCCTGCCAAGGGCGTGAAGGTTCTTGGGCTCGTTGGGCTCGTTTTTCGCGACGGTCTCATGGGCGAAACAGGCCGTCTCCGGCATGTCCAGTTGCTGGGCGATCTGGCTGAGCAGCGCGTTGGCCTGCGGGTGAAAAGGATCGTTGAGAAGAAAATGTTCGAGGGTGATGAGCGCCTCTTCGGGATTCTTCTTGGCGGCGTTTTGCGCCTTCATCAATTGCGGGGCGTGGGAGATGGAACCGAGCGACTTGAACATCTTCGACGCGGAAGCCGACTTTTTGATCCCGATCTCGCGGAGCAACGCGCGGCCTTCGAGGAAGCGCGGGGCTTCCTTGAGGAGTTGCATGAGAAGCGCGACGGCGTAATCGTGGTTGTCGCGTTGGAACGCCTGGCGCGCCTTCTTGAGGCTGTCGCGCTGGCTCGTGGTCAGATCGGTCTCGGTGGCAACCGCCATGGCCCAGTATTATTCCCAGCTTGCGGCGGGCGGGTCAATGAAATGTTGCGGCGCTGGAATCTTGTCATCCCGCCCATGGCGCTGCCGGACCCGGCCCGGCGCGGCGGCCCCTCCCGGTGCGGGCGGGCCGCACCCGCGGGGCGCGTGGGTTACGAGGCGGGGCGGAGGAGCGGGAAAAGGATGACGTCGCGGATGCTTTCGGCCCCGGTGAGGGTCATGACCAGGCGGTCAATCCCGATGCCGACGCCGCCCGCCGGCGGCATGCCGTGTTCGAGGGCGAGGAGAAAGTCCTCGTCGAGTTTCTGTTGTTCGCCGCCGGCCTGGTGGAGGAGGCGGTCGCGCTGGGCGAGGGGGTCATTGAGTTCGCTGTAGCCGGGGGCGATCTCCTGGCCGTTGATCACGAGCTCGAAGACATCCACGACGGAGGGGTCCGCGGCATTCTGCTTCGCCAGGGGGACCAGTTCGCGGGGAAGGTGCGTGAAAAAAACGGGGTTGACGGTTCTGGCCTCGACGAGTTTCTCGAACACCTGGTTGGTGGCCTCGAAGTCCTCCATGCCGGCGGCAAGTTCCACGCCCAGGCTCGCGGCCCGGGAGCGGCGGGCGTCCGGCGAAAGATCGAACCAATCGGCGCCGGCGGCGGCGCGGACGGCGTCCCGGTAGGGAATGCGCGGCCAGGGGCGGGACCAGTTGATGGGGCCGGCGTAGGAGACGAAGGCGGCGAGGCCGGCGAGGAGTTCCTCGACAAGGGCGGCCATGCGCTCGAAATCGGCGAAGGCCCAGTAGGCTTCGAGCATGGTGAATTCGGGATTGTGGCGGCGGGAAATGCCTTCGTTGCGGAAGTTGCGGTTGATTTCGTAGATTTTCTCGAACCCGCCGACGAGGAGGCGTTTGAGGTAAAGCTCCGGGGCGATCCGCAGGTAGAGGTCGATGCCGAGGGCGTTGTGATGCGTTTGGAAGGGTTGGGCGGCGGCGCCCCCGGCGACCGCCTGCATCATGGGCGTCTCGACTTCGAGGAAACCGCGTTCGTCGAAGAAGCGGCGGATTTCGCGCACGACGCGGATGCGCGTTTCCAGGACGGCGCGGGCCTCGGGATTGGTGGCGAGGTCGAGATACCGCTGGCGGTACCGTTGTTCGGTGTCCGTAAGGCCGTGCCATTTGTCGGGGAGCGGGCGAAGGGCCTTGGCGAGGAGCGTGACGCGCGCGGCCTTGATGGAAGGCTCGCCGGTTTTGGTGGTGAACAGATCGCCTTCCACGCCGAGGATGTCGCCGAGGTCGAACCGGTGTTTGAAGTCGTCGTAGGCCTCGCCGCCAAGGGCGGTTTGCTGGACGAAGATTTGCATGCGGCCCGCCGCGTCCTGGAGGTGGGCGAACTGGCTTTTCCCCATGTCGCGGCGGGTCATCATGCGCCCGGCGAACCGGACGTGGCGCCCCTCCTGGAAGGCGGACTTCAGGGCGGCGCTGGATTCGGTGTTGTCGAAGGGGCCGCCAAAGCCGTCAATGCCGCGGGCGCGGAGCTCTTTCAGTTTGGCGAGGCGCTGTTCCACGAGGGCGTTGGCTTCGGACATAAGGGGGAGGATAGGCCGGGCGGGCTTCGGACGGAAGGCGGAAGTCGGGGGAGGGCCTTGCGGAGAGGCCGGCACCGGCTGGGTTGACTCCGCGTGGGGACGTTGCACGTTGCCCAAGGCGGGGGCGGGGGGAACAGCGATGGGAAACAAGGAGCGACGGCATGGACGCGGAACGGCAACGGCTGGCGGAGGACGCGGCGCGGACGGTGAATTGGAAGCGGTGGGGCACTTACCTTGCGGAGAGGCAGTGGGGCACGGTGCGCGAGGATTATTCCGGGGCGGGCAACGCGTGGGATTTTTTCCACCGGGACCACGCGCCGCTGCGCGCGTATCGGTGGGGGGAGGACGGGTTGCTGGGTTTTACGGACCGGCAGTGCCGTCTGTGCCTGGCGCCGGCGTTGTGGAATGGCAGGGACCCGATCCTCAAGGAGCGGCTCTTTGGGCTGGCCAACAGCGAGGGGAATCACGGCGAGGACGTGAAGGAATGCTATTACTACCTCGACTCCACGCCGACGCATTCCTATGCGCGCGGGCTGTACAAGTATCCGCAGGCCGCGTTTCCCTATGCCCGGCTGCTGGAGGAGAATGCGCGGCGCGGCCTTGATGATCCGGAGTTCGAGATCGAGGACACGGGCGTTTTTGACGAGGACCGGTATTTCGATGTTTGGGTGGAGTACGCGAAGGCGGGGCCTGACGATCTGCTGATGCGCGTCCGCGTGGAAAACGCCGGGCCGGAGGCGGCGGCGGCGCATGTTTTGTCCACGCTGTGGTTTCGGAACACTTGGAGCTGGGGATGCCGCCACGAGGGTTGTTCCCTGCGCCCCTGGATGCGGCGGGAGGCCGATGGCAGCGTGCTCCTCAGCCACGAGAATGTGAGCGACGAGCCGGGGCAGGACTTGGGGCGGTTCCGGGCGCGGGCGGCGGGCCCGGGCGGAAGCGCCGCGCGCTGGCTCTTCACCGAAAACGAAACGAACCGGGAGCGGATGGGCTGGGGTTCAAACCCGTCCCCGTGGGTGAAGGACGCCTTCCACCGTTGCGTGGTGGAAGGGGAGGCGGGGGCGGTGAATCCGGAGTTGCGCGGCACAAAGGCGGCGGCGTGGTTTCACGCGGAAGTGCCGGCGGGCGGCGCAGTGGAGTTCCGGTTGCGGCTGGCGCGGGAGGCGGGGCCGGGGGAGGATGCCGGCGGGCCGGACGGCGCCGGGGCATGGTTGGGGGCGGATTTTGAGCGCGTATTCGAAGCGCGGCGGGCGGAGGCGGACGCGTTTTTCGGGCGGCTGTTTGAAAGGGAGGCATCGGCGGAACGGGTCCAGGTGCGTCGCCAGGCGTACGCGGGGTTGCTTTGGAGCAAACAATTCTATCATTATGTCGTGGACGACTGGCTGGAGGGGGACCGGGGGGAGGCTCCACCGCCGGCGGCGCGGAAGCGGGGGCGCAACCGGGAATGGCGGCACGTATTCGCGCGGGACGTGCTTTCGATGCCGGACAAGTGGGAGTATCCGTGGTTTGCGGCGTGGGACCTGGCGTTTCACACCCTGGCGCTGGCGGACGTGGACCCGGAGTTTGCGAAGGAACAAATCTTGCTGCTGTTGCGGGAATGGTACATGCATCCGAACGGGCAGATGCCGGCGTACGAATGGAATTTCAGCGACGTGAACCCGCCGGTCCACGCCTGGGCCGCGTGGCGGGTGTACAAGATCGCCGGCCGCCGGGGCGGGCGGGACCGGGAGTTCCTGAAGCGCGTGTTTTCGAAGCTGGTGATGAACTTCACGTGGTGGGTGAACCGCAAGGATGCGGAGGGGAACAACCTGTTTGCCGGCGGGTTTTTGGGCCTGGACAACATTGGGATTTTTGACCGGTCGGCGCCGCTGCCGACGGGGGGAAGCCTGGAGCAGGCGGACGGAACGGCATGGATGGCGTTTTACGCGCTGACGATGATGGCGATGGCGATGGAACTGGCGGTGGAACCCGGCGGCGGGCGGGATTCGTCGTGCGAGGACATGGCCTCGAAGTTCTTCGAGCATTTCGTGCAGATCGTGGACGCGATCAACGCGATGGGCGGCTCGGGGCTGTGGGACGAGGAGGACGGCTTTTACTACGACCGAATCCGGCTGGATTATGTGAAGGTTCCGCTCAAGACCCGGTCGTTGGTCGGGCTGCTGCCGTTGATCGCGGTGGAGGTGCTGGCGCGGGAGACGGTGGACCGGCTTCCGGAATTCAAGAAGCGGATGGAGTGGTTCGTCAGGCACCGCGGGGACCTGGCGCGGCACATCTCCTTTTGCAACCTGGATTGCCCCGTCGGGCGCCACCGGATGCTGCTGGCGATTCCGTCCCGGGAACGCCTGGAGCGCTTGCTTCGGTTCGTGTTTGACGAGTCGGAGTTCCTGGGGCCTTACGGCATCCGGTCGGTGTCGCGGGTGCACGAGGCGAAGCCGTTCGTCCTGTACGCGGCGGGGCGGGAGCACCGGGTCGAGTACGTGCCGGGGGAGGGGAACAGCCGGTTGTTTGGGGGGAACTCCAACTGGCGCGGCCCGGTTTGGATTCCTGTCAATTACTTGATCGCCGAGGCGCTGGAGCGGTACCACCATTTCTACGGCGACAGCGTCACGGTCGCTTTGCCGGGCCATGGGCGGCGGGTGAACTTGCGGGAGGCGGCGGGCGAGCTTTGGCGGCGGATGGACGGGTTGTTCATGCCGGGGGCGGGCGAAGGGCGCCCGTGCCATGGCGGCGCGCGGCGGTATGCCGAAGACCCGCGCTGGAAGAACCTGGTGCTGTTTCACGAGTATTTTCACGCCGACACCGGGCGCGGTTGCGGGGCGTCCCACCAGACGGGCTGGACCGGATTGGTGGCGCGGGAGTAAACGGCCATGCCTCCCGGCGAGCGGCATGCCCGGATGCGGCCGCCTACCCGCGGATCGCGGGGGACGGGGGGATAATCTTTTTTGGGTGGCTGGCGCCGCTGGCGCTGCCCGCGCTGTTTGGGGGCGTCTGGATTTCCCTCCCGCGGTTGCGGTAGCGGCGGTGTTTTCCCTGCTTGCGTGGGGGCGGGGCGCGCGTGTAGAGGCAGGGGATGGCGGCGGGCTTGCTATGGTTGCTGGCGGCGTTTGTGGCGGGGTCGATCCCGTTCGGGTTTCTGGCCGGATGCGCGCGGGGGGTGGACATCCGCAAACAGGGGAGCGGGAACATCGGGGCGACCAACGCCGGGCGGGTGCTGGGCAGGCCGTGGGGGATCGCCGTTCTGGCGCTGGACATTTTGAAGGGGGCGTTCGCGGCGGGCGTGCTGGGATCGTTGGCGGGCGCGGCGTGGCCGCCCATCCCCGAGCCCAAGGTGATCGCCGGGGTGCTGGCGGTTCTTGGCCACAACTATTGTCCGTGGCTGGGGTGGAAGGGGGGCAAAGGCATCGCGTGCACAGGCGGCGCGCTTGCGGCCGCGTTGCCGCTGGGGTTTTTCCCGGCCGTTGGGGCATGGATTGTCGTGGCCCTCGCTTCGCGCATGGTTTCGGCGGGGTCCATCGCGGCGGGCGTGGCGCTGGCGGCAAGCGGCGTGGCGTTTTACGGGGCGAGCGTCGGCGGGGCCGCGTGCGTCGTGATGGGGATCATGGGAATCCTGCGGCACCGGGCCAATATCCGCCGCATCCTGGCCGGGACGGAGCCCAGGATTTTTGCGAAGAAACGCGCGGAGGCCGGGACGGAGTCCGGGGCCGCGGCGGGCGCGGAGGATGAGGCAAACAAGGGAGCGGCATGAGAATTCATGTATTGGGCAAGGGCGCATGGGGCGTTGCGTTGACGGGGCTCTTGCGGAAGAACGGGCACGAAGCCACGGCCTGGGACCGGTATGACGAGCCGGAATGGCCGCCGGGGTTGGAGGCCGTGCTGCTGGTGATTCCGTCGCGGTATCTGGGCGGGGCCATGGCCAAGTTTTCGCCGCCGGGGGCGTCGTGCCCGGTGTTCAGTTCGGTGAAGGGAATCGAGCCGGAGGGATTTCTGCGGGCAAGCCAGATCGCGGAGAAGGCGTGGGGGCCGATGCGGTTCTGCGCGTTATCGGGGCCGAGTTTTGCGGCGGAGGTCGCGGCCGGCATGCCCACGGCCGTGGCGGCGGCAAGCGCCGACGAGGACCTCGCGAAGATGGCGCAGGCCCTGTTTCACCGTCCAGAGTTCCGGGTGTACACCAATCCGGACGTGACCGGCGTGGAGCTGGGCGGGGCGCTGAAAAACGTGTTCGCCATCGCCGCCGGGCTGTGTGCGGGGCTGGGCTTGGGAGACAACAGCCTCGCGGCGCTGGTTACGCGGGCGCTGGCGGAAATGGCGCGCGTGGGCGTGCGCCTGGGCGGGCGGCTGGAGACGTTCATGGGATTGAGCGGGGCGGGGGACCTGATGCTGACCTGTTACAGCGACCAGAGCCGGAACCGGCGGTTCGGGCTGGCCCTGGCGCAGGGGAAAAGCGTGGCGCAAATCGAGGCGGACTTGGGCGGGGTCGCGGAAGGGCAAACGACCGTGACCGCCGTGCGCGAGCTGGCGCGGAAGGAGGGGGTCAAGTCGCCCTTGGTCGAGCAAGTCCACGACGTCATCTATCACGGAAAATCCCCGCGCAAAGCGCTGGAGGATTTGCTGGCCCGTGATCCGGCGTCGGAGGCGTGAACCCGGCCACCGGCCCGAATGGCGCTGCGTTCGGACAGCGTGGAAGCGGCGTCCCGCCGCTTTACAGGCGGGCATGAGGCAAGAAGCCGTTTCCCCATCCCAAACACGACTTAAACTTAGTGCCATTCGTCACCGGCCACGCTATTTCCGCGAGTCCTCCGGCCCCGCGGGCGGTTGCTTCTTCCGGAAAAGGGCGGGGATGCGGTTGACAAGCGGCACGTTGTCGATCACGGAGCGTGCCGCCGAACCGGCCAGACCGGGAGTGTCGAGGGCGACGCGGGGTTTGTTGGCACGGTCCGTCACCGTGAACGGCACGCGGATCATGCCGCGGTTGGCGCGCAACCCCGTTTTGTAGAGGACGTTTCCCACGAAGCCCGGGGCGCCGGAGTTGATGGCCAGCTCCCCCTTGAGACGCATCGCCCCATCAAAGCCAATGGCGCCCTGGGCGGTGAAATGGGTGCGCGTCTCGGGCGCGGACCGGACCCCATCAAGATGCACCGTGCGCTCCGCGATCCGGAATCCGCTTGCGACAGAGTCCAAATCGAACGATCCAACGCCGGGCATCGCAAGCATCGTTCCCAGAATGGTGAATATGTTCACATTGCGGATTCTCGCGGGGCGGATGGCCACGGTGCCGGCGCCCCGCAGCCCCGCGGGATTCGCCAGATCGCCTTCGCCCGAGAAGCGGACGGTGGCCAGGCCTTCCAACTTGCCTGGATCAAGCCGGAACGCCCGAAGGAGGCCCGGCGCGTCGAGGTTCAAGGCGTCCACGGCAAGGCCGAATGGCCGCGCCCGGCCCGCGCCGGGTTTCTGGTTTAGCCGGCCCTGGAACCGCCCCCGCAGCACCGCCACGTCCACGCTGATGGCCGCTTCGGCAAGCCCCGAAGGCGTTAGCGCAAAATCCAGCCCAAGCCGCGCCGGGCTGTTCCCGCGGGAGCGAAAACCCCGGAACCGCATCTCCCGGCCGGCCATGGTGACGGCGCCGGTAACGGTTCCGAAAGATAGGGCGCGCAAATCCGGCAGGTCCGCGGGCACGCCGGCGTCCTTCAGCAAGCGTTCGCCGGCCAGTGTGAGGCCCTCGATCGACACCGCGCCGTCCGCGGCGCCGCCTGGTTTGTGCGGGTCCCCGGTGAATCGCACGTCGGCCTCCACGCGGCCCTGGCCATCAAGATACGCGTCCAGCGGCGGGGCGCCTTTGGCGGAGGCAAGGCGGATGTCGAAGGGTTTGAGAAAGACCGCGAGGCCGACGCCCCGCAGGGTGATGCGTGCCGTGTAGGGCAGGGCGTTGGTGGCGCCATGGAAATTGAAATCGGCCCGCACCTGGCCGCCCCCGAGCGGCAGAGTGCAGGCGAGGCTGCCGGCGGAGCCTCCGCCGCGCCAGAACCAGAGATCGCCCGACGCCGCGGCGGCTTGCGGCGGCGCCGTGGTGGCGATGTTGGCCAGGCGCCAGCAGCCGTTGGAGTGGGACAAATCCGCGGCCGCGTCGCCAAGGCGGACCGCGTCCCAACCGGGAAAAACGGCGGAGACCCCGGCGGTTTTCAAAATCCGATTCACATCCAACCGCGTGTTCCGGGTCGAAACCGTCCCCGTGACAACGATCGCTCCAGGATTCTCCAGGTCACCTTCCCCCTGGAGAACCGCGCCGCCCGCGTCAAATGCGAGGAATTCGGGCAGGTCAACAAACTTTCCGATGCCGCGGCGGGAGGCGCTCTTTGCAGCCGCGGCAAACCGAATGCGCGGAGTCCCGCCTTGCCGGTCAACGGAAAGCGTCCCCTCGAACGTTGCGGGGCCGGCCCGGGCGCGCACATCTTTGAGCGCGGCGATTCCGTCGGCGAGGGAAAGCACCGAGGTTAGCCGGACGAGTTCGAGGCCGTTGGGAAGGGTGACTTTGCCGGCGCCGAGGTGGGCCTCGCCCGCGGCGCCCGAAGCCAGCCGGCGCAGGTTTCCCCGGAGGTCCACGCCCTCGGCAAGCAGAAGGCGCGGGCCGTCGGCCTCGGCGAGGCGCACCTCCGCATCCGAGATATCGAATCGCTCCACCCAGCCGGCGCGCGCGGGAACAACCGGGGAGGTCCCGAGTGGCGCGGCGCCTTGAAAGCATGGCGGCACGGCGAGGGTGCCGTCCGGTTGCAGGCGCAGGGCCAGGCGCGGGTTCACGATCCGAGCTTCGAGGAATGCGGGCCGGCGGTGGAAAAGGCTGGAGGGCGAAAAGAGCAGGTCCACCGCTTCGATCTCCGCAAGGGGCGCGCCGGGGGCATCGCCGTCGAGCCTGACGGTGACGCGGTCGCAGGTAAGCCAGCCGGGCCAATGAACGTCGAGGGCGCCGATGGACACGCGCGCGCCCAAGGCTTCGCTGAGTTGGGCGGCGGCATCGCCGGCCAGCTTCGGGTCCGCGGCCTTGCGGTCGAGCCAGACGACGAGGGCGCCGGATGCGGCCAGCACAAGCAAGGTGGCGAAGACGAGCAGGCGGAAGGTCCAGCGGAGGAAGCGGGGCACAGCCGAGCCTAGTGTCCTGTCCGGCAAATAGGCACACAAAATTCGCGTGCGAAGCGGACGGAGGGGATGGGACGCATCCCAGGATGGACGCGGCGCGGAACATTCCGAGGGAACATGCCGCACCCGTCATTCCCCAGGCGCGGACTTTAGAAGGTCGCGCGCGGGAGTTTGTCCGGCATCCTGCCGTTGTCCGATTCCACTTTTCGCCGGGCCAACAGCCACATCCCGCAAAGCCCTTGGACGATAAGCGCCACCCATGCGAGGGCGAGGCCGGTAGCCGCTGTGTTCCAGTGGCGCCATGCGGAGAGATGAAAGACTCCTTTCACGTACCATGTGGGCGCGACAAGGGAGCACGCAAAGGCCCAGAAGAGGGGGCTTCGAATTCCGGCCGCCATGGGTGGATTTGCCTTCCAGGTTTGAAAAATGACGGAGGGGAGGAGAATCCAAAAGCCGCAACACAACCCGAGCCCCAGGAAACGCAGGGGTGTCATGCCCATGGAAACGACGTACTGAACAAGGAGAAGCGTGGGGGCAAGGAGTTCAATCAGCACCAGCGCGAGAAGGGCGGTCGTGCCCGCGTTCACCCAGCAGCGCAGCGCCGGGCCGCCGCCAGCCGCAACAACACGCAACAGCAAAGTGATCGTGCAGGCAAGGCATGCCATGACGGAGGTCCATAAAAAGAACTTCCCCACAGTCGGCTGATCCAAGGCCGTCCCTGCTGAGCCGGTTTGGAATGGCTCCTTAAACCATGCCCCGCTGAATGCGACTTGGGCGGCGACGAGAGGCGGGCAGTAGGAAAGCCAGTGCCAGGCTAGGAAGGCAAACTCCGCGGACACCAGCGCCAGCAGGATCCACGGGAAAGCCTTTTGCGCGGTTTTCGGTTTCATTATTTTACGCTCCCGCCAGCGAACGCGGGGCCGCCGATGGCGTTCGTATTGTCTCGGCACTCAGTTTGGCCGGAAGGACAAGCGAGGGCAAGGCTTTCTCGTTTCTCCTTGTTGCCTCGGAACGATGGCGCGCCGGGTTGCATGATGAAAATTCCGCGTCACCGCGCCGCCAATTTTCCCTGTGCGGGAGTTGGTTTATGACCGGCCCAGCCGCCGAGCGGCGAGGCCGGTGACGGTTCCGGCCAGGAGGCCGAGGGTGGCGCCGATGAGGATGTCGGTGGGATGATGTTGCTTCAGGTAAAGCCGGGACCAGCCAACCGCGCCGGCCGCCGCCAGGGCCGGAACGGCGATGGGCGGGCAGGCCACGGCGGCGGCGGTTCCCGCGCCAAAGGCGGTGGCGGTGTGGCCCGACGGAAAGCCATGATACTTGTGGCTGGCTTGGAGGCCGTGGAACCGGTCGGGAAGATCGGCGCTCGGGCGGGGGCGGCCGGAGGTGAGGCGGACGGCGTTGGCGGCGATGCCGGCGGCGGCGGACGCGAGGAGCATGGCGAGGGCGGCGGCGCGGAGGCTCGGGCGGTTCCGCGCGGCGCCGATGGCCAGCAGGAGGGCTGTGGCGAGGAGCGTGCCGGTGGGGAAATCGCCCCAGAAACTGATTTGCCGGGCCAGGGCACGCGCGCGGGCGGTGTCGTTGTCGGTGAGGGAGTGCAGGAGGGCCTTGTCGTTGGGCCAGAGAAAGAACGCGGCGACGGCGGCGGCGAGGAGGAGGGCGAGAAGGGCCGGGGCGAATCTTGCGGCGAGGGCGAGGGATTCGCGGGCGAGGGCGCGGGCATCGGCGGCGAGCTGGCGGATCATGCGGCGGCGGCGGCGGGTTCGGCGGAGGGGGCGCCGGAGCGCATGGCTTTGAAGAAATTCTGGCCCATTTCCCAGATGGGGCCTGGGAACTTTTTGAGGCTCGCGATGACGTCGTCCACGGCGTTGACGAAGCGGGTGACCTCGGCGTCGCCGATGACGAGGGGCGGGAGGAACTTGACGATGTCGCAATTGTTGGCGGCGACCTGGGTGAGGATGCGGTGTTTGGAGAGCAGGGGGGTGACGATGAGTTGGGGGAAAAGGCCTTTGTCGAGGCCGTGAATGGTTTTCCAGGCCATCTTGAGCGTGAGCGCGCGGGGCTCGGTGAACTCGAGGGCGCCCATGAGGCCTTTCATGCGGACTTCGCCCAGGAACTCGTGTTTTTCCTTGAGGGCGTTGAGGCCGGCCTCCATCTCGGCGCCGCGGCGGGCCGCGTTTTCGACGAGGTTTTCGTCTTCGATGACGGCGAGGGCGGCGAGGCCGCAGGCGGCGGCGAGATTGTTGCGGCCGAACGTGGTGGAATGGACGATGCAGCGGTCGAGGCGCGAGAACACGGCCTGTTGGATGGCGCGCCGGGCGAGGATGGCGCCGCAGGGGACGTACCCGCCGCTGAGGGTTTTGGCGAGCGTGACGATGTCGGGCTGGAGGTTCCAGTGCTCGAAGGCGAACCATTTTCCTGTGCGCCCGAGGCCGGACTGGACTTCGTCGGCGACGAAGAGGGCGCCGCGCTTGCGGCAGAGGGCCTGGGCCTGGTTGAAGAAATCGTCCTTGGGAAACTTGATGCCCTTGCCCTGGACGGGCTCGAAGAGGAAGGCGGCGACATCGCCCTTGGCCAGTTCGTATTGGAGCGCGTTGAGGTCGCCGAGGGGGATGTGGACGACGCCGGGGAGGAAGGGGCCGAACCCTTCATGGAAGTAGGGGTTGCCGGTGACCGAAAGCGAGCCGTAGGAGAGGCCGTGGTACGAGTTTTCGAGGGCGATGACGCGGGGGCGGGCGGTGGCGGCGCGGGCGAATTTGATGGCGCCTTCGACGGCTTCGGTGCCGCTGTTGCAGAGGAAGACCGAGTCGAGGTGGGGGCAGCCCTGGGCGGCCATGCGGGCGGCGAGTTTTTCCGCGAGGATGCCGGCGAGGAAGGCGCAATCCATTTGGACCATGTTGGGCAGGTCGAGGTCGAGGACGTCGCGGATGGCTTGCTGGGGGACGGGATGATTGCGTCCGATGTTGAAGACGCCGAAGCCGGCGAGGAAATCGAGGTAATCGTTGCCCTCGGCGTCGTAGAGGTAGGCGCCCTTGGCGCGGACATAGACTTTGTCGAAGCCGATGGTGCGCTGGACTTTGACGAGGGTGCGGTTGAGGTATTGATCGTGGAGCTGGTAGTTCTGCCCGAGGCGGGAGGCGACGACCTGCTTGATGTCGAGGGGCATGGGGGAAAAAAGTAGCCGGAATTTCCCGGCGGGAAAGCGGGAAGTGGGGGGGGCTGCGGGGCGGGCGTTACCTTCGGTGGCTCGGCGGTGTAGAGAAAGGAATCCCGGACAGAAGGCGCCGGGCGTGGTATGGGAGATGCGGCGATGAACGTGGCGAGATGGAGTCGGGCATGGATGGCGGCGGCGATGGGGCTGCTGGGGGCGGGGTGTGGTTCGCCGCTGGGCGGGAACGGGAACGGGAAACCGGCGGAGGAATTGACGGCGAAGGCGGAGCGGCGGGATTTGTTGGAGACGGTGGAGGCGGCCGGGGATTTGGAGCCGTTGGAGAGCGTGGACGTGAAGCCGGAGGTGAGCGCGCGGGTGGAGAAGATTTTTGTGGAGGTTGGGGCGCGGGTGGGGAAGGGGGAGCGGCTGTTCCAGTTGGACGACACGGAATTGAAGTCGCAGCGGGCGAGTTTATTGACGGACATCGAGGGGGCGCGGCTGCGGATGGTGCAGGCGGCGCGGGACCTTGGGCGGGCGCAGGCGTTGTTCGGGAAGAAACTGATTTCGCAGGAGGTGTTTGACCGGCAGCAGACGAACCTGGACGTTTCGAAGACGGACATGGAAAAGGCGGAGCGGCAGTTGCAGGTGTTGGACGACCGGCTTGCGAAGACGGTGATCATGGCGCCGATGGAGGGCACGGTGCTGGCGATTCCGGTGAATGTGGGCCAGGTGGTGGTGGGGGCGGCGAGCGTGAACGCGGGGACGCTGCTGATGACGTTCGCGGATTTGTCGCGGATGCTGATCAAGGTGCATATCAACCAGGTGGATGTGGCGAAGGTCCAGTTTGGGCAGACGGTGACGTTCACGGTGGACTCGGTGCCGGACCTGGAATTGACGGGGCGCGTGTCCCTTGTGGCGCCGCAGGCGACGGTGAAGAGCGGCGTGAAAGGGTTCGAGGTGCGGGTGCAGATCGACCGGCCCGACGGGCGGCTGCGTCCGGGGATGACGGCGGACGTGGTGTTTCCGGTGGCGGAATCGAAGCAGGCGGTGGCGGTGCCGTTGAGCGCGGTTTTCCTTGAAGACGAAAAACAGCATGTGGTCTATGTGCGCAAGGCGGAGGGGGAGCCGGAGCGGCGGGAGGTGAAGACGGGGATCACGAACCTGGACTTTGTGGAGATCAAGGCAGGGGTGGCGGAGGGGGAGGAAGTGTTGCTGACGCGTCCGGCGGGGACGGAACCGGGGCGGGCGGCCGGGGGGACGCGGGCGGGTTGAGGCGGGGCCGGCGGGGCGGACAAGGCATGGCGATCATTGCGCTGCACGAGGTCACGAAGATTTACCGGCTGGGAGGGCAGGAAATCCGGGCGTTGGACGGGGTGTCGCTGGACATCGCGGAAGGGGAGTACCTGTCGATCATCGGGCCTTCGGGAAGCGGGAAGAGCACGATGATGCAGTTGATCGGGTGTCTGGACACGCCGACGTCGGGCCGGATCGATCTGGACGGGCGGGAGATATCGAACGCGTCGGGCGACGAACTGTCGCGGATTCGTTGCGGGAAGATCGGGTTTGTGTTCCAAAGCTTCAACCTTTTGCCGCGGCTGGACGTGGCGGGGAACGTCGAGGTTCCGTTGATCTACGCGGGGTTGCGGGCGCGCGAGCGGCGGGCGCGGGTGGCGGAGGCGATTGAGGCCGTGGGCCTTCAGGACAGGGCCAGGAACCGTCCGAGCCAGCTATCCGGGGGGCAGGCGCAGCGGGTGGCGATTGCGCGGGCGCTGGTGAACCGGCCGCGAATCCTATTGGCCGACGAACCGACGGGGGCGCTGGACACGGCGACGGGGGAGGCGATCCTGGAACTTTTCAGGGACTTGAATCGGAAGGGGCACACGGTGGCGCTTGTGACCCATGATCCGGACATCGCGCGGGAGACGCCGCGGCGGGTGGAGCTGCGGGACGGGCGGCTGGTGAGCGGGCGGGACTCGCATTATTCGGCGTGGATGGGCGCGGGGGGCGGGCGATGAACGTGGCGGTGGGTGTGACGGAGGGGTTGAAGGAGATTTGGGCGCACAAGTTCCGGTCGGTGCTGACGATGTTTGGGGTGGTGCTGGGGGTGGCGGCGTTGATGGCGACGATGGCGCTGAACGCGGGGACGGCGGCGAATTTCCGGGATGTGCTGACGCAGGTGGGCGGACTGGAGAAAGTGGAGATCATGGAGGCGCCGGTACCGCCGGAGCAGGAGTCGATCGCGGAGATCAGTCCGGGGCGGACCTACGCGGACGCGCGGGGTTTGCGGGCGTCGGCGCCGCTGGTGGACCTCGTGTCGCCGGTGGTGCGGCTGGACCCGGGGCGGATTCAGCGGGGGAGCAAGACCACATGGGAGCGGGTGATGGGGGTGGAGGCGGAGTTCCTGGAGATCGAACGCCACGAGATGGACCTGGGCAGGTTCATCACGGCGCTGGACCTGGAGCGGAGCACGCGCGTCTGCGTGCTCGGGCGGATGATGGTGGACGAGCTTTGGGAGAGCCCGGACCACAGTCCGCTGGGGGAATGGATTCGGATCAATGGAATCAATTTCCGGGTCGTGGGCGTGTTCGCGTTTTACGAGAGCCAGTTTTCGGCGCGGCGGCGCGCGGCGGGCGTGACGCAGAAGCAGGAGGAACGGCGGAAGGAGCGGGGGCTGGCCAACCGCCGGCAGTCGTCGCGGAGCCGGGGGTATTATGACGCGTTCCGGTTCAAGAACCGGGCGGTGGTGGTGCCGCTGACAACGATGCAGCACTTGTTCAAGTCGGCGAACATGGTGAACAACGTGGACCAGGGGCCGGACCGGAAACTTTCGTCGCTGGCGGTGCGGGTGCGCGATCTGAGCCGGTTCAATGAGGCGATCCAGCAGATTCGGAACGTGCTGAACCTGACCCACCGGGGCATCCAGGATTTTGGGTTTGAGACGCGGGAGGATTGGTTTGATTACATCGAGGGATCGGTGCGGGCGGCGCGGCTGAGCGGGGGCGTAATCGCGGGGATATGCCTGCTGGTGGGGGGGCTGGGCATCTGCAACATCATGCTGGCGAGCATTGCGGAACGGATTCGGGAGATTGGCATTCGCCGGGCGGTTGGGGCTCGGGCGGCGGACATCTTCGGGCAGATTCTGATCGAGGCGGTGTTGCTGGCGGTGTTGGGCGGGGGGGCGGGCTTGGGGGTTGGCATGGGGTTGATCCACACGATCCGGTCGCTGGCCCCGGCGGACCTGACTCTGATTCTGGAGCCGTCGGCGCTGGTGGCGAGCATTGTCTCGTCGATGGCGGTGGGGGTGGTGTCGGGGTTGTACCCGGCCTGGCAGGCGTCGAAACTGAGCCCGATTCAAGCCTTGCGTTACGAGTGAACAAGTCTTAGCGTCCCTCGCTTTCAAGACGATGGCCGCGCATTACAACGAGTATGTCCTGAGCACCTCGCTCCAGATGGGGTGGATCACCGAGGAGCAGAAGGGCGCCGTCGAGGCGGCGCTGGCCGCGATTCCCGGCGCGGGCGCGCTGGAGATGCTGGCGGAGCAGCAATTGCTGAGCGCCAAGCAGGTGGCGGCCTTCCAGAAGCAGATCGCCGAGGCGGACGCGCGGGCGGCGGCGCCGGTCCCGGCGGCCGAGGGGGGGGCGACGGCGGCGCGGGCGGCGATCAAGGTGTTTGGCGACCATTTCCAGCACGTGGACGAGTATCTGCGGGCGGGCATCAAGCTGGAGGCGTCGGACATCCATCTTGGGGTGGGGATGCCGCCGTTGATGCGGAAGTTTGGGGTGTTGCAGCCGATGTGGTCGCGGTCGGAGCCGTTTTCGCCGGAGGAGACCGAGTCGCTGGCGATGAGTTTTCTGGACGAGATTCAGAAGGGGCATCTTGCGGAGCGCGGGGACGCCGATTTCTGCTATTCGCCGGCGGCGCTGGGGCGGTTTCGGACCTCGGTGGTGCGGCAGCGGCGCGGGATCGACATGGTGTTCCGGATCATCAACACGCGGGTGCGGACCATGGACGAGCTTGCGTTGCCGGAGCATTTGAAACTGTTGACGCAGTTCCAGAACGGGATTGTGCTGGTGACCGGGGCGGTGGGAAGCGGCAAATCGACGACGCTGGCGGCGCTGGTGGAGGAGGTGAACCGGACCCGGCACGACCACATCATCACGCTGGAGGACCCGATCGAGTACCAGTTCACGCCGCGGGGCTGCCACATTTCCCAGCGGGAGATTCACTCGCACACGCGCTCGTTCGCGGCGGCGCTGCGGGCGTCGTTGCGCGAGGACCCGGACGTGATCATGGTGGGGGAGATGCGGGATTTGGAGACGATCTCGCTGGCGATCACGGCGTCGGAGACGGGGCACCTGGTGCTGGCGACGCTGCACACGGCGAACGCGGCGCGGACGCTGGACCGCATCCTGGACGTGTTTCCGATTGACCAACAGGAGCAAATCCGGGTGATGGTGAGCGAGTCCCTGCGCGGGGTGGTCAGCCAGCAGCTCATTCCGCGGGCCGACGGCAAGGGGCGCGTGCTGGCCCTGGAAATCCTGCTGAACAACCCCGCGGTGGCGGCGCTGATCCGGGACGGCAAGACCTTCATGATCCCGGGCGTGATGCAGACGGGGAAACGGCAGGGGATGCAATTGATGGACGACGCGTTGATGGACTTGTTGCGGGCGCGCGCGATCTCGGGGGAGGAAGCCTATGAACGGGCGGACCAGAAGCGGGCGTTTGAAGCTTTTCTGAGGTGACATGGCACGCATCGACGCGTTTTTCGAGCAACTGATCCAGGCGGGGGCGTCGGACCTTCACCTGGGCGAGGGCGAACCGCCCAAGATCCGCACCCACGGCGAGATCGCGCCGATCCGGGAGGGGGTTTTGACGCGGGAGGAGATGGCGTCGATGCTGCCGGAGATTTGCGGGCCGCAGCGGTGGGCGCGCTACGAGGAGTTGGGGGACCTGGATTTCGCCTACGAGATGAACGAGGCGGCGCGGTTCCGGTGCAACTACTACAAGCAGATCGGGGGGTACGGGGCGGTGTTCCGGCTGATCCCCACGCGGATATCGTCCATTGAAGAGCTGGGGTTGCCCGGGGTGATCAAGGAATTCGCGCAGTTGCGCGGCGGGCTGGTGCTGGTGACGGGGCCGACGGGCAGCGGGAAATCGACGACGCTCGCGGCGCTGATCGACTATATCAACGCCAGTTTTTCCAAACACATCGTGACGATCGAGGAGCCGATCGAGTTCGTGCACCAGAACAAGGCGTGCGTGATTACGCAACGGGAAGTGCCCAACGACACGCCGTCGTTCGCGCGCGGGTTGAAGGCGGCGCTGCGGGAGGACTGCGACATCGCGCTGCTGGGCGAGATGCGGGACCTGGAGACCATCTCGCTGGCGTTGACGGCGGCGGAGACGGGGTTGCTGGTGTTCGGGACGTTGCACACCAACAACGCGCGCAAGACCGTGGACCGGATGATCGACGTGTTTCCGGCGGACCAGCAGCAGCAGGTGCGCACGATGCTGGCGGCGTCGTTGCGCGGGGTGGTGGCGCAGTTGCTGCTCAAGCGGAAGGACAAGCCGGGCCGGATCGCCGTGAACGAAATCCTGATCGCCAATTCGGCGGTCGGCGCGATCATCCGGGAGGGAGCGACGCAGAAGCTGCAGGACGTGATCGTGGGCGGCAGGGCGCAGGGGATGCAGTTTATGGACGACGCAATCATGGAACAGGTGAAGGCCGGGCGCGTGGGGGGGCATGAAGCCTACATGAAGGCGATCGACAAACAGCGCTTTGCGCAGTTTGTGGGCCACCCGTAAACGGCGGGGAGCGGGCTGGAGCGCGCGGTGAATCTGCGGGAATGGCGAAAGCAGGTTGAGGCGGGGCGGGAACTCGGCCCTGCGGACGCCGCGGCCGTTCTGGACATGCTGCAGGACGGGGGTGAGCCCGAAGAGAACAAGACGGAGTTTCTGATCGCCCTGACCAGGCGCGGGGAGACCGTGGGTGAGATGGCGGCGTTCGCATCGCGGCTCCGGGATTTGGCGGTGCGGGTGGAGGTGGCGCCGGAGGAGTTTGGGGGAACCCTGATCGACGTGTGCGGGACGGGGGGGGACGGCCGGAACACTTTCAATGTATCCACATGCGCGGCGTTTCTCCTGGCCTCGGCGGGGCTGCGGGTGGCGAAGCATGGCAACCGCGGGGTGACCTCGAGATCGGGGGCGTTTGACGTGCTGGACGTGATGGGGATCAAGTTTGAGTTCGGGCCGGACGCGGCGCGGCAATCGCTGGTGGAGACGGGATTGTGTTTTCTTTTCGCCCCGCGCTACCACCCGGTCATGCGGGTGCTTGCGCCGGTGCGCAAGGCGGTGGCGGCCAGGGGGTCCAGGACGATCTTCAATTTCCTGGGGCCCGCCATCAATCCGGCGCGTCCGAATGCGCAGGTGGTCGGCGTGCCGGACCCGGCGTTGCCAAGGGCGTACGTGGACGTGCTCAAGCGCCTGGGCTTGCGCCGGGCGATTGTGGTGTGCGGGAGGACGGAGGACGGCAAACCAATGGACGAGATGTCGGTCCTGGGCACGACCGAGGTGAGCGAGCTGGCCGGGGGCAGGATCGAGCACGGGCGGGTGCAACCGGGGGACTTTCACTGGCGGCCGGGAACGAGCGCGGAATTCACCGTCGGGTCGCCCGAGGAGTCGGCGAAGGTGGTGATCGGCGTGTTGTCGGGGGAAGACACCACCCTGAGGCGGGACCTCGTGCTGCTCAACGCGGCGGCGGGGTTCAAGGCGGCGGGCGTGTCGCGCGGGTTCCGCGATGGGATCGAAGCGGCGCGCAACGAGATCACCTCGGGGCGGGCGATCCAGAAACTGCTGCAGGTGCGGGAGGTCTGCGGGCGCCTGGCGGCCCAGGCGGCGGCTTCCGGAGGGGCGTGATCCGCCATGGATTGCGGGCGATGGCGCCGGTTGCTTCGCCGGGACGCGCTGGGGACGATGGGCTGGGGGGTTGGCGAAAACCGGGCCGGCGCCCTTTTCCGTGGGCGCAAAGGGTGGTAGGCTCCCGGTTCATGCGGAGTTCCACATCGCTGGTCCTGGTTGTGACGCTGTTCTTCGCCGCGGTGGCGGGCTTCTTCTTTCTCGAGCACCAGCGGAAGTTCGAGGACCTTGAGGAGGCGTCCGACAGCCTGGAAGAGGTGCAGGACCTCACGCGCGTCCAAACCGCGCAAATCGAGAAACTGCAGAAGGACGCCGAGCAAAGAGGGATGGAGCTTCGGGAGCAGCGGGAATTGGCGGCGCGGTTGAAGAAGGACATGGAGGCGTTGCGCAAGGAACGGGACCAGTTCGAGGCCGGGTGGCGGCGGGCGGAGGCGGCGCGCCAGCAGGCGGAGGCCGACGCCGCGAAGCGGAAGGCGGCTGTGGCGGCGTTGGAGGGGCGGCTGCGCCAGGGACTCGGCGGCGCGGCGTCCGTGGCCGCGGAGGAGGGGCGTGTGCGGGTGAACGTCGCGGACCGCGTGCTGTTCGCGCCGGGCTCGGCGGAGCTGCTGCCGGAGGGGCGCGAGTTCCTGAAGCGCGTGGCCGCCGAGGTGGCCGGCGGCGCCTTCGACGTGCGGGTGGAAGGGCACACCGACGACATGCCGATGGGGACCAATCTCGTGGAGCGTTTCCCGACCAACTGGGAGCTGTCGGCGGCCAGGGCGACGGCGGCGGTCCGGTTTCTCGGGGAGTTCGGCGGGGTGCCGTCGAACCGGTTGGTGGCGGCGGGCTACGCCGATTCGCGGCCCCTCGCGCCGAACGACTCGGACGCCAACCGCGCCCGCAACCGGCGCATCGCGATTGTCGTAACGCCCTCCCCGTCGCGCGGCCCGGCGATCACGGCGCCGGGGCCGGGAGGCCCGGCGCCGCCCGGAGTTGGGGCGGAGAAGCCGGTGATCGGGAGTTGAAAAGGGTTGGCCCGGTCGAAGGCCGCTCCGGGGGCGACGATTCCAAGGTGCTCCCCGAGGAAAACGACATTGTGCCGGGATCCTCGATCCCCCTGGCCCTACAAATACAACTACAGGCGCAACACGTTCCGTAAGGCCGGGGAGGGACTGACGCGGGACGTTCACTCGACAAGAGAGCGGGAAGAGCCTTTGCAGTAGAAGATTACACGAACGGGAGCATGCCTCGGTAGCGCGAACGCCAAGGGCATCACGACTTAAGTATCAGCCGCCTGAACGGACGGACGACCGCAGAGGAGAGCCAACAGGCTTTCGGACTTGCCGCGCGGGTGGGGCGGAGCCGTCAGCCTGCCTGTGCCTCGCCTGTCCCGTCGAGAGTCTGGCCCAGAGCCACGCCGCGGCCACCATGATCAAGGTTGCCCGTCCGAGGGCAAGCAACATGCCTTGAACCGAGGCGTCGCCTCCCCCGAAGCAGCCACAATCGATCACCAGCCCTCGGGCGAGTGCGGAGGCCAGGGCCACCGAGAAGATCGCCCCAAGCAGCGCCATCCCGAACAGCGCTGTGCGGCGGCAAGTGCCGGCGATGGCCAAGGCGCCCGCAGCCAACTCCGCGAGGGGAAGGGTCAAGGCGGCCAGATTTGGGCTCCATGCGGGCAGAAGCTTGTAGGCGGCGATCTTGTCCGCGAACCCCCGCACGTCGCCGAGTTTGAGGGCAGCCGCGAAAATAAAGATGGCGGCAAGCGAGAACCTTAAACCTGTGGCCACGAATCGGGCCAGTCTTTCCGGGGTCACGGCTTTTCCTCCGGCAAACCCGCCGCGGTCCAAGCCTGCCATCCGCCAGTGAAGAGGAGAACCCGCCTATGGCCCAACCGCCGCAGGGCGGCGGCAACCATGCCGCCATCCTGGCACGACGGGTTTGCGCAATACACAATCAGAGGGTTCCCGCGTTGCAAGGACTCGCGAAGCCGCGGATAAAGCGCCTCGAACTCCTCCCGGGGCAGACTGACAGCGCCTGGGATGTGTCCAAGGCGGTGAAAAATCTCCGGTCTCGCGTCGAGGAGGACAGTTTCTGCACCCCGCATCACGGTCCGCAAGCCCGCGAGATCGACAGGGTCAGCGCCGGATGCGGCGACATCGCTGGCGGCGCCGAGCCGTGCAACACCGGCCTCAAAGCGCTGGCCTGAGTCGGAATAGACCAGGCTGGCCGGCTCATCCCGCAGCGAGTTCAGGACAACACCCGCCGCGCATGCGACGGACAAGCCCAGAGCACAGGCCAAAACGTCCGCCGCCGCGGCTCTGGCAAGCACCATCCATCCCGTTGCATTTATCATGACCCACCTCCCGGCGGGATCAGGTCGCGCGGCCAATCGGCCAGGAACTCGCCCGCTCCCTCAATCACGCTAACGTTGGTTAACCGTTCCCAGGCGGCCCGCGCGGTGGAATCGCAGAACTCGCCGAAGAAGAGTTCAAGCTTGCGGTCCGCCGCCAGGGTTCGCCCGGCTTTGCAGGCTTCGGGATCAAAACGGGGGTTCAAGAGCCGCACTCGCGTGCCGCCATTGATGGGTCCAGGCGTCCGGTTTCCCGCAGCCACCAGCAAACCGCCGGACGGTCGGACTTCGGCGCCTTCGTCAATAAATGCGACGGCCCCCCTCGATGCGCCGGATGAGCCCGCAAGGCAGGCGCGAAAGCGCTTGCCGTAATCGCGGCCCATGACACGGGGGTCGGGAAACACCCAGACGTTTGGTTGGCCGCTTCCCACAATTGTAACCCCGGCAGCGCGGCGGACCCTGGAGTCGGGCGCAAGCCATCCAGCCATGTGGAGGAGGCAAACAAGCCCAACTCCGATCCCGCAGGCGGCGGCGACCCGTTGCGGCAGCTCGCGCCGCCGCCAGCGATCAATACCGCAGACGAAGACACTGGCCGCGGGCGCCATCCATACCCAAATCGAAGTCGTGACCGAACTGAAGGCCGCGGCGGAGAAGAAACCCGCGACCGTCGCAAGCGCGGCACAGCGCCATGGCGAATTCCGGCCCGGCCAGCACGCGCAAAATGCAAGCGCCCAGAGCGCGGCATACAAAGGGCGCAAGGGCCAAGATAACTCCGCCAGGGCCTGGAGATGTCCATTGACAAGTGTTGCATAACGCAGGCCGCTGTCCGGCGCCATGTACCATTGGGTGTACGCTTCCCCGGCCCGTCCGAAACCCCAGCCGCCCGGCGCGTCCACCAGCATTCTCGGGACGCTCCGCCAGATTTGAACGCGATTCGCGATGGAGGCGTCAGCAGCCATCTGGCCCGGCTCGAGACGCTTGGCCGCATGGCTGGCGACCGCGATCCCCAGGACAATCCAGAACGCGGCGAGGCATGCCATCACCCTCCACCACGGCCATGGGCGCGGCGCCCATGCGAGGAGGATGCCAACGGACATGGCTGCCGCGACCATGCCTCCGCGCGACCTGGTCAACATCAGGCATGCGCCCAGGACAAGGGTGGCCGCCAATGCGAACCAGAAACCCCGGCGAAAACGCCACGCTCCCAGCCATGCGAGGCCGGTGAGGCCAACGACCATGGCCGCCGTCGAGTTGGGGTTGCCCAATCCCCAATCCATCCGGTCCATCGTTCCCAGCCATTCCAAGGCCTTCACCGCGCGCCTCCTCCCCTTGCTTCGGGCTTCCCGGCATGGGGGGCCGCCGCGCCCAAGGCGTTGAGTTCCGCCACCCGCGTCTCCCAGATCTCATGGCGCCCCGCCCATATCTCGGCGAGCATCTTGTTTGGCAGCGGCGTCATGAACGGCCGCGGGATGGCGTCTCGTTCCGACCAGGCTACCATCTCCTGGTTGACCACATCGCCCACAAACTCCGGGTGCGCCAGCGCCTGGACCCAGGGTGTGCCGCCGCGACCAGACGCCGCGGCGTTGCGGGCCGCGGTGAATGCTTCTCCGCCCTCGCGGCGCAGCCGAAGCGCAAAGTCGAAGAACGCCATTTGAATGTAGTAGGCCAGCGGCGTCCAGGCGTGGCCGATGCCCGGGTTTCCCTTGAACAAGATGGGGAAGCCCGCCTGCCGCGCGGCTTGGTAGAATGCCAGGGAACGGCTGTAGCCCGCGTGGGCCTCGCCAATGGATACGCACCACAGAACCCGCCGCGCTTCCGGCTCGGGCCGGGCGAAGGAACTGGACAAATCCACATACGTGGCGAGGAAATACCGGGGTTTTCTCATGACGAGCCGATGGACCCATTGCGCCCCGGCGCAGTGCCCGAACGCGATCATGTCTTCCGCGCGGATTCCTTGTCCCCGGCACAATTCGAGCATTCCCTCCTCCCACGCATCAGCGGCGATCCCCATTTCCCGTTCCAGTTCCCGCGCGGCCCGCGGTTCCATTTCGTTCCAGTTCTTGGTGAAATCCCACATGCCCGTCCGGGCGCCCCACGCGAGGACCGCAAGATCGTATTTCTCGGCCAGCCAAAAGATGCCGCCGGCCGCTTCGCCGGGCTTCGGCGACTCGATCTGCCGGCGCACTTCCGCGGGGCTGTTCCCAATCAGGCACAACGCGGCAACACCCCGCGCCGGGCGCCCGCTGAGCGGCGGGCGGAGAAAGAGCGTCAGCCGCGGGTTTATGGCGCTTCGCGTGTTCACCACCCGCTCGATGAGGACGCCTGGTTCCGCCTTGCGTGTCGAGGTCCGCCCAAGCCGCGCCTTTTCCGGGAAAGGGAACAGCACTGTGTCCCCCTTGGGAAACGCCTTTGCCGCGACGCTTTCCCCGTCGCCAAACACGGCCACCGCCCGCCATTCCTTTCCCACCAACTGGGCCGGGATTGCGATGAATATCCGCGCGGGTTGGTCCGGTTCAAAAAACGTGGGCAAGGCGAATGGCTTGGTGTCACCCTGGTTCCGGCAGCCCGGCAGGACTTCCGAGGAGGAAGCGAGCGGCTTCCGGTTGGCGTCGTAGAAGTGCACAGCAAACGCCGTGTCCGCCGCCCGCACGCGTTTGCCAGTCCGCACGGTCAACTCGACGCACGGGTGGTACGTGCGTTTTGCCCCCTTGCCTTTCCCGAGCCATTGGGTTGTCCAGGGACCGAGCGGACTCCATTGCGGCGCCGGTGGCGGCTCGGTCAGATCCCGGATTTCCGCCACTTCGTAGATGCTCCCGATCGCCGCCGCGCGCGGCGCGCCGCCCAGCAGCAGCAAGGCCGTGGCCGGCAGCAGCGCCAGGGGCGCCCTCATGCCCCCTCCATCCGGCGGCCTGCCCGCGCGCAGAACCACCAGGCCGCGCCGGCGCCCGCGGCGGTGTGGATGGCCAGCGCCGTCATGGCGTGGCCGTAGCCGGC
This sequence comes from uncultured Verrucomicrobiales bacterium, assembly GCA_964435495.1. Taxonomy (GTDB): domain Bacteria; phylum Verrucomicrobiota; class Verrucomicrobiia; order JADLBR01; family JAIBCM01; genus CAYSZK01. The sequence goes on from CAYSZK010000027.1 coordinate 31,936, forward strand.
AATCCAGGTCTCTTTCACCATCCGGACGACATCGTAGTGCGCGGTCTCCCGCAGGGTTTGCAGGAATCCGCTCTAGCCCCAGAAGGCCGCGATGAACGGGCGGCACGCCGCATTGAGCCAATCGGGCAGGGCCAGCGCGGCGCCCGACAAGGGCAACTGAAATCCGACCAGATAGATCGCCAGCAGCGACGCGCGCTCCGGCGAGGCGCACGCGGCGGATATCGCCAGGCACGCCGCGCTCATCGCCATGGTGGTGGCCCAAAGGACGGCGAATTGCTCCGCCAACGAGCCGGGAAAGCCGCACACCGACTTGACAAACCACGCCATCCAATAGGCCTGCGCGCCGCTGAGCAGCAGGATTGGCGCAAACTTGGACGCCACGTAGGCGCCCCCTGACAAGCCGGCGCGCCGTTCCTTGGCGAGAATCGCCGACTCCCGCGCGATTTCCCGCGCGCCGTTGTTGGCGCCCATCAACGCCAGCAGCACAACCTGGAACATGGCCAGCCCCGAAAGCAGCGACGCCGCCTGGAACGTCTCCTTCGAGTGCCAGAGCCGCTCCTCCAGGGCGCGGACCACGTTCGTCTCAAGCGCCAGGCTCAGCTTTCGGACCTGCGGCAAGCCGCGCGTGGCGAACACCGCCACCAGACAGGGGAATGTCAGGATCAATGCGGCTTGCAGCCAGAGCTGGCCCGTGTCCCGCCACATCAAACGCAGTTGCCGCCGAAGCAACACCGGGAATTGCCGCCACCCGCCTGGAACCGTTCCCGCGCGAATCGCCGCCCGCCCCGCCGCGGTCCCGCCATCCCACGCGCCGTCCACCGCTGCGTCCGCCCCTCCGCCGTACCGGCTTTCGAGGGGGGCAACCCGCGCGTCCGAAGGGACGAACCCCAAACCGGATCCGTCCGCCTTCCGAAATCCGCCCTGCGCGGCGACTTGGAACAATTCCTCGAGCGTGCCGGCGCCCAGCCGCTCCAGCAGTTCCCCGGGGGGCGCGTGATTCACGATGCGGCCATCGGCCATGAACACGATCGAGTCGCACAACGCCAGCCGCGCTGTTGCGTGGGTCACCAGCACCACCGTTTTGCCGTGATCGGTGGCCAGCCGACGCAGCCACGCCATCATTTCCGCCTCGGCATGCACGTCCAAACCGCTGGTCAGCTCGTCAAGGAACAGGAAACCGGGATCCCCAAGCAATTGCTCCGCCAGAGCCACCCTGCGCATTTGCCCGCCCGACAATGTTTCATACCGCTGGCCCATCACCGGCTCGAGACCCGCAATCTCCGCGATGTGGCCGAGCCACGCGTCCCGGACCGCGCGCGGCGTGCCGGAGGGCGCCCGCAACGCCAGCCCATCGGCCAAGATCTCGGAGACAGTGGCCCGCCCGTGAAACGCGCCGAACTGCGGCAGATACCCCACCACCAGCGGGCATTCCTCCCGAAGCTTTGTAACCTCGCGCCCCGCGAGCCGGACCACGCCCGATGACGGCTCCCGCACGCCGGCAAGGCACCGCAGCAGCGTGCTCTTCCCGCATCCGGAAGGCCCGATCACGCACGCGAATTCGCCGGGCGCAAGCCTGAGGCTCGCCCGATCCAGGAGCACCTTTCGCCCGGCACGCGACCGGACCGTCACCGCTTCGGCGGCCAAAGCCGCCGCGGGCGCGCGGGAGGGCATTTCCGCCTCCCCGCACACAACCTCCGCCAGCGCAGCGCCGCCCTCAATCATTCCGCCTCCCCGCCTACAGCTTGCGGCACGACGCCGCAACGATCAGGCCACCGTCCTTGACCGCAACTTCACCCTCGAACTTCTGGCCCTTGGTGAAATGGATGTTGCCGAGGCTGTCGGGCACCAGCACCACCAGCGCGCGGCTTTCGCCCGGCGCCGTGAAAAGCATCAGCCTGCCAACACCTTCTTTCCAGCCCATGTCCGCTTCCACTTGGAGGTCCGCACGGAAGCGCAGTCCGGCCAGAGCCCGGTGCCCATCGAAATACTTGGCCGCGGGGAACTCCTCCAGCGTGCGCATCGGATCCGCGGCGCTCCGCAGACCCCACCATCCGCCCAGTACCACCAGCGCAAGCGCGCCCACGGCCGCCCCCACCCGGCCAGCCCATGCGGCGGGCCGCCCGGCCCCGGCGCCGGGGGCGCCCACGGCAAAAGGCGAAACAATCACCCGTTCCTCATCCCTATCCGGCATGTTCATTGGTTCACTCTCCTTTGACCCGCTTCAGGATTTGGCCGGCGTTTCCTTGACTTGGGACTCGAGCACCTTCCGGCTGAGGCGTTCAACCGCCTCGTTCGCAATCCGGCTCGCCGGATAGTGCCGCTGCGCGTTGGCAAACCATGTCAGGCTCCACGCCAGTTCTGCGCGGGCCTCCGCCTCTTTGCCCTTCTCGATGGCCGAGACAAACTCCGCGCCTTTCGCCGCCAATTCCGCGCGCATCGCGTTGAGCTTCGCGTCCTCCGGCAAATCCCGCGCCGCCAGATCCACCGACTCCCACGCCCCACACACGTCGCCGAGCGCCCGCATCGCCTGCGCCTTCTCAAGGGCCACCTCCGCCGCCTTCACCTTCTCCAAGGCCTTCTTCAAGGCATCCTCGCGCGCGGCATCCCCCCGGATCGCGGGCGCGAAGGCCAGTTGTTTGTCGAAAATCCCGCGATGGTTGTTCTCGGTCACCAGCCGGTCGAACTCCACCACCGACCGGCTCTTGACGTCCTGCGTGTCAAAGAACGCCGCCGCGCTGTCCTCCAATTGCGGGTTCTTCGGCCACGCCTGCGCCGCCGCCTGGAACTCCTCCATCGCCAGTTTCAAGTCGCCCCCCTGCGCCGCCAGCCGGGCCTTGCCCATTCGCAACCGGCTTTCCAACTTAATCGCGTCCACCAGCGCCATCGGCTTGGTCGTGTCAAAATCGGACGCCTCCCGGCGCATTTCCCCAAGCAACTCCTCCAACGCCCCGAAATCCCGCGCCTCGATCATGTTCGCCATGCGCCGCACGCGGCCAAGGTGCCCCGCCACCCGCTCCTTCAACCCCCGCTCCAACCCCAGCACCGGGGAAGACCATTCCCCAAGAAAAAACGCCTCCCGCAACCGCGCCGCCGCCGTGGCGACCTCGCCGCGGCCCAGATGGTACCGGAACACCTCAACCGCCGACTCCACCCGCCGCCCCGCCTCCATCGCCAGCGCCACCTGCCGCGCCATCTCCGCCGGGTATTCCCCCTCCTCGAACACCTTCCGGTAAAACTCCGCGCCCACCACCGCGTGCTCATACCGGCGCCCCTCGACGAGGGTTTGGATGTAGGCGGAGAAATCCTGTTTCGCCGTGTCCAAAAGTTTCTCCTGGCGCAGCTCGTTGATCTTGATCCGCGCCTTCGACTCCAGCGTCTTCAAATACTCCTCCGTCAGGCGCAGCTTCCCCGCAAGCGACCCCAGCAGCGGCGCGGCGTCCGCGGCGGTCGGCGCTTCCATCACGCGGGGAACCCCGCCGTTGTTCGCCGGCGCCCCCGCGTCCGGAAGCTCCGCCGACTTGCTCTCCTGGCGCTTCAACTTCTTCTGGTAGGCGATCTCCTCCTCTTTGAGCGTGCCGGACATCACGTCGGCGTTGCGCGCGGCGGTCGCCGCCTGCTCGCGCAACAGCCGGTTGGCTTCCGTCAACCGGTCAGCCGCCTGCGCCGAACTCCAGATCGACTCGATCCGCCCGGCCAACTCCAGCGCCGCCCCGCCATCCGCCCGGTCCGCTTCCGCGGCAAGATACAAACCCCGCCACGCCTCGATCATCTTGTTGTCCCGCAACAGCCCGCGCACCCGGTCCAACGCCGCCTGATGCCGCTCCAATTCGGCCCTGGCCACCTCCGCCGCGCTCAAAAAGAGATCGAACCGCGCCTGGGAAACCTCATCTCCCATTCCCGCCAAGCCGAGCGCCTCGCCCGCCCGCGCCCGTTGTTCCGCCTCGCGCCCCGCCAGCAAGGCTTCCCCGCCCATGCTCCCGTCGGCCGGGCGCCCAAACAACAGTTGCCGCAAATCCGACCCTGGCGCCGCCTCCCCCCGCGCCGGGGCGGGGGATGAGGCGGAAGCCGTCTGGCCGGCGGCGTTTGTGCCCCGCTCCCCGGAAGGTGCGGGCTCCTGGGCAGGGGTGGCGGCGCTCCAAGCTGCAACAACTGCCAGAGCGAGGAATCCGAAGGGCTGCCGCCGCAGGGACGCCTTATTCATGGTTCCTCCAGCCAAGCAATGAAGTGGCTTATTTTAGCATGCCATCCCAGACCTGTGCCTGGCGCGGGCGCACGGGAATGAAGGTTCGCCACGACTCGCCCCGAGCGGTTGCAAAGCTCAGAACAATCCATTCCTCCTCCGCATCCCTGGGCAGGCCGCCCCGGACCACGATTCTCCAGCGTCTGTGGGCTTCCTCTGTTTCGCCGAACACCTTCAAGTGGCCGTTGCTCGGCCACACGCTTTCCAGGGAGGCTTGGACATCCCGGCCCAAAGCCACGTCCACCTCCCGCTCCTCATTGGAGGCGGCCATCTCCACGGCCTGCGGATTGGTTCGGACTGGGGGATCAACCCACAAAACCGCCGCTAGTTCGTCCACTTGGCCGGTGTCAAACTCCACAATCGCACGGGAACTTTCCTGGCCATGGGCCACCTTTGCCTTGACAGTCAGGCGGACCGATCCGAGCCGCCCTGGGGGCACTGGCGTGCCGCTCCATTCGGCTTTTGAACAGTCACAACCCGGCGTAACCTTTGCCACTCGGACAGCGCGGTCCGCCGTGTTGGTGAACCAATATACCAGCACGCCTTGCGTTTCCGCCGGTTCAATTCTGGCGCGCGCCGTTCGAGACCGCCACGCCACCTGCCCGGTCGAAACGCCGCCTGGACGGGGTCCCTTCGCGTGAAGAGCGGATGCCGCGGCCAGAACAGGCCAAACACACCACGCGAGCAAGCAAACAAATCGAGCCGGTCGTATTCTCAAGTCATTTCCTCCAGCCGCGCCTCAGACGGAAGTGGGCATGGCGGATACAACATCATTTCTTAGTTCCCGGAGATTCACATAAGCGCACCATTTCAAACAATATCCTTTGAAGCCGCCTATCATTGGTTCGGCTGGCATGGTTGGCCAAAAAACGGAAGAGATGATCCACATCTCCTTCTCGCAAATCGAGTCCGTCAAGGGGGACCCAGGGACTGCGTTCCAAATCATTCTGCCAACCCCAAAGGAGGGCGGAATGTCTTTCAGGTCCCGCGGCACAAATCACACGCCAGAGGTCCTGTCCTACGATCTTGGCCACGGGGTGCTCAATGGCTTCATCCGAGACCGGAACAATACCTACATCTCCACGGACTATATTAAACACCTTAATGGCTTCCGTCATACTCCATAAACGATACAGCCTATCCTCCTCATCCATCCCGTCTTTCATCAGTCTTTCCAAGCGATTCTTCCATTGTTCTGCGATGGCTATAACCAGAGTATTAAAGTGCTCTGGGTGCCGCGCCATCTTGTTGGCGACCTCGTCTAACGCACACCTTGAGAAGCGTACGTAAACTTCGGCGGCGGTGACGCCATCAGGGACGGTTTTACTCCATTCTCCCCGGACTTGATTTCTCCAAAAGCCCAGCACCGTTTGGACGAAATCCAGGAATGCCTCTGTTTCGCGCTTCTGAACGAACTCGTCGAGTTCCGGGCGTCCTATGCCAGCGATAAATCCGGGGCACCTGACGTCCACAAAGTAGTAGAGGTCGTTCCATGAAAATGGCTCAGATGCCTGAGCCGCTCTTTTGGCGTAATCCATCCATGTGAGCCGCAACGCGACGCCCCCCTTGCGAAGCTCGGGGAATTCCCAATCACGGCGCATTCTCAGTGTTCGCGGTGAAGAGGCTTCATCCGGTTGTTCCCAAGCGTATGGTGCTGGGAAAGAAAGGAATTCCTGGGTGGAGGTTGGCGCCGGGGGAGTCCGCCCGGAAAAATAGAACTGGGCCGCCAAAACCATTTGGGCGAGTTGCTGGTTTGTATTCGTGCCAAGGGAAGCATCGGACAGAATGCCGGGCCAGTTGCCGCGCATGTGATCTGCCGCCAGGATCGTATTTCGGTATTCACCAAGAATCCACGCCGAGATGGGTTTCGACGGCGGTGCATTGGAGAGTTCGGCCAAATGCCTGTATGCAGTGTCCGCAAGCCCTTCATGGATCCGCACGAAAAGTGGGGGGATCGGCGGGGCGCCGCCATGGGGAGCCTGAGCAAAACCCGTTTCCGCCCCCAAAGCGGCCAGAAGTATTCCGACAATAGCAAGAAAGTTCATCGCTTTAGCCATGAGGAGCCTGTCGGCTTTGGCTACTGCCAACAACAGTATTTTAGGGCGCCCTTGGCGTGTTTGTCGTTAATGTTTTTTTCGCCGAGAAGGGACTTCTGTTGTGACACATTTTCAGGCGCGCCTTCTTGCACCCAAGTTCCGTTGCTTGGATTATACCGCTTTTTGACTCGGGTTCCTTCAAAATGACATTCCGTAGGAACGATACTGCGAGAAAACCACTGAACATAGTATCTTTTGTCAGCAACCTTTGATTCTTGAAAAGGCGAAGTAGAACTCTGCCACGGACTCCAACTAATGGAAGCAAAATAGAGACTTGCGCCGACCTCAGTCGTTTCCGCCACGCTGCTGGGGGGTTGTGCGTCGGCTCTGTCATTGCATGGTTCAGGCGTCGGGGCGCCAATTGCGTTGTACAATTCATCAGCGCGGACGTTGCTGAGTGTTCCTGAATAAAACCAGTGTAGATTTCCAGTCGAATCAAGTTGTTCGCCCTTCATGTTCGTCACTGAACGATTACCCAACCCGACAGTTCCGTTGCTGATTGTGATTTCCGGCACTTCCAAGTCATCCACCTTCACATTCATGGAATCGGAAGGGTTTCCGGGTTCATTTACCGCACGGGGATTCGGCGAGGCTGCCCGAACACATCTCCATTGCGATTTTGCCTTGACGTTTGCCGTGATCGTTGTTGGTGCGGTTATTCCGGAAAGATCAACGTCCGCTGTTTCAGAGTGCCATCCCCCTGCAACCCGGGGATCCCCCGCCCATTCCCACTGAAAGTTAAAGTTCTCCCAATTAACGGGTTGGTCCTCTGCGGAACAACACAAATCGGTTGGCATAGACCCTGAGACGGGCGTGCAGGCAGCCTTAAAGGATGCGGAAGGGGGATCGGCGCCGAGTTCGACGCAGGGCTGCTTGGGGGTTGCCGTTATCGTTGGATCGGCCCGCAAGGCCGCGCCGTTAAGCAGAAGGGCAATGAGTGCCGCGGATGTTTTGGTGTGCGCTTTCATGTTTAGTTGTTTCCTTTGGTTGTGATTTGTAATGCTGCCAAAGCGGCGGCGTTCAAGGACGCCAGGGCGGGTTCGATCGCCCTTGGTTCTTTGACGCCGGGACGGAACAAACGGGATCCGCCGTCAGTGTAGGCGAGGACTTTCCGGCCCTGAAGGAAGGCGTACGCCTCCTGGGTTGTTCCCGAGAGTACATCGATTACGATTCTGTCCGCATCCGGCAGAAACTCGCCGAACTCCGAGAAGAGGCGTTGGACTTCCGTGGGCCAGCCGCCGGGAGGGCGATACAGGAACCACTTGTTGTGGGAACCCCGGTAGAAGTGATGGACGAGGGCGCGTCCGTCCGCGCTCCATTGCTTTTCCATCTGCAACTCACCGCCCGCCCATCGTTGTTCCATTTTTGGGCTCTCCGAATAGACATACTCCGCCACGCGCCCGTCGGGATAGGTCTCGCGGAATGGCCGTCCGGCGTTGTCATACGCATAGGAGACAACGGGAGTCCATTTGCCATCGCGCCATTCCTGAATTGAACGGATTCTTCCGGCGGCTGGTCCAGCGGGGATGGTCTCCTTTTTCTGGAGCGGTTCCCCTTTGAAGGAGGTGATGCTGGCAAGCCCGTTGGCGGACTGGAAGAGAACCTCACTGACGCCGTTGGTCCCAATCTTTCGCACGCCATAACCCGCCAGGCCCTTGTACGCGTCCAAATGCTCGAAATGGCTGCCCGAAACGGCGATTGCCCGCTTTGTCTCCGGGCTCCAGACCAGGGTGCGGTGGATGTTGGTCTGCCCTTCGATAGAGGAGAGTTTCGCTTCCGCGGCGGACGGTACTTCATACTTCAGCCATACAGGGTCGTTGGCGAAGCCGCCGAGGGCGGGGAGGAGCCCTTCGACAAGCAGCCTGCCATTATGCACCCGTGCCCGCGGCCGGGTGGTGAGAGTGAATGCGAGATTCTGCCTGCCGGAATCCCAGGAAAGCGCGGTAGGCGTTCCATTCTTGTCCGGCTCAACGGCCAGGATTGGCGCGCCCTGTTCGGTGATCTGAACGGCAAAGCTGCCCCTGTAAACATACGCGAACTTTCGACTGTCCGGTGATTCCATGGAGGATATCTTCCCCTTCTTAAACTCCAGGCGCCAGCCGCAGGGCGCCCAGGCGGTGATGGTGTCCCCCTTGATTTCCGCTTTCCAGCCGCCTTGCCCGTCCAGCACGGTGTCCTCGACCTTGCCCCGCCAGAAGTAGCGGTTCCATCCGTCGGGCTGCACCATCGTGAACTGGTTGTCCTCGGTCTGGTACATGTGGCTCTCCAGAAGAGCCAGCATCCAACCGTAACCCAGATAGGGCGAGATGGTCTCCCGGCTGGAGCGGAAGTTGATGATGATCGGCAGCACCAGCCCCCGGCCCAGGTCAATCTTGCCGACCGTCTCCCACAAGCTCACGTGCCCGCGTTCGTTGACACTGTCGAAGGTGTTGTAGGGTTGGGTCCAGGAAACGCCGCAGGCGGCGCGGACGGGCGCCTCGAACCCAAGCAGCGCGGCCAGGGCCAGCGCCAGCGGCAGCACGGGGGCGGGCCGGGCAGTGCAGAGCTGGGACGCCAGCCCCTCCGGGTTTCCTCCGCGGCCTTTCATGGTGCGTCCCGCTTCCATCGCTTGTTCCTGGTGAATCCCGCTGGGCGTCCTAGGTTAGGCGCCTGGGTCTGGCGGGGTTGGCGTTGCGTAGGGGTTGTCATCCAGCCGCATGCGCGCGTCGCGATTGGCCGAGTCCAGGTTTGCGCGGTCGGTATCGGCCGCCACCACTACGGCGACGGCCAGGGCCAGCAAGAGCCCGCCCGCCACCATCGCCATCTTCAAGCTTTCCGTCGGTGCCATCATTTTCATATCCGCCTCCTTCTCGTTCCTATTGTTCCGTTTCGTTGTCTCCCCGCGTAGTTTGGCGGGAAACTTCTCTCCCGCCCGCGGGCACGCGCGGTTTGTGCCTTAGGTCTGGTGGCGAGACAAGAAGTTTTTTGTGACAGTTTCGCGACAATTTGGTGACAAACGTGTGACATTGTTATAAGATTTTATATTAATAACGTGTTATAATGGGTTTGTGGTTTGCCTGAAAAGGATCAATAAATCGAATGGTGGTGGGATGCGGTTCTCGGGCTGCCGGTGCTTGAACCTAGCAGCCTGTCGGACTTACCGCGCGGGCGGCGCTGGAGGGAGTTGGGGTGGC
>CAYSZK010000028.1:0-38934 GCA_964435495.1 uncultured Verrucomicrobiales bacterium
GGAGGGGGCGGCGCGGAGGGCCGGGGCGTCGAGGGCGTCGAGGGCGGGTTTGAGCGCTTGATAAAGGGGGCTGTAGGGGGCGGCGGCGTGGAGGGCAGATTGGGCGGCATCGGGGAAGACGGCGTGGATGGCGTGGGCGGCGGCGAACGGGGACCAGGCGGCGGCAACGGCCTCGGCGTTGGTGGCGGAGGCGAGGGCGCGTTCGAGGGTTTGCGCGGCTTTTTCGGCGGCGAGTTCGCGGGTGAGCCAGGCGCCCGCGGTGGTTTGCCAGAGGCGCCCGCGCCATTTCAGGTGGCCGGCCTCGATTTGAAGGTCGCCGCCGCCGAGGGTCCATTCGCGGGTGGCGGCGGCGGGCGGTGCCCAGGTGGGATCATTTTCGAGGGAGGCGACGAGGTGGGTGGGGAAGGCCTTGGGTTGTTTGAGCGCGGGATCGGAGGAGACGTCGATCCAGGTTTCGAGGGCGTCGCGGCAGATGAGGCGTCCGGTGACGCGGGTGCCGTCGCTGAGGACGGCGGCGTGGCGTCCGGTGCGGGCGGTGCCGGCGTCCAGCAAGGCGGTGGGGCGGGGGGCGTTGGAGAGGGTGAGGGCGACTTGGGCGCGGGAGATGGCGACGAGATTGCGGAAGGCGCCGGGGGAGGCGGTGTCGATCCAGAGTTCGTCCGGGTACTCGGCGACGATGACGCCGCGGACGATGCTGCGGTCGTGGAGGGTGACGACGTCCAGGGGCGGGGGCGCGGGTTGGGCGGGCGCGGCGAGCGCGAGGGCGGCGATGCCGAGGATGAAGGCGGAGCGGCGCACGGTCGGGAAGTTGGCGGGCGGAGCGGGGCGTTGCAAGGGGAGAGTGGGGGGCAAGGTGGGACCGCCGTCCCCGCCGCGCAAGGGGGATGAGGACGCGGCCGGCCCGTATTTTTGAAGCGCTGAGGATGATGCTTGGGCAGCCTTGAAGAGAAGGATACGACCTGTTAACAGGGGCTGCGTGAGGCAGGCAAAGGAAATCGAGCGGTGCTACGTGGAACTTCGGAGCGTGGCGTCGAGGGACATGCTGAGCGACGAAGTGGGAACGGCCCTTGGCGCACTTCTGGACGCCTCACTGGCACTCCTTGCGGCATGTGACCGAAAAGATCTTGTTTCCCGGGTTGAGGGCAAATCGTACTTTGCGTTCCGGCTGCGAGGGCGTGGAGGGAGGGCAAGCCGCGCGGTGAACTCGGAATTGTTCGGCATGGGAAGCGACGGATGGAGGCGGTTCTATGGCGCCCTCAAGGCTGGGAGGAGCGGCCGTCTGGACAGTGGCGAGACCGCAAAGGCGCTGTACACGGTGGCGATCTCATTTTGTGCGTGCATAGATTTACTGAAGAGCGGCGATCAGAAGACCCCGGGGACATTCTTCGAGCTACTCATCGGCCACGTGTTTTGCAGGCGTTTGGGGGTGCGCCCAAAGACCAGGCTGCCCGTGCTGAACCTTGACATGGAGACTGATCTGCCGACGGATTTTATTTGCGACCTCGGGCCTGGGCGGGCGAAATTCCACCTGCCTGTCAAGACGTCAACGCGGGAACGGGTGATCCAGGTCTGGGCGCACCAGCGCGTGTTGGACGGGGTCTATGGCACGGGCAGATTTTTGGGAACACCGGTCATTCTGACAGAAACCAAGACAGACCGGGTCAAGGGCGAGGTTGTCGAGATTTGCCTGCCCGACCAGTGGCGGATTTACCAGATGCATATCGCGCGGCTTGCCCGGGTTTACTATCTGGACGTTCCGAAGGCGTATGAACCTTTGAACCGTGTTTTTCCGCCAGTTCCCGTGAAGTCATTTGGCGAGTTTTTTGCGGAAGCGGACGATATCGGGGCGTGAGCTTGCGGAACACGAGGAAATAAGAGTGGTTCTTGCGGGCGTGAACCTGCTTCAGGACACGGCTGACACCGGGTTTGTTGCGGCGCACAACGACAAACAGGTCCTCCGGGACAAAACCGTGGTTGGCGAGTTCATTGATGATCTCCACGTGCGTGAGGCGTTGTTTGTTCGCGCAGACTTCATCCTGGCACTTGACGATGTAGATGCCTTTGTCACGAAGCACCCGTGCCGCCTCGCGGGCCGCGGAAAAGTAAAGGTCCAGAACGGCTTCGTGATATTTCTTCACTGTGTGGAAGATGCCGTTATTGTTGTAGTAGCGCTCAAAATTTTGGTGTCCGTTGTGCGCGGTGCCGCCGGGCGTATGCATGTAGGGTGGATCGAAGATGACGGCATCGATCGTTCCGGAAGGGTAGGGGAGGGCGCGCGCGTCAACGCCCTGTTTCAGGTCGGTGCCGTAAAGGGTGTACCGCGACCGGTTGACGCGTTTCCAGAAAACTCCCGTTCCAAACGTGACGTCAGCCACCGTGCTTGAGGCCGGCACGTAAAGGTCCAGAATTTGGGGAAAGACTTCGTCATTCGTGCCCATATGAGCGGAGTGGACGAGCTCGTTCGTCGCAATCCCGCGGGCGACGCGGGAGGTCTTTTTTGCCTTGAGGGGGGCGCCGGAAAGCGTTGGAACGTTCATGATTGTATACAAAAGAATAAGGGTCTGGCCGCCCATGTCAAGCGCCGCGATTTCATCCGTTCCAGAAGGATGCGGGCGGGAGTCATGGACATCTTGTGGAGGGGGCGGGAAGTGGCCATGGCCGCGAAGCTTTCGGGTTGGGCCGGCCGCTACCGGGTTGGGAGGGGGAGGGCGGCGAGGTAGCGGTCGAGCATGGTGTCGGCCGTGTAGGGGGCGATGCGGGCGAGGATTTCGGATTCCTGGAGGATGGGGCGGGGGGCGGACATGGCCTGGATGAGGGCTTGGGCTAGGGCGGGGACGTCTTCGGTGGGGACGAGGGCGCCGGACCTGGTGGTTTGGACGATTTCGATGTTGCCGCCGGTGGCGGTGGCGACCACGGGGCAACCGGCGGCGACCGCTTCGAGGAGGGCGTTGGAGAAGGGTTCGCGGCGGGCGCTGCTGACATAGACGCGGCAGGCTTGGAGCCGGCCGATTTTGGCGGGGCCGGTGACGTCGCCGGGGAATTCGACGAGGGCATGAAGGCCGAGGGACGCGCGGAGGCGGAGCAGGGCGGGACCGTCCGGGCCGTGGCCGGCGATGACGAGGCGGGCGGCGGGGAGGGATTGGGCGACGAGTGCCCAGGCGTGGAGGAGGAGGTCGAGGCCCTTTTTGGGATAGAAGGTGGAAAGCGTGAAGGCGAAAGGGGGATCGTTGAGGTGGGGGTTGGGGACGAGCGGGGTGGCGTAGGGCGGGGCGTTGATGCCGTTGGGGATGCGGACAACGCGTTCGGGGTGGCCGGAGAGCGAGCCGAGGATTTGGGCGAGCTCGGCGTTTTGGGCGATGAGAACGGAACCGGCGGCGAGGGCGCGTTTGAGGCGGGGCCGAAGCCACGGGGAGCCGGCGATGGGTTCGCCGGGGAGGACGTCGCCGCCGTGGGCGCGGATGACGAGGGGAAGGCGGTGGCGTTGGGCAAAGGCGTGGACCATGTAGGCGGCGGGGTAGGCGCCGTGGGCGTGGACGATGTCGAAGGGATTGGCGCGGTGGAGGGCGCGGAGGAAGCGGGCGTGCCAGCGCAGGCCGAATCGTTTGGAGCGGAGGCGGGGGAAGCGGTGGACGGCGTAGGGCGCGTCGAGGGCGTTGTTTTTGCGCGGGACGAGAGGGGCGATGACGAGGGGGTCGTGGCCGCGGGCGAGGAGGCCGCGGGCGAGGAGGTCGAGTTGTTTTTCGGCGCCGCCCAGGGTGGGGTGGAAGGTGGTGGTGAACAGGGCGAAGCGCACGGGAGATGGGCGGGGGGGGTGCCGGGTCAGGGGTGGGCGGCGCCGGTGGCGAGGAGGGCGCGCGCGACGCGGGCGGAAGCGCCGGGTTCGCCGAGATTTTCGACAACGCGGGAGAGGTCGGCGAGTTGTCTGGCGCGGGCCTCGGGGTTGGCGAGGAGATCGAGGGTGGCGCTGGCGAGGTTGGCGGGGGAGGCGTGCCATTGGAGGAGTTCGGGGACGGCGCGGCGGTTGACGAGGAGATTGACCATGGCGATGTAGGGGATGCGGATGAAGAGGCGGCCGAGGAGGTACGTGACGAGGCTTGTTTTGTAGAAGACGACCATGGGGGTGCCGGCGACGGCGCATTCGACGGTGGCGGTGCCGGAGGTGACGATGGCGGCGTGGGAGCGGCTGAGGTGGGTGGCGGGGTAGCCTTCGAAGACCTCAATATTGAGGGCGAGGCCGACGTGGCGGGAAATCCACGCGCGTTCGCGGGCGGCGAGGGCGGCGTTGGGGGCGAGGCACTTGAAGGTGAGGCCGGGGAGGCGCGTGTTCATGATGCGGGCGGCTTCGATGAGGAGCGGGAGATGGCGTTCCACTTCCTTGCGGCGGCTGCCGGGGAGGAGGGCGACGGTTTTTGGGCCGGGCTTGGAGGCGGCGGGTTCGGGGAGGAAGAGCCTGTCGAGGATGGGATGGCCGACCCAGGCGGTGCGGAGTTTGGGGGCGTGTTCGCGGAACCATGCGGGTTCGAAGGGGAAGATGCAGAAGAGCACGTCGGCGTGGGTTTCGAGGATGCGCGCGCGGTGGGCTTTCCAGGCCCAGACCTGGGGGGAGACGTAGTAATAGATTTTCAGGTGGGGGCAGCGTTTGCGGATTTGGCGCAGGAACCGGAGATTGAAGCCCGGGTAATCGATGAGCACGACGGCGTCGGGCTGGACGGCTTCGCACTCCTTGAGGAGTTGGTGGAACCACCGGCGGAAGCGGGGGTAATGGAGGAGCACCTCCCAGACGCCGATGATGCCGTGGGCGGCGAGGTTGACGGGCTGCGTCTGGCCGGCGGCGCGCATATGATCGCCGCCAGCGCCGTGGAATTCGGCGTGCGGGCTTTCGGCGCGGACGGCGCGGATGAGATCGGCGCCGAGGAGGTCGCCGCTGGCTTCGCCGGCGATGAGGAAAATCTTCATGGCGGGGAGGGCGCGGGCGTGGGCGGGTTCAGGCGGCGGGCAGGGGGGGCGCGTCTTTCCAGATGCGGTCGGTGATTTCGATGGCGACGTCGAGGGCGGCGGCGCCCTGTTCGCCGCTGACGACGGGTGCGCGGCGGGAGCGCGCGCATTCGACGAAGGATTCCAGCTCGAGGCGGAGGGGTTCCTCGCGTTCGAGGGGGACTTTTTCGCGGGTGATCTGGGATTTGACCTTGCGATAGATTTCGCCGGACTGGTTCTGGTAGTCGAGGGAGAGATAGGCGTCTTCCTGGAAGACGCGGATTTTGCGCATTTTTTCGGGGCTGATGCGGCTGGTGGTGATATTGGCGACGCATCCGTTTTCGAAGCGGAGGCGGGCGTTGGCGATGTCTTCGCCGCGGGAGAGGACGGCGACGCCGACGGCGTCGAGGGAGGCGATGGGGGAGCGGACGAGGTGGAGGATGACGTCGAGGTCGTGGATCATGAGATCGAGGACGACGCCGATGTCGGTGGAGCGGCCTGGGTAGGGGGAGAGGCGGTGGGCTTCGATGAAGCGCGGGCGGGTGAGCCGTTCTTCGAGGAGGCGGAGGACGGGGTTGAAGCGTTCGATGTGGCCGACCTGGAGGATGGCGCCGTTGTCGCGGGCGAGGTTGACCATGTCCCGCGCGGCGCCGACGTCTTCGGCGATGGGCTTTTCGACGAGGACATGTTTGCCGGCCTGGAGGAAGGGGCGTGCGACGTTGCGGTGGGCGACGGTGGGTGTGGCGACGGAGACGGCATCGACCAGCGGAATCATTTCGTCCAGGGAGGGGAAGGCGCGGATGTTGTATTGCTGGGCGATGCGCTGGGCGACGGCGGGGTCAATGTCGTGGACGCCGGCGAACTCCACGCCGGGGAGGTTGGCGTAGATGCGGGCGTGTTCGCGGCCGATGTGCCCGGTTCCGATGACTCCGACTTTGATTTTGTTCATGCTCATAGTGGTGGACCAATCGCGAGCACCGTCACGCGGCGCGCGGAAGCGAGGTCGCTAAGGCGGTGGCGCTCCAAAAGCAAGGTTTTTCCGGCCTCGACGGCGAGGAGGGCGGCGCCGGCCTCGGCGGCGACTTCGACGGTGCGGGGGCCGATGACGGGCACGTCGAAGCGCATGTCCTGGTTGGGTTTGGAGACCTTGGCGGCGACAACGCCGCGGCGGCCGAGGGCGCCGCCGCGCCGGAGGGCGTCGTTGGTGCCTTCAAAGCCTTCAACGGCGAGGACGGTGCCGTCGCGCACGACGACGGTTTGGCCGATGTCGAGGCGGCTGACTTCCTTGGCGATGGAGAAGGCGTAGGCGGCGTCGCGGAGGGCGCGGGCCTTGGGCGGGGGGCCGATGCGCCAGCCGGGTTGGGCGAGATTCTTTTCGAGGAACAGCGTGGCGGGCTGGAGTTCGACGCCGGCGGCGGCGAGCTCGGCGGCGATGGCGCCGAAGAGCGATTCCGCATTGCGTTTTTGGAGGCGGGCGAGGAGGAGAAGGGCGCGGAGGTCGGGGCGGAGTTCGAAGAGATTGCGGGGGCGGATTTGGCCGGCCATGACGGCTTTCTTGACGCCGGCGTCCTGGAAAAAGCGGATGAGGCGCCCAAGCTGGCCGACGCGCATCCAGGCGGTCTGGTCCGCGTGGGTGGCGAGGCGGGGTTCGGTTTCCCCCTCGAATCCGGCGGCGGCGATGCGGGGGACGCCGGCGGCGCGGGCGGCCTCGATCCATTCGAAGGGATAGACGCCGCGCCCGGCGATGAGGCCCATGGGTTCCATGCTGGGGGGGAGTCTGGCAGGGGCGGGGGAGAGTGGAAAGGGTGAAGATGGGGACGGCGGGAAAGGCGGCTTGTCACGGGTCGGGGCGAACCTATAGTCCGGGGGTGGCGGAGTTTGTTCATCTGCATGTTCACTCGGATTACAGTTTTCTGGATGGGGCATGCCGGTTGTCGGTGGGCGGGGAGCTGGAGAAACAGCCGAATCCGCCGCGGACCCTGGCGCGGCACGCGGCGGAGATGGGATTCAAGGCGCTGGCATTGACGGACCACGGGGCGCTTTTCGGGGCGATCGAGTTTTACAAGAGCTGCAAGAAGGCGGGGATCAAGCCGATCCTGGGGTGCGAACTGTACGTCGCGCCGGGCGGGCGGCACGACCGGGCGGCGGCGGGGCAGGTGGCGGAGGATTTTCATCTGGTTGTCCTCGCATCCAGTTTGGACGGGTACCGGAACCTGGTGGAGCTGGTGACGGCGGCGCATCTGGATTCGACCGGGTCCGTGCCGCGGGTGGACCGGGACCTGCTTGCGAAGCACGCGGGCGGGTTGCTGGCGACGAGCGCCTGTCCGCGCGGCGAGGTTGGGGTGCGGTTTTTGCGCGGGGAAACGGAGCTGGCGCGCAAGGCGATTGGGGCGTACGCGGAGATTTTCGGGCGGGCCAACTTTTTCCTGGAGCTGGAGGACCACGGGCTGGAGGACGAGCGGCGGCTGAACCGGTTTTTGGTGGAGGAATCGGGGCGGATGGGGCTGGGGATCGTGGCGGCCAACGACACCCATTATTTGCGGAAGCAAGACGCGGAGGCGCACGACGTGCTGTTGTGCCTGCAGCAGGGGGCGATGCAGGCGGACGAGCGGCGGCGGCGGTTTGGGTCGGAAGAGTATTACCTGAAAAGCGCGGAGGAGATGGCGGCGGTGTTTGGCGGGCTGCCCGGCGCGCTGCGGGCGAGCGTGGAGATTGCGGAGCGCTGCGCGGTGGAGCTGGAGCTGGAGCAGAACAAGTTTCCCGCGTTTCCTGTGGAACCGGGGGTGGACCGGGAGGGGATGCTGCGCGGGTTGTGCGCGGAGGGGTTGCGCCGGCGGTATCCGGCGGCCTTCGCGCCGGGGGCGGACGCGGCGGAGCGGGAAAAGCTGGAGCGGCAGTTGGACTACGAGTTGGGCGTGATCTCGCGGACGGGGTTTACGAGTTACTTTTTGATTGTCTGGGATTTCATCCGGTTCGCGAAGGAGAACGGAATCCCGGTGGGGCCCGGGCGCGGGAGCGCGGCCGGGAGCCTGGTGGCGTATGCGCTGGGGATCACGGACATTGATCCGGTGCGGTATGGGCTGATTTTCGAGCGGTTCCTGAATCCGGAGCGGGTGTCGCCGCCGGATATTGACGTGGACTTCTGTTACAACCGGCGCGGCGAGGTGCACGAGTACGTGCGGCGGAAATATGGCGACGCGGCGGTGGCGCAGATCATCACGTTTGGGACGATGGGCGCCAAGGCGGCGGTGCGGGACGTGGCGCGGGTGCTGGGGTTGCCGTATGCGGCGGGGGACCGGATTTCCAAGATGATTCCCCAGGCGCCGGACATGACGCTGCACAAGGCGAAAGAGCAGAGCCCGGAGTTCAAGGCGGCCGTGGAGGGGGAAGAAGAGACACGGCGGGTGGTGGAATTGGCGGGGGCGATTGAGGGATTGAACCGGCAGGCGGGGGTGCACGCGGCGGGGGTGGTGATTTCGGATGGGCCGTTGGCGCGGCATGTGCCGCTGGCGCGGGGCGCGGAGGGGGAGGTGATCACCCAGTACGACATGAGCGCGGTGTCGGACGTGGGATTGTTGAAGATGGACTTTCTGGGGTTGCGGACGTTGACGGTGATCCGGGACGCGCTGGCGATGATCCGGCGGGTGCATGGCGTGGAGGTGCGGCCCGAGGAGATTCCGTTGGACGACCCGAAGGCGATTGACATCCTCAACCGCGGCCGGAACACGGGCCTGTTCCAGCTTGAATCCGCGGGGATGCGGGAGCTGTGCCGGAGTTTCAACCTGCGGGGCATTGACGACCTGATCGCGTTGATCGCGTTGTACCGGCCGGGGCCGATGGACCTGATCCCGGACTTTACGGCGCGGCGGAAGGGGGAAGTGCAAATCCGGTACGCGCATCCGCTGCTGGAGCAGTGCTGCGCGGACACCTACGGCGTGATGATTTACCAGGAGCAGGTGATGAAGGCGGCGGCCGTCCTGGCGGGTTACACCCTGGGGGGATCGGACAACCTGCGCCGGGCGATGGGCAAGAAGGACCGCGACAAGATGGCCAAGGAGCGGGAGACCTTTGTCGAGGGCTGCGCCAGGCAACACGGGATCGGGCGGGCGAAGGCGGAGGAGGTGTTTGATCTGCTGGAGAAGTTCGCCGGGTACGGTTTCAACAAATCGCACAGCGCGGCCTACGGGGTGGTGGCGTTCCACACGGCGTGGTTGAAGGCGCATTATCCGGTGGAGTTCATGGCGGCGCTCATGTGCAACGACATCGGCAACACCGAAAAGCTGGCGGAGTTTTGCGCCGAATGCGCGGCCCTGGGAATCCAGGTGCTGCCGCCGTCGGTCAACCGCGGCGGGGCGCGGTTTGAGGTGGAGGACGGGGCCATCCGCTACGGCATGGCGGCGATCAAGGGCGTGGGCGAGGCGGCCGTCGCGCATCTGGTGGCCGAGCGCGACAAGGGCGGGCCGTTCCGGGATTTGGCGGATTTCTGCGGGCGCTGCGACCCGCGGGTGGCGCCCAAGAAAATGGTTGAGAACCTGGTGAAAGCCGGGGCGGCCGACGAATGGGACCCGAACCGGGCGCGGCTCTTCGCGCAAATCGAGGAGGCTTTCGCCGCGTCGGCGGGCATGCACCGGGACAGCCAGTCCGGGCAGGCGTCGTTGTTTGGGGAGATCGGCGGTGTGGCGGCGGCGTCGAAACGGGGCGGAGCGGGGAAGGAGACGCCGGATTGGAGCCACCGGGAACGGCTGGCGTTCGAGAAGGAGTTGATGGGCGTCTATTTTTCGGGGCATCCCCTGGACGAGCACCGGGCCGGGCTCGGCCGTTTCGTGTGCGCGCCGTGCGCGTCGCTGGGCGGGGTGGCGGAACGGACCGTGGTGCGGATTGCGGGCAGGGTGGCTTCTTTCGAGCAGCGGTACAGCAAGGACAAGCGCCCGTTCGGAAGGGGCGTGTTCGAGGACGCGTCGGGTTCCGTGGCGCTGTTCGTGCCCGGAGACCAGGTTGAGAAACTTGGGAAAGTGTTGAGTCCGGGGTTTGTGGGGCTGGTGGCCGGCTTGGTGGAGCGGGACCGGTCGGGGGAGGGGTCGTCGTTGAAAGTGATCGAGGCGGTGCCGCTGGAGGAGGCGGTCTGGCGGTATGCCAACGGGCTGGATCTGGCGTTCCCCGAGGGGCGCGACGTGGATTTGGACCGGCTCAAGGAAGTTTTGCTGCGCGATTCGGGGCGGTGCGGGGTGCGCTTGCTGGTGCCGGTGGGCAACGGCATGGAGGCGGTGATCGAGGCCGACCGGCACTACGCGGTGCGGGCGTCGGCGACGTTGCAGGAGCAGGTGGAAGCGGTGGTGGGCGCAGGGGCGGTGGTGTGGACGGTGGAGCCAAGCCCGCCGCTGCCAGTGGAACCAAAGCGCGAATTCCGCGGGAAGGCGGGCTGGGGAAAACGGCAGCCCGGGGCGGGGTGACGCGCCGGGACCATGGACCGGCGGCCCGGCCCGCCGCCCGGCCCCGCGCCATCAGGCTATCGTGGCGGGGCCGCCGCAAACGCCAATATCGAGAGGTTGAGAATCAGCGCCAGCTTTCAGCGCGGGCCCTGTTTTATCTGCCCGGTTTGTTGGGGAGCGCGGTCCATGAACAAAAACGCAGGGACGCCCTCACTCCAGCTCCATCCGGGAGTCATAAAGCGTGTATCTTCGGGCGCCGTCCCGGTGGTAAAGGATCGCCGCCAAGGCGGTCCTTCGCTGTTCGTCTTCCCGAATTTCGAGGAGATGGATGATTGGTGGCCCGGTCAATTCATAAACCTTGCGTGAACCGCCGGAAGCACTCCATCCGAACGAGACCGGGCGGCCTTGGTGCTCCTTGGAAAGGCCGATGATCTCGAGCAATTTGTCCAGTTCCATGGGAAACTTGGCCCGCCGGAGCCTCTCCACAGCCCGATCCAACCGCGCCTCGCTGAGAAGAGCCGATGGGCGCACGGGCGGCCTTTTGACCGGCGGCACTGTATTGGTCGCGGGATCGACAATGGTGCAGCCGCTGCCGCCGCTGCCCATGCCGAGACCTTGCTGAAAACCGCTCACGTCGGCGTATTCCCATCCTTCCGGATGTTTCTCCGGGGGCCGCTTGTATTGTCCCGCGTTGGTCATTATCGAGTAGTGAAATGAGCCCGGCGCCAGAATGCCCAAAGGAATTTCGATCACGCAGAGGACCCGCGTTTCGAGTTCCTCCGCCCCAACCGGGCAGAGATGGTCAACCTCGAAATCCAGAGCCCGGTCATGGACCCTCACGTAATTGACCCGCACCAAGTCCCGCGCGGTGCGGAGGGAAAGCAGGAAAATGAAACTCAGGGGAGCGCCCGCGGGCTTTTTCCAAGCCTCGTCCTTCAATGCGGCGTCCATGAACCCCGCCGCGGTCTGTGCGGAGCCGCTCAAGAATCCAAGCCGCGCGGTCTCCACGACATCCGCGCTTCGGCGGTAAGCCTTCAGGAAATCCTCGAATTTCGCATCCGTCTTGAGCAGGTGGAACCGCTCCCCCCGCATCAATTCGTTGATCTCAGCGTGTTCCCGCTGGACGCGGTCCGTGGCGACTTCAAACTTCGGCTCCAACCCCGCCGGTTTGCTTTCCGCGCCCTTCCCATTTCCGGCGGACAACCAAGGGGGCGTCGCCGCGAGGGCAAGAGCGAACAGAATTGCGATTGTGTGCTTCATCGATTCACCTCGTTCAAAAGGGCTGGCGGGCCTTGACGGATGCGTGAACGCGAAGCGTGCGCTGATGAAAGAGGCGTTGGCAATTCGGAAACCGTCGGATACGTTGCCTTCCTTCCGGGGAGAGACCGGGCACAAGTGTGTTGATGAAAAACACGGCATTGCACAGAGACGCCTCCTCCACGGTGGGCAAAGATGTAGTCGTCTGGGCCGCGATGTCGAGCCACCATCGCGGCGGAAATGTCTGGCCATGGCTCAGCAGGGCAATACAAAGGAATACAAAGCGACGAACCTCTTGTCTCCGGCAGTGTGATTTTTCACAAGCCATAACCTTCCATCATGAACCGCCCCCGGAGAGGCGGAATGCTTATTGAGAGTTACTATGAAACAACTTCTGGTCACAGGCGGATTGCTGATTGCGTTGATGCTTCGAGCGGATGCTGCGGAGCCTTGGGAGGACGAGGCGGTCGTTGGCATCGGCAAGGAGCGCGCGCGCGTTTCCGCGTTGCCGTTTGGCTCCCGGGAGGCCGCGCTTGCGGGCGGGCGGCGGGATGAATCTCTTGTCTATTCGCTGAACGGCGACTGGCGGTTTCACTGGGTAAAGGAGCCGGGCGAGCGGCCCGTGGGATTCGAGTCGCCGGGCTTCGACGATCAGAAATGGGCGGTGCTGCCTGTGCCGGGCAACTGGCAGGTGCACGGTTTTGGAACGGCGATTTACGTGAACGTAGCCTATCCGTTTCACGTGGACCCGCCCCGGGTGATGGGAACACCTTCGGAAAGCTTCACCAGCTTCAAGGAGCGCAACCCCGTTGGCTCCTACCGCCGACAGTTCGAAGTTCCGAGCGGCTGGGATGGCAAGCAGGTGTTTCTCCAATTCGATGGGGTTAATTCGGCGTGTTATGTCTGGGTCAACGGCAAACAGGCCGGCTACAGCGAAGACAGCCGGACGCCCGCCGTCTTTGACGTGACGAACTACCTCGTTGACGGCAAAAACACGCTGGCGGTCGAGGTCTATCGCTACTGCGACGGCAGCTATCTCGAGGGGCAGGACTTCTGGCGGCTCTCCGGCATTTACCGCGACGTGTATCTCTGGGCGGCTGCACCCCTGCATTTAAGGGACTTTTTTGTCCGTGCCGGCCTCGATGAAAGCCATACCGACGGCGTGCTGAGCCTGGATCTCGAACTGAAGAACCACACCGCCGCTCCTCTCGAGGGCGTGGTCACTGTCGAGCTGCTTGATGCGTCGGGAAAGGCCGTGATCCAGCACCGCAGCGATGCCGTGATGGTCGGGCCGGAGGCTTTGCAGCCCTTGACGCTCGGGCCGTGGCAGGTGCCGCAGGCGCAGAAGTGGTCGGCCGAGACGCCCCATTTGTATCGGCTCGTGCTGGGTCTGGAAAGCCCGAGCGGCCAGAAGCTCGAAGTCTTCAGGCAGTCCGTGGGCTTCCGGACCGTTAAAATCAAAGACGGGCAGTTAAAGGTCAACGGCCAGCCAATTATCATCAAGGGCGTCAATCGCCACGAGCATCATCCCGAGAGGGGGCAATACGTGGGCGAAGAGGATATGCTGGCCGATGTTCGCCTGATGAAGCAGAACAACATCAACGCGGTTCGCACGGCCCACTACCCGAACGTCCCGCGCTGGCTCGAACTCTGCGACGAATACGGCCTCTATGTGGTGAGCGAAAGCAACATCGAGTCGCATGGCCTCGGAGCCTATGATGAGCACGTGGTGGCGAACGGACCGGCCTGGGAACTGGCGCACCTGGATCGAACGGAGCGGCATGTCGAGTGGCACAAAAACCATCCCTCGGTCATTATCTGGTCACTGGGCAACGAGGCCGGAAAGGGCCGGAACTTTGTGGCCATGCGCGACTGGATCAAGCGCCGCGATCCCTCCCGCCCTGTCCAGTATGAAGGCATGGACGCCGTGAGCGACATTCGCGCCCCCATGTATCATCCACCCGACAGAATCGAGCGCACGGCCCGTTGGAAATCCGAACGCCCGTTGATTCTCTGCGAGTATGCCCACGCCATGGGCAACAGCCTCGGCGGATTGCGCAAGTATTGGGATGTCATCGATAAACATCCCACTTTGCAGGGCGGCTTCATCTGGGATTGGGTGGATCAGGGACTCAACAAGCGCATCGAAGGCACCGGCAAAACGTTCTTTGCCTACGGCGGCGACTT
The DNA here is from genome assembly GCA_964435495.1 of uncultured Verrucomicrobiales bacterium. Classification (GTDB taxonomy): domain Bacteria; phylum Verrucomicrobiota; class Verrucomicrobiia; order JADLBR01; family JAIBCM01; genus CAYSZK01. Next base: position 13,848 of record CAYSZK010000028.1, read on the forward strand.
TGGCGACAGGCCGAACAGTGGCAATTTCTGCTGCAACGGCCTGGTGCAGCCGGATCGCAAGCCGAACCCGCATTTGTTCGAGGCGACGAAAGTTTATCAGCACATCAGCGTCAAGCAGGCCGAAAACAAGCCGGGCCGGCTCGTCCTGCGAAACGGGTTCTTTTTCAGGGATTTGGCCGGCTTGGAAGCCCGGTGGCGCCTGCTCGAAAACGGTCGTGAAACCCGGACCGGCGACTTCGGACGCCTCGATGTGGGGCCGCAGCAGCAGATCGAAATCCCAATCCCAGAACTGCCCCCGGCAGCTCCTGATGTCGAGCGGATCCTGACCGTCGAATTCCGCCTGCGCGAATCAACCTTGTGGGCCGGGACCGGGCACCGCGTCGCCTGGGAACAATTCATCCTCCAGTCTCCCGCCCCCGGGAAGCCGCCCGTCGTCGGCGCTCCCAAGTTGGTCGAGTCGGAGGAGAGTTGGTCCGTTCACGCCGCAAACTACGTGGCCCGTGTCAACCGGACTACCGGCGAGTTGGTTTCCTTTGTGACAAACGGGCAGGAGCTTCTCGCCGAGCCGCTGCAGATCAGCCTGTGGAAGGCGTTGAATGACAACCAGAGTCGCAGCAAATTTGCTGGCGATGTCAAGCCGTGGTTCAAGGCCGTCGAGGAAAGCAAGCTCCTCTCGGCATCTGCCGCGAACGAAGATGGAGTCCCGGTTGTCACCGTCGTTCGCCAGCTCGTCCCGAGGACGGCGAAAGGCACCTTGTCGTATCGCTTCGAGCCCGATGGCATCGCGATCGCGGCGCGCTACGAGCCCGGCGAGGCGGAAGGGCCGCAGTGGCTGCCCCGCTTCGGCGTGAAATTCGGCGTGCCGAAAACGCTCGACCGTGTGACGTGGTATGGCCGCGGCCCGCACGAGACCTATTGGGACCGCAAGGAATCCGGCGAGTTTGGCATTTGGCAGCGGCCTGTGTCGGAGATGTGGCATCCCTATGTGCGGCCTCAGGATACCGGAAACCGCACCGACACGCGCTGGTTCAACGTAACGAATGCGGAGAAGCACGGGGTAAGCGTCACGGCCACGCCGGCGTCCCCGGTTTGCTTTTCCGTGCTTCCTTTCTCCCTGGCAGAGCTGAATCGCGCAAAGCACCCGCATGAACTGACTTCCCTCGAGACCCATACCGTTTACGTAGATCACCAGTTGCATGGCGTCGGCGGCGATAATTCAACGGGGGCATTGACCCATCCCGAGTTCACCCTCGCGGCCGACCAACCGTGGCAGGTGGCGTTTCGGTTGGCGGCCGCCGGGCCATGAACCATACCATGTGCCTCACGCAAAGATCGCAATTCCGAGGCCTCCGGGCGGTTGCGCCCGTTTCCCCAGAGAATGCAAGCTTGGGCTCCGCCGCAGTGCATGGCGACTGCAGTGCGCTCGAAGCTGGCGCATGGCTCGAATCCGGCGGACGGACGCGCGAAGCCGACGTTGTACTCGCCGAGAAGATTGCCGGGACGCTTGCACCGGCCCCGGTGAACGCTTACACCCCAACCAAACAAATACGATGAACCGTTTTTCGCTCGCACCGCTTGCCAGGGGCTCCAAGCTGCCGCTATGGTTCCTGCTTTTCTCAACCACCGCCAGCCCGGCGGCGCCAAATACCATCAGGAATCCGGCCCCGGCAAACATGCCTGAATCCCTCGCCCAATCCGACCCCGTTTGGAACAAGCTGCCCACGCGCTGGGCGGACGCCCCGTTCTTCGGCAACGGCTTTCTCGGAATGTTCTTTTACCGCGACGCCAAGGCCGAAGGCACGGCGCTCAACTTCGTGGTGAACCGGACCGACACCTACGACCACCGGAATGCGTGGTTGCCGGACGGCAGCGCGAAAGGGGAGGCTGGGCTGCCCGCGAGCGGGCGCCTGCCGAACGGGCGGTTCGTGCTGCCGCTGGCGGGTGCGCCCGGGGACGCCGCGCTGCGGTTGGACCTGTGGAATGCGGAGCTGACCGGGACAGTTGGCACGTCGGAGGGTGCGCTCGGCATCCGGACGTTCACCCATGCCACCCGCGATCTGGTCGTCATCGAGTTCACGCCCTCCGGCAACCTCTCCCTCGACGGGCTGGATTGGAAACCCTATCCCGCGCTGGTTCCCCTGAGCGAGGTGGGTTCGGATGACCACAAGGCGAAGCTCGCCGGACCGATGGCCCCGCTCCGCCGCCCCTACCCCGAACCAGCGCGCGAGGAGCGGGGCGGGATTTTTATCAGCATCCGGGAAATGCCGGAGTCCCCCGAGTATCACACCCAGGGATGCGGCGAGGGCCAATACGCCACCGCATGGAAGTGGGTCGGGGGCGAAGCCGGCGGCAAGGCCCTCATCGTGAGCATGGCCTTCTCGCATCCGGGTCGGACGGCTGCCGACACGGCCGTCGCCGGCGTCAAGGCCGCGATCGCCGACGGCCTGCCGGCGTTGCGCGCCTCGCACCGCGCGTGGTGGCACGAGCATTGGGGGAAGAGCTTCTTTGCGATCCCGGACGCGCGGCTCAACCAGTTTTACCAAATCCAGAATTACAAACTCGGTTGCCTGACCCGCGCCGACGGGCCGATGATAGACCTGAACGGGCCGTGGTTTCCCTGGGAGCGCGGGGTGGTGCGCTGGCCGGGGATCTGGTGGAACCTCAATACCCAGCTCATCTATTCGAGCGTGCAAACGCCCGGTTACAGCGACTTGGGCCTGTCGCTGCTCGGCGATCTCGAACGCCATCGCGACGCGCTCTTCGACAACGTCAACCCCTGGGAAACGAAGGCGCGCGAGAACAGGGCGATGAGCATCTCTCACGCCACCGGTCGCGATTTGAATGCGAAAGGCGGCGCGCTCGGCGACTTCGCCTGGGTGCTGCATCCGATCTGGGAGCAATACCGCGTCACGATGGATCAACGGATTCTCGAGCGCCTTTACCCGTTCCTCCTCGGCAGCCTGCGCCATTACCAGGCGGACCTGAAGGAGGGCGCCGACGGAAAACTCCACCTGCCGCGGGCGTTCTCGCCGGAATACACGCACGCCGAGGACACGAATTACGAACTCGCGCCGCTGCGATGGCTTTGCCGGGCGATCATCGAAGCCGAAGAGCGCCTCGCAACCGACGAAGGTGCAGCGGCGGAATGCCAAAAAATCCTCGAACGCCTGACCGCGTATCCCGAGAATCCGGAGCAGGGGTTCCTGATCGGCCGCGATGTTCCATTCGACAAACCCCACCGGCATTACTCGCATCTGCTCATGATTCACCCGTTCGGTGAATTCCACGCCAATCGCGCGCCGGAGGACGCCGCCCGCGCCCGCCTCAGCATCGAGCACTTCGTCGCGGGCAACGGAAATTTCGACAAAATGAGCAACGCCTGGCCCGAGTTCGGCGTCGCCGGCATGTGGGCCTATCTCGGTGAGGGCGACAAGGCGCTCGAACGCCTCAATAGCGGGCTCAATTACATGCACGAACAGTCGAAGGTGACCTTCAAATACGAAGCGGCGCCGATCAGCGAGACTCCGTTCCTCCTTCACCGCGTCCTGCAGGAGCTTCTTCTCCACCAGCGCGGGGACGTCATCGCCGTGTTCCCCGCCGTGCCGTCTTCGTGGCGCGATGCGGCCTTCGCGGATTTCCGCGCCCGGGGCGGCTTCCGCGTCTCGGCCAAACGCGCGGGCGGGCGGGCGGCGTTCGTCCAAGTCACCAGCGATGCCGGCGAACCCCTCCTTATCCAGCCGAACCTCCCCGGACCGGTCAAAGCCCACGGTGCCCGCGCCTTCGCCATTACCGGGACCGAACCCGGCGTCTATTCGGTGGACCTCAAGAAGGGCGAGACCGTCCTGCTCCACAGCGGAGGCCAGCCTCCCACCGTGGATTTCAACATGCCCGCGCCAGACCAGCCGAACTTCTGGGGGCTGAAATAGGCGGGCTCAGTTCTTGGCAACGCCGATCTGGCGGAGGTCGTACGCCCCTTCGAGGCACTTGAGGTTGAGGGTGTGGAGGCCTTTGGTGAGGAACAGTTTGGCGGTGGCGGGCTGGCCGCTCGCCGCCCCGGCGAAGCGTTGGGAGCCGCGTTGGAACAACTCGAAGCGCCCGCCTTCCCCGGTGTCGATGGTCACGGTGTATTCGCCCGATTGTGGGGCGATCACGTTCCATGAAATCCAGCGCATCTCCTTTTCCTCCGGGGTGAATTGTGTGGTGAGGCGGGCGACCGGGGCTTTGGCGGGGGAGTTGCTCCACTCGCCTCGCGCATCGATTCCCATCGCAAACGTGTAGTTCGAGGGCGTGAGCGTCCCCGGCAGGAGGATGCCGTTTTGGGGAACGTGGGCGGGCAGGATGCCCCCGGTGCCTGGCAGGAGCGGCAGGCGCTTGTTGTGGTTGATCACGCCCCGCACGAGCGGGAAAGATTCGCCGACCGCGGCGGCTTCCTCGTCGCCCTCGGGCACCTGGGCGTAGTGGCGCTGGAAATCCCAGCCGCCGAGCGTGGTCCAGATATCGAGCATCTTCTCCTCCGCGCCCGCGGCTTCGGGCGCGCGGAAATTCACGAATCTCATGAACGGGCTGCGGATGAGATCGCCGCCGAGCGCCCAGCCGCCCTCGTAGCTCGATGACTCGAGGCCGTAACAACGGATCATGTTCACCGCATTGACGTTGCGCACGAACCAATCCTTTTTGATTTCGCCGTCGGCATCGCCGGAATTGGGGAAGGTGGTATAGCCGGGCAGCCCGAAGAAGGCCTGGATGCTGGCGAGGTTGATGCGGTCCATGAAGACGGGGGTGTTCACCACGCTTGTCGCACTGGGTGGTGGCACGGCGCGCAGCTCGAGGGTGTGGGTTCCCGGCTTCTCGATGCGAAACGTCTCGGACGAGCCCGCCGCGAGGCCGGGGAAATCGGCGGGCATGGTTTCCCCCACCTTCCCGCCGTCGAGATACAGATCGATCTGCGGCAGAACCTGGGATCGGTCGCCGAAGATTTTTGTCCCGGCCACCCAATTGAGAGCGTAGGTGCCGGCCTGTGGAAAATTCACCTTTTGCCGGGCGATCCCGCCCGGCGCCATGATCAGCGCCTTCTCGCCGTCGAGGCCGGTGTTTTTCTCGGCAAGCGGCGGCATGCCCGTCGTCTCCGCAATCCCAAACCCGCCGGCTTTGAAGTGCATGTCGGCCCCGCCGCTCGCGAACGCCCCCTCTTGGAGCATCTCAATGGCCCCGGGCTCGCCGTCCTTACCCGTCATGTCGGCCGCCGCCGCTCCCTCGATCTGGATGGCCGGATCGGCGGACACCGGGTGGACGCCGGTCGTGAGTGCCCCTGCCGGTTCCTGCGTCAGCAAATAATACGTCTTGCCGGCCCCGAGTTTGGCGACCGTGCTCATCGACTGGCCGCTGGCAAGGCGATGTCCGAGACTGCCGTAGCGGTATTCGCCTCCGGCGGGAAGCTTCTTGCCCTGATGGCTCTGGACCCGCACGCCGCCGAGCCGATAGTTGTGGATCGCCTTGCCCTCGGCATCGAAGAGCCCAACGGTGCCCCGCTGCTCCTTGTCGGACGGGAACATGAGGCGCCCCATCTCGGTGACGTAGAGATCCTTCTCGCCGACGGTGAACTTCACCCCGCGCCATTGCGCCTTGCCGGCGGTCTCCGGCGCCACGTTTTCCCGCCGGAGCGTTGGCGCGCGGTCGTAGGCGGTGTTGACCACGCCCGCCGGCCCCTCGAATTCCCACGCGGCGTCCGCGGGCGCGACGGCGACCGCGCCGGGATTGACGGCGGCCTCCTCGAAACTGCCGTTGCGGAACGGGCTGTTCTCCATTTTTCCCGTCGGGTTGCTGTTCGCGTAATAGGTCGCGCCGCCGCCGCCCCAGATGAAATAATTGACCGGGCGGGGTTCCGCGACATTGCTCGTTTTTCCCTCGGGCACGAAGCCGTTGTTCCAATAGTTGTCGATGAACTGGAGCACCGGGGTCAGGACCCATGTGTTGTCGTATTGGCCGAAGACGAGGATGCGCACCCGGTCGCCCATGGCCTCGTCGCCGAACACCTCGCGGAAGGCGTCGCTTGTCTGCACGGTCTTGAGCGCCTGCCAGCGCCCGAAGTCGCCCTGCGGCTGGCATTTGCCATCATAATTCAGGATTTTGCCGTCCGCGTCGCCGCGCTCGATGGCGGCCTTGCAGAGCGCCTGGGCGCCGCCACCCCAGTAGTTCCAGATTTCGTTCGAGAACTCGATGAAGATGCGCAGGTTCGCGTTGAGCGGCGGATAGACCGGGTTCGCCGTGGGTTTCGTGTAAGGCTCGGCGCCATCGGTGCCGTAGCGGATCGCGAGAGCGAGTTTGCGGAGGTATTCGGCGTCCGGGTTGTGGCCGTTGACGGTCAGGTAAAGATCCCGCCCCAGCTCGTTGGCGTAGCGGATATAGTTCTCGAGGCATCCGTATCCCACGCCGCCACCCAAGGCCTTGTTGGCCTCGTTGCGAAGGCTCCCGGCGGCAAAGTGGTCGAACTCGCCCGGGCGCGTGCGCAGCTCCCACCGGTTCTCGCCGAGCGCCCGGTAAAACCGGAGGTTCGTGTAGTGCGAAAGCCACGGTTTGTGGGTGCGGTTGACCACCTCGTCCGGGTGGTGATACTCGGCCGAACCCGGGGTGACGGGCCGCATGAGTCGGATGTCGCGCACGCCGCTGCCCTTCGGCGCGCTCGCGTCGCGCTGGCTGTCTTTGAACACCCAGCGGTCGGGCCGCGTGTCCTCGGGGGCGATGAGTTCGACTTCCGCTGTCGTGAAGTTGCTCTTCGGATCGTAGCCCACCCCGTGCGGCAACCCTTTCTCGTAGGCCCGCCCGGCAACGGCAAAACGGGTCTTCGGCGCCACCACCTCGGCGAGCCCGGCAAACCGCAGCAGGTAGCGGCCCTTGCGCAGGAACATCCAGCCCGGATCGAAGTCCCCGTTATACCAACCGTCCCCGCCCCAGTTCTCGAGCGGAAACTTCTCCAGAAGATCCTTCGACGATTTCGCGCTCCAAGGCGAAACGCAACGCAGCCCATCGGCATGAATCGTCGCCTCGACCGATGTCCCCCCGATGGCGTTCATGCTCGCGCAATCGAGCAGATCCTCCGGGGCGCCCGGGCTCGACCACCGAAGCTCGACCCGCGCGGGACCCGTCCGATCGCGATACTCGACGCGCACGTCGTAGCTCGTGTCCGCCTTCATCGGGTGGGGCTTGGCAGCCTCCCCGGACTTGTCCCATGAATCCACCAGCGTCGTCCACTCGGACGTGCCCGTCGGACGAATCAACCACCGCAACCCCTCGTCCCACTTCGCCTTGAACTCGTACGTCTCTGTAAACCGCGGCATGATCCGCCCCTCCCACCGCACCGAAAAATTGTCGGTCGGAAAATCCTTCATCTCCGGCGAAGTCGAACCCGCCACCGGCAGGAGCGTCCCCCAGTCAAAACGCACCCGGATATCCTTGCGCTTGAACGCCGGCTCCCCCGCCAGATCGGGGTTTGCAAAATATTCCGCGTTCAATCCGGCGTCCAATATCCCCCCGCCGACCGGAGGGCGCGTGCCCGCATTCGCATGAACGAAAGTGAAAACCGCAAGGGCGAGAACAAGGTGGCGCTTCATACCTGACCTTGGCGCACGGCCGGGCCACGGTCGAACCCAAACTTCAAAAACCGACATTCGGTGGATGAAAAATGTTAAATGGGGGGGCTTGCCACGGGATGAACTTCTCGGTCAGTTTTTTGTCATGTGCGGGATCGTGTTGAGGCGGGTCCATGGCCGGATTCTCCTTGGATTTCTAACCCGCACCGACGCCGGCCCGGCGGCAGGGCGGGAGCGCGGGGCCGAAAAAGCAATCTCCCGGCAGCCTGTCGGACTTACCCCGCGGGTGGCGTTGCCACCGGATTTTGGCGCCGGCAAGGAGCAAACGAAGCGGCTGCAGCCTCAGCGCTACTGCCCGAGTGCGGCGACACCGCCAGCGCCAGAATCGAGCGCAACCCGAAGGGCTGGAGCGATTGGGAGCGCCTGGCAGTTTCGCGGCAGGCCGTGGCGCATTGGAATCCCTCCTGCTCCGCATGCCCTTCACCCAGACGCGCGCCTTCGTTTTGGACCGCGACATCCGCCGCATCTCGGTCGCGCACATGGATTACCGGGATAAGAAACAGGCAAATCGGGACTGGCCCCAGCCGCGGACGAAAAACATGACAGCGCAACCCGCCGGCCGCGATAGGAGATGCCACCATTGGTTTTTCCTGTTTTACCCCCTCCTGCAACTCGCGATCATGCTGCTTCACCCGCCGGTCCTCCGTTCCGCGACCCCGGAAAACAGCAGGGTCGTCTTTTATCGGGATGCGCTCAAGGCCCAAGGCGCTCCCGCCGCCGCCGAAGCCCTGATCGCCGCTGTTGCGCAATCCGATGCCCCGGCCGCGCTCGCGGATTTTCTCTATCTGGTCCAGGGGGTCGCGGATAAATCCGACAAGGAACGGCGCGGGCCGGTCGCCGTTGCCGAGGCTCTCCGCGCGGCGCAACGTGATGACCTGGCGGCCGAGTTTCTCATGCTCCTCTCGGGCCATTCACAGGACGACCATTACTCACGGGTGCGGTTCATGAATGACACCTTGCTGAATCAGGCCGCCGGTTTGCTCAAATCCAGCGATCCGTTTACCCGAGGCATGGCCGCATGGTCGATTCACACCACGGTCACCAAGGACAACGATGGCGGCGAGCAACGCTGGCCGGCTCCCAATCCTCCGCCCTGGTTTACGGCCTACGAATCCCTGCCGATCACGGGCTGGACGGAACGTGAGCACGTCCTTCAGGTCGTGACTCTTGGCCGCCACCGAACAGCCGCCGAACTCCAGGGCGACCTTCTTGCCAGAAGAAAATCCGCCATGGAACTCTCGGATTGGACGGCCAATACCCATAAGGAAAGAATCGCGCCCGCCGGCAAGCTCATCGCCCTCTGCAATCCCGCTGCCATCGGCGCCGCCCCGGATATTGCCACCGCCCGCAACCTCTACCTGCAATGCAGGCTTTCATTGCGCAATGCCGTGTTTGCATTGATCCGCGACGATATTCCGCATGTCGCCTACATCGAGCGCCGCGGCTTCGTTGGCCAGCACAACATCTCGGGCGGCAGTCCGAGCCCGCTTCGCCACCCGCCGGGCACGGACATCTTGCTTGATGACGTCGATCCCGACACGCCTCCCGTGCGGCTGCTCAACAACCAGCTCGGACCGGGTGCGGTCCGCGGTTTCGACCTTTTCTACGACGCCAGCCGCTTTGTCTTCGCGTTTGCCTCCATTCCAAAGTGGTCCTCCCAGGAAAACAACTACGCAATGCAGGAATGGAAGATCAAGGGTGCGGTTCCCCAGGATCTCTACGAGATGGATGTGGGCGGATCAGGCATCCGCCGCCTCACCACCGACACCACATGGAATGACACCGAACCGACCTACCTGCCCGACGGTTCGGTCGTCTTCGCGAGCGATCGTGGATGCGGCGCCAGCCAGTGCGGGACCTTTGAACAAAGCACGGCCGCGCTCAACCTCTTCCGCCTCTGGCCCGCTGACGGCCGCGTGAAGCGTCTGACCTACAACAAGGACTTTGACCGCTACCCGCACGTCCTCAACAACGGCCTCATCGGATTTCTCCGGTGGGACTACCAGGAACGCCATCTCTTCCAGCCGCACACGCTCTGGAGCATGCGGCCCGACGGCACGCAACCCGATGCCTTTTACAAACAACATTTCACCGACGGGCCGCTCTCGTTGCGCGACGCCATGCCCATCCCGGGTTCCAGCAAGCTCATTGCCATCGGCACGGGCCACCACCATATTCCGGAAGGCGTTCTGATCCGCGTCACCCCCGATTATGGTGTCAATAATCCCAAGGGGATGGAAATCCTTTCCCTCGGCTCGAGCCCGGTGCAGGGCGGCATCGCCAAGGAGATCCAACCCGTTCCGGAAGGAGGAGTCCTTGACTCGATCCATGGGCGCGGCGGATGGTATCAAACTCCCTGGGCTCTCGATGAAATGCGGTTTCTGGCCGGACACACCCCGCACCTCACATGGTCCGCCGGTTACCGCCTTGTTTACCTTGACGTCTGGGGCAACAAGGAATTGATCGCCGAAAGCCCCTATCGTGAAATCGCCTATCCGATCGTGGTCAAACCGCGCCAGGCTCCGCCGAAACTTCCCGAGATGGAGGACAACGGCGGGGAGTACGCCACCACGTATGTGGACAACGTGTACGCCGATCTCCCGGGCGTCGCCAAGGGCGCGGCCAAATACATCCGCATATCGTCCCGCCCTGACTGGCCTTACTTCAAGGACGACTACGGCGCGCTCCGCTGGATCCCCGATTTCGGCTTTAAAACCACCTTTGGTTACTGGTCCTGGTCACCGGCCAGGGTCATAGGCACCGTCCCGGTGGAAGACAACGGTTCGGCCTTTTTCAAGGTCCCGGCCCGGATGGCCGTTTACTTCCAGCTCCTCGACGAAAACAAAATGGAAATCCGCAGGATGCGCAGCCATGTCGAGTTCCAGCGCGGGGAATTCCGCAGTTGCGTCGGCTGTCACGAGACCCGCACGGATGTGGTCGTGGCGTCCTCATCTTACAACCAGGGGCTCGCCCTCAAGCGCCCGCCGTCCACCCCACAACCCCCGCCATTCGGCGGCGACAAGCTCCTTGATTTTGAAGCCATGGTGCAGCCCGTCTTCGACCAGCGTTGTGTTTCCTGTCACGGACAGGAAAACCCCAAGGGCGGCCTGGAACTTGCCGCACGCAAGGACGGCTTCGGCTTCATGCAATCCTACCGCAGCCTTTTCGGGTTGCAATGGGGCCAGCCGCTTCCGATGGAAAAGTCCCATGCTGAATGGTATGGGAAAAACTCCGGCCTTTACCAGGCCGGTATCGCCCAATACCTCGATCAAACCCGTGAGTGGGGCGGAAGACTCGAAAAGGGCGAAACCATGCCGGGCCAGCTTGTTTCCGTGATCGATCGCCACACGGACGCCTCGATTTCCCAGCCCTATCAATTCGGTTCCTCCAAGAGCAAACTGATCACCACGCTGCTCAAGGACCCCGAACACTGCGCCAAAGCGAAGCTTACACCGGCCGAATGGGAAACTCTTGTCACCTGGGTCGATGCCGGTGCGCCTTACTCCGGCCGCTTCTTCCTCAAGCAAGGCCCTGGCGGAACCGTTCTGCCAAAACCCATCAAGGTCGAGGTGCTCTATCCTGATCCTTGGAAGTCCCCCGGCGAACTCAGCGCAGTTGGACGGCCGGTCGTTCCTCCCGATCTCGCCCCCGGCCCGGGCCATAAACTAAACGCCAACTAACCTGAACATCCCATGCTGAGAAGGTAACCCCTGAGGAATCCCATGAAGTTCCTTCTTCTCAATCCCCACTGACCCTGGCCCGGCGGCAGGGCGGGAACGCGGGGCCGAAAAGTGCAGTCTCCCAGCAGTAACATCTTGCCCCGGGAACCCCGTTAAGAGTAAACGTTTAGTTATGAGGATGAAAAATGGCTGGAGGCGGAAGTGAGCGGGGGTGGCGCGGCGCGGGTGCCGGTGTCGATCCAGGTAAGCGCGAAGCGGTTTTACGCGGACGGGGTCGAGGCGTCGCTGGACCTCCTCGCGCGGACGGCCCGGGTGAACGTGCTCTCGATGTATGTCCACACGTATCATGCGTGGGAGAAACGCGCCGCGCTGGAGGCGACCAACGTGGACTTGGAAGTTGCGGGGGAGACGGGCGCGACGAACCCGGCGATGTGGTCGCGCGTGGACGACGCGCACTACCGGGGAACGCGGCTGCGCCATCGCCGGACAACGGCGCCAGGGGCGGGGCGGGACATATTTGACGACATCGCCGAGGGCGCGGCGCGGCGGGGGATGGCGGTGCATGCGCGGTGGTGCGACTGGGGTTGTTGTTGCGACCTGGTGGATGGGAACGCGGCCGTGATGGCGTTGAACAGCCGGGGGGCGCGGACGAAGGGCATGTGTGTGAACAACCCGGACACGCAGGGCTGGTGGGCGGCGCAGGTGGAGGACGTGTTCCGGCTGCATCCGTGTGTCACGGGGCTGAACTACGGGCCGGAACGGACGGGACCGTTGATGGCTGTGCTGGGCGGGGCGCAAGCGGACTGTTTTTGCGGTCATTGCCTGCGGCGGGGGGCGGAGCGCGGCTTGGACGGGGAGAAGGCGGCGCTCGGGTTCCGGGAGATGGAGGATTGGGTGGCGTCGGTGGCGGCGGGCCGCGAATCCGGGGACGGGCGGTTCGTGGAGTTTTTCCGGTTGCTGCAGCGGCATCCGATGATCCTGGGCTGGGACGGGTTGTGGTACGAGGGCTTGCTGGACCAGATGCGGTTCATGTACGCGGCGGCAAAGATGGTGCGTCCCAAGGCGCAGGTGGGCTGGCACATCTGGCATCATCATTCGTTTTCGCCGTTGTTCCGGGCGGCGCTGGATTACCGGGAGCTGATCCCGATCAGCGATTACCTGAAGCCGGTGTTGTATCACGAGTGCGCCGGGCCGCGGTTCCAAGGGTGGACAGGGGCGTTCCGGAAGACGGTGCTGGGGGACCTGCCGGACGCGGAGGCGGGCCGGTTCCTGTTGCGGACGTTGCAGTACGACGTGGAGCGGGAGCCCGCGGTGCGGGCGCCGGAGGGGGCGCACACGCGGCCCTTTTCCGCGGACTACGTGCGGCGCGAGGTGGCGCGCTGCGTCAAGGCGACGGGCGGCCGGGTGCCGGTGTGGTCGGGGGTGGGATTGGGAATTCCCGAGGAACCGCGCTCGAAGCCGGGGGAGACCTATGCGGCGGTGCGGGCGTCGTTCGAGGGCGGAGCGGCGGGTTTGCTGTTGTCGCGGGAGTTCGACGAGATGTCGGTGGAGTGCCTGGCCGCGGTGGGGCGGGCATTGGCGGACGCTGGATTGACGCCCGCCGGGTGACGCCGGCCGGGTGACGCCGGCCGGGCGGCGCGGGGTTACGCGGGATTCCGGTTCACCGGGTCGAACATGCAGCCACGGATGAAGGCCTTGAGGTTTTCGGGGCGTGGAGGGCCGGCGGCGCCGTTTTTAATCCCCCCGACCCCGGCCCGGCGGCAGGGCGGAAGCGCGGGGCCGAAAAATGCAATCTTCCAGCCAAACTTTCGCACTTTGGAGGCTTTTGACATGTCTGTTCCCTCTGGGGAGGGCTGGCGGAGGGCCAAAAGTCGGCCACACAAAATCGCTTGTCAGCCTTGGCCGGGGGGTTGCAGTTGCTGTGCCCGGATTCGGGGCGTGGGCTGCTCGGGCAGCTTCCAGCCCAGTTGGTCCAGCAACGCCGCTTGCTCCTTCTCCGGGACGGGATGCGGGGCCGGGATAATCAATGTGGAACATAATGCCGGAACTTCCCCTCTTGGACAGCCGGATTTTCGCTGTCAGCTCGAAGTCGGTGAAGCCGGCGCCGTTGACGGGACCTTCGTAGAAGAGGCGGGCGAGCTTCTTTTCCTTACCGACGTTTTCGGCGACGAGGAAGCCCTCCTCGACCCGGAAGGCGGTCGAATCCGGCTTGGCATCCTTCGCTTCGCGGACGCTCCAGCCCTCAAGTGAGGTGCCGTTGAAGAGGCTCATCCAGCCATCGTCTTCGGCGGTACCGGTGGCATGGGCGGAAGCCGTAAGAGTGGCCGCCAAAAAACTTCGGCCAAGGGCCGTAAGCGGCTGGTCGCTTTGCGGGTGGTCTGCCATTTCACGATGATCTTTCGCGGATAAAGATATTCGGTGTTCAGCGTGCTACTCTGCGGACGAACCTGGACGAACGCTCTGCCACAGCACGCCCTGGCGTTCGATCTTGGCACGATTTCCGCGCACGGCCTGGGCCTCAATGATCAGCGCGCCGTTCTCCCAGCCGATAAAGAGCGGATAGATGATCAGTCGCGAGTTCTGGTAGCCTGTCTTGGCGAACTCGTTGGTGTTCAGGAAGCCGGAAGTCCACCAGTTTCCTTTGGCATCCCGGAAGATATTGCCGTTGCCGCAGAAAATGCCGCCGACGCGCGGCCGGCTCCAGAATTCCCGGGTCATGTCTTCAGCATGCACAAACGAACGGTCGTAGGATCCGGTCCACTGGGTCGAATAGGCGACGTACTTGCGGGCGAAGCGGAACAAACCCGATTCACAGTCCTGGATCCAGTTGTGGGTGTATGCCGCCTGGATTGTGCCCGAGTCGGAACTTATTTCGGCCTCATAGGCCGCGAGATCCTTGAAGCGCCACCATTTTTCTACCAGGATATGGATGATGCTGCCATCCGCATCTTGAAACGCGTCCGGAGGGCCAGGGCACGTTCGGAGCGCTTCGTAGGGTCCAGTGATTTTGCCGCTCATCGACTTGATGATGCCCATTCGCGTTCCGGCGCCGGTAATCAGGTACCAGCAGTCGTCAAATTCTTTGATATGCGTCTCGCCGACGATGAAAGCGGTTTTCCGTGTGGCGCTTGCGCCGAACAGCTTCTCCCAAATCTCCGGAGTGATCCACTCTTTGTCCTTGAGATCTTCCGCCGGATTCCACAGGCCGTTGAGGCGCTCCCAGTGCAGCAGGTCTTTCGAACGCCACATGAAGAATTCGCTCTTTGGCGTTTCGGGAAACCACCAGCCGCCGCTGAGATAATAGCAGCCGTCCTCGTCATTGCGGGCGATATAGGTATCGCGGATCGTGCTCTGGATGTAATCGGGCCAGCCGCACCAGAGATCAAGTGTGGTGGACTGCATGGCCTGCGCTTGGTGGTATGGAACGCCGCCATGGTCACGATCCGGAGCGGGCACCCCATCGAATTTTAAGAAACCCTTCACGTTGCGTTGCCCGTCCCTTGTGTAGCGCGGACTGCCGAAGGGACTGACCACCGGGCGCAAGGGGCATTGGCTATATTCGTCCTCGCCGGAGACCGTGCACCAGTAGCCACCGTCGTTATCGGCGGCGATGGTCGTTTGTTCGCTGTTGGGCGCCGACATGGACATGGCCGTCCAGGGGCCGTCGAGGCACTGCGACCACGAGGCATACACGTCGATGGTGTTGTTGCCGGCGCGTCCCGTGCGGACGGCATACGTCCAGAGATACCATTTGGCGCCGGTTTGGTCGGTGACGCGGGTGACGTAACTGCCCCACTGCCCCATCATGCGCGGGCGACGAAATTGACGCGGATACTTCACGTGGTCTTCCAGGAGTACCTTGTGCCCGGAGTCGGCTATGCCGCTCAGGTCGTCCTTGAGCCGGGCCATGAAGCCCTGTCCCCAGACCAGGTAAACCGCGCCGCCCTCGTCTTCAAAGAGCGAGGCATCCCGCCCGTGGCGAATCATGACCCCGAGGTTTTCGTAAGGCCCTTCGGACTTGCCACTGGTGCTGCGAAGGAGACCGCAGCCCTGGCCATTCATCGAGTAGGCGATGTAGAAAGTTCCTTTAAGGTAATGCAGCTCCGGCGCGGTCACAGCACGACCAATCTGCGGCCAAGCACCGATCGTCAGATCCATGTGTTCGGATTGGCTCCATGCATCGCCGCCCTTCTCGATTTCCCAGACAAAGCCCACATCTTGCCAGTTCTTCTGGCCTTTCGATTTCCAGAGGCGGACACCCTTATTGCGCGACCAGTCGCGGCGTCCATCGGGCAAATCGGTGGATTCGGTCCCAGTCAAGTACCACGTTCCATCTGGCCCACGGGACAGGGCTGTGTGACGGAGCGGGTGATCGAAGGCCGGTTCAATGCTTTCGACGAGTTGTGGCACATCGTCGGGACGTTCGGGACGCTGCATTGGCTCGGGGTTGCTTGCTTCAGCGGCGGTTGGCTGCTTCGGCAATGGCTGGGACGCCTTCGTTCCAACCAGCGGATCGTTCACAGTCCCGTCACCGAGCGGGGCTATGGCGAGGCGGGCGTAACCTTTCGTCTCCGGATGCGTCCCGGCATAGGCGATATACACTTTTCCATCGCTGCTCTTGAAAGCGGTGCAACGTCCGCTGTCGGGCGCCAGCAGCCGCGGCTTGCCGTAGCCCTTCAGCGGTTGGTCGGAGCTGGAGATGTAACTCTCCTCGTGGATGCCGCCATCGCGAAAGGTGGTGGCACTGAAAATAAAATGATACTGCTTGCCGTCGTGGATGAGGAAGGCGCCGTAGGGAGCACCGTGCTCTGGAAGACCGTCGTCTACCGGCCAGCCCTCGATCTGTGTCGGCAGATAGACCCGCTGATCACGAACATAGCCGACATCTGACATGTCAGTCTTATTGGCCTCCTTCAGAGCCTCGATGTCATCCCGAAGGGGAGCGATCATGCCGCCGCCCCAGACCAGGTAGTTCTTTCCATCGGTATCAGCGAACACCATCCCGTCATTGCGTCCCGTCGGGGAGGCGGCGTCTTCGGCAATATTCTGGTAATCTACGAGTTCACCTCCGAGTTCGGCGCCTTCTTTGCCGAACAGACAGACGCCGTGGCCGCTCATCGAGTGGGTGATCCAGAAACGGTCGCCGTCATGGCTGATGCGCGGGGCGGTCAGTGCTCGCCCCCGGTCGCCGGGTGCCAGACCAGGTACGGGGAGCAGGAGGCTGCGCAAATCATGTCCACCGCGCAGGTTTTCTTCCTTGGTGATATTGAAAACATAACCGAGGTCTTTCCATTCCCGCAGGTCTTTGGAGACCCAGAGACGCAAGCCCCGGTTGTTATAGAAGTCGTGGCGGACGGCGGGATTCACCGGCCCCTCGCCGTCCCAAGCGGTCGTGGCAGCCAGCCAGTAGCGCCCGTCGGGGCCCTGGCAGATCGAGGGATCCATCAGTGGCGCGCCCAGTTCCGGGCGGATGATGTCTGCGGCGCGAACCGCCTGAACCAGAGGAAAGCCGATAGCGACAAGAAGGATGGGGAATTGTTTCATAGGGGTTTTTTGAGTGGTTTATTCCGCGCTAAAATCCCTGATTCCGTTCTCCGCGTCGGTGGGATGCAGCCCCCAACGTCCGTCGGGAACCCAGCGGATCTTCTGCGCCCAGTCGCGCCAGATGCCTATCATCTCCTGCATTTTTTCCGGATGCTTGGCGGCAAGGTCTTCACTCTCGATCCGGTTCTCGTCGATGCGGTAGAGATACCAGCCGTCCCTGGTTCCGTTGTAATAGCCGGACCCCTTGCCCGCAAGAGAGCTGAAAGATGGGTGAGCTTTGTTGATCAGGACGGCCTTCCAGGGATCCTGCCAAACACCGCGCTGCCCGTCGTGCGACCACACAAGCGTCCGGTTCTCGCCCTCGTAGTCCGGATTGAGCATCGCCTGAATGAAACTGCGTCCCTCCATCGGGCTGATTGCGTGACCAAGCCGCTCCGTCGGGTATTCGGCATCGGCAAGCTCGACGATCGTGGACATGAAGTCCTCGAGGATAACCACATGCTCCTTGTTCATGGTGTTGGCGGGGACGACACCCGGCCAGTATGCGAGCAGGGGGGACGCCGCACCGCCTTCAAAGTAGGTCAATTTCCAGCCCATGAAAGGCATGTTGCTGGTGTTGCCACGCGGCTTGCCGCCGATCACGTCGTCGGCACCGTTGTCACTGAGGAAAAAGACGATCGTGTTATCCGCACGTCCCATTTGCTTGACCGTCTCAAGCAGTCGTCCGATTTGTTCGTCCATCTCCGTGATGCTGGCGTAGTATTTGGCACACCATTCGCGGTATTTTGCCACCTCGGGCAGATCGTCCGAATACGGGAGGACGCCATACTCGCGCGGCGGCATTGGGTAGTCCTGAGGAATGATGCCGAGTTCCTTCTGCCTCGCAAGGATTCGCTCGCGGATGGCGTCCCAACCCGCGTCAAACCGGCCCTCGTAGCGCTTGACGTATTCCGGCTGCGGGTCGAGCGGCCAGTGCGGGGCCGTATGGGCGACGTAGAGGAAGAATGGCTGATCCTCCGGCGTGCCCCGCATGTATTCGATCGCCTTGTCCGTCCACGTCGTTGTGTTGTAGTAGTCGTCGGGCACCTCGTCCCATTCCAGACGGCGGTTGCCTTCGACCAGTCTCGGCGTGTTTTTGTCACGCATGAGCATCTCCTTGTTGACGCCGTTGGCGCCTTCCCAGATGCCGTAGAATTTATCGAAACCACGACCGACCGGCGTTGATTGCAGTTTGGAGCCCTTCGGGAAGTGCTTATCGAGACCGAGGTGCCATTTGCCGACCATGTAGCTGGCGTAACCCGCGCCCTTGAGCACCTCCGGAATCGTCACCGTGTTCGCTTTCAGCGGGATAAAGCCAGCCGTTTCCGGGTTGAGGCCTGTCATCAGGCTGGCCCGGGTGGGCATGCAACGGGCGTTATTGTAGGCGTGGGTAAAAAACATGCCTTCGCTCCGCAGGCGGTCGAGCACGGGCGTGTCACTGATGCCGCCGGAAAAGCCGAAATCGGCGAAGCCGGCGTCGTCGCACATGATCAGGATGATGTTCGGTCGGCTGCCCGCCAAGTCCCTGGCGGAAGCGGAATTGCTCGCGAGCGTGAGCGATGCGATGAGGGCCAGACAAAACGTCTTGGAGATGGATAGGGCTGGGCGGGTTTGTTTCATAGTTCGGTGTTCAGTGTTTCGTGGCAGGGGTTACAATCGGGTGCCGAGAAAGAATTGGCGGTTGCCGATGGGCTCGAAGGTCATTTGTCGGATCGACCCGTCGCCTTGGACGGCGGCGCCGTGGCGGGACCAATTCAGGAGGTCGGGGGATTCCCATATCTGGTAGCTTTGCCCGTTATCGGTGGGGATGCGCAGCGTCAAAGTCCTCTCCCCTGGCGGACCGCCCGGCTCCAGCAGAGGAGGCAGAAGAGGCGCGGGCGCACCGGGGGACGGAGCTTTTCCCCGCACCACCAACTGCGGCGGCCCGGCATCGGCATCCTTGGTGGCGTAATGCACCGTGACGTCGGCCACGGTCGCATTGGCGAGGCAGAGGCTGATCTGAGTGGCTCCGGCCGCGATCTGCGCCCGGACATAAGCGGTGATGTCGAGGCTTTCCCATTCGGGGCCGGTGTCCGGGTCGCCGTCGAGGCTGCCCAGCGAATCTCCGAGAGCCGGCTGGTTGTTCCACGTCAAGGTCGCTTCGTCCCAGTCGTTGGACACGCTTTGGACCGTGCTGTCGACGTCGCCCGTCGATGCGTTGCCGCCAAAGAGCTGGAGGCTGGCGTGCTCCATCCCGGAGAATCTGGAAAGGTCGAAACGAAGGAACGTGCGCCGCTGGCCACCTGGAGCTTCAGAGGAGCGGATTTCCAGAACGTCCGGGCTGGTCGTGCCGAACGCGGTGTCGGCGTTTCCGCCGTCGCCGGCGAAGGCGTCGGCCTCGGCGCGGAGGACATGGACCGGGACATGACCGTCGGCATTGAGGTGGGCGTAAAGCGGACGGTCGAGTTCAAGCCGCATGCGCTCGGCAACATCCGAACCAACCTCGATCCGGCAATCCCCCCAGCTTTCCCAGCCCGTGCCGAGGCGGATCGTCCAGTCCCAATTGATGTAGGTGAACGCCTTGATCACCGGGTAGTCATGGATCAACTGGAAATAATGCGCGAACCAATCGTTCCAGATCGTCTCGCCGCCCTCCGTGCCGATGCCCAACGGGGTGCTCTCGCCGATCAGCACGGGTTTGCGAGCCTGGCCAGCCCGCTCGAGAAACTGATGAGTAATGGCGAAATCTGAGGCGAACGCGGGATCGATGTATTTTTGTTCGAATAAATCGACCGACCACCAATCGATCCAAGGATCGTTCGGATCGGGGTTCGCGTAGGTTCCCGTGCCGGGATAGACCGAGGGAATCTTGGCGCCATTGATCGGAATCACGCACCAGACGGTGGCGATCCGGTCGGAGCGGTCGTGGAAAATCCCGGCGATGCGCCGGAAGGCGGCGATGTATTGGGACGGGGTGTCGGTATATCGGTTCCAGGAGCCGTTGGCCTCGCAGCCGATGCGCACAAAGATCGGCCGGTTGAGCGCGTCAAGGCCGTCCGCGAGAGCGGCCAATCCGGCGTCGTGCAGGCCCGCGTTGATCTCCTCCTCGCGGTCAACCATGAACAACCCGAGCTGAATGCCCATGCCGTGCGGATAGATTGACAGCATCTCGGACAAAAGATTCAGCGTGTTGGTGTGCTGCGCCACCGTCCGGTGCGCGCCGGTGTAGAAAGTGAAAAAGACCGGGTGACGGCGAGGTCCGACCGTCTGCACGTAATTGGCCGCCGGCGGTTCCCCGTGGCCAACCCCGTGCAACACCTGTCCGACAGGCTCATGCATCGCGCCGAACTCGACCCGCGGCAGGGGTCCGCCCAGCGTGGAGGCCACGGCAGACAGCAGCAGAAGGGCCACATGGCGGAAAACGGTCGTGGGCCTGGTGGCTGACTGGACTCGACTCGTTGGCGTCATGGCTCGATGGTCAGGACATGGGCGTTTCATGCTCAGTGATTGGATCCCACTTGTCGGTCGATCATTGCTGGCAGGGATCCTATTCTTGCAGCTCGACCCGTAGGACGACGAAGAACCGGTCGGAGGCGGGGGGCGGGACTTCGACGCGCACGAGTTGCGCTGAGCCATCACCGTCGGGATCCCCCGGGAGAACCTGCCATGTGTTGCCAGTGCCCGGCGAGAAGTCGAGCCGCGACCAGGACCCGGCTTCCAGGGAAACCGAAGACCAAACCGAGTATTCGACTCCGATCGCGCCCCCTGGGGGCTGGCGAAACACCAAGTAGAAGCCACCCTCGGAGGTTGTGCCCGACTCCGCGATGGGGGTGGCTCGTCCCGACGCGAGCGGGGCGATATCGGAGGCGAAGCACAGCAGATTCTCGATGCCGTCGTGATTCGGATCGGCGCCTGGGAGATCGTCGCCCGGGTTCTCCCAAGGCTGCTCCAGCCGCCATGCCTCATAGGTTCCAGGCAACTCAGGCGCACCATCGGTTACCATGATGGAATCGATGGACACGGTGCCAGAATTGACAACGGTCGTGGGATCGAGCCGGAGCTGTTTGAGCGTGCCCGTCCAACCGGCCACTCCGGACATGTCGATGGCATAGGTGCGGTAGTTGGTGTCGTGGGGTTGGATTGGGAAGTTCTTGGACTTGGCGCCGTTCCAAGTGCTGTCGGTTGTTGTTGTAAAGAAAATCTGTGCCGTGGTGGCCGCGGAGTTGTTTCGCATCCGGACGCGGACAAACCGGTGGGCTGCCAGGTCGGCCCCCACGGCATCTGGGGACCACAAGTAAGGATCGGCCCCGGACACTTCGACATCGGCGAAGCTTCCTGCCTGCCAGGTAAAGGCACTCACGTCGTGCCGGGCGGTCCAACCCTCCAAACCGGAGCGAAAGCGCCACCATGCCCCCACGCCGGGTGGCGGCGTCGAGAATCGGGCGACAATCGTGTGACCACCGGCAATGCCATCGAATACATACGACGGAAAGGGGCCGGCATCCTTTCCATCCACGACGACGCTCTCGATCTCGTACCCGGCATCGGGCTCGACGCTGAACCCCCGGATGTCGCCGGGATAAACCGTGACGTCGCCGCTTGGAGCAATGCTCCCGCCGCCCTGCGCGGATGCGTCGATGGTGTGGGATGCGTCACCTTCCGGGGGCAAAATCGTGAGCTTCCAGGCTTCCTCGATGCCCACCCCGGTCAGGGTGATGGTCCGGCCGCCGGACTCGATCGGCTCCACGCTCTGACTCACCAGTTCGTGGCCGTTTGAGGGGTCAGCACCCGTGCCATACGTACGGAGCTTTTCCACCCGCAGAGCGAACTGCGACTTTCCCGCCAGGAACGGAAGGCTGTGCAGGTTCTGGAGATTGACCGTGACGTTCAGGCTGGCCGGATCGGCTGTTTGCAAGCGGAAATATCCGACCAGCACCTGAGCCCGGTCCGCGCTGAAATCCAGCCGCCGGGAGGGAAGCGCCACCACCCGCTCGTCGTCCGTGCCGCCCGCGACGCGATAGGCCACGCCCTTTTTGTAGTCGTTGAAGACGTAGTAGTTCGTCCTGAGCCGTTTATCGGGGGTCATCAGGCCGCTTAGGCTCTGCACTTCGCAGTCGTCGCAGATGTGTCCCGAGGCCGCGTTCCAGCAGGAGTTGCACGCTCCGGCCGCGCCCCCTTTTTCCATGTAATAGAAGAATCCGAGCCGGAACCCTGGCAAATACACCTTGGTGCGAGAGACGGATTCGCCGATCAGGAGCGCCTCGATCCCAACCGAACTGTAGGCGGCGTTTTCCTGCCAGTTGGTCCGCGCGTGGTTCAGGTTGTCCTCCACGGTCCGAGGGTCGTTGGTGAACTCGTGCCACTGTAGATAGTGGCATTTCAGGGAATTCGCGACGCAATAGTTGAGGAATCGCACCATGGCGGCGGAACTCCAGCTCGAGCGACTGGGCCCCGAAAGCTTGGCGCTCGGGGCGGTTGCCAGGATTGCGCCATGGGCGCGCTTGTAGGCTTCGTGATATTGCGCCTCGCTCCCAGCCCAATAGTCATCGAGGTTCGGCTCGTTCCACACGTCGTAGATGACCAGGTTGCCCCAAGTCTCCGCGAGATCGGCGCACCACGCTTCCCAAGCCGTCCAATCCTCGTAGGGCCACTTCCCGGTCTCCCGGCGATAGCCGTCCAGCCGCACCACCACCCGGCAGCCCAAACCCAAGGCCCGGGCGATGTTGCCTGGCTCGTGCGCGAAGATCCGCGCGAAATCCCCCTCGTTCACCACCCCCCGTATGAGCGCGTCGGAAGGAGCCATGTCACTCCACCCTTCCAGAATCCCATTCATCGGGCCCACAGCCTGCTCCTCCGCAAAATCACAGGTCACTGTCTGCCCGTAAATCGCGCCGGACAGTGCCAGCCAAGTCGAAACGTTCAGAATCGCCCAAACGGACTGAACAAGCCGGTTGGAATCCCTTGGGGCGGCACATTTGTGAACTTTTTTCATAGCGAATGTGAAGATGAAGTATTGAAGAGAGTACATGAAATCCGGACAGTGCGCATCCTTTCATTGCCGCCAAAGCACGTTTTCCGCGGATGGGCCACCCTTGTCCAGGAAGGAAGTCCTCTTTGGAATTCCCTCGGTGGACCACTGGCCGCCGGCCCTCGATTTACTGTTCGGGCCGGGACTGTTATTTGGTTCCAATCGCTTCATGACTTCCTGTGCCAGGGCCGTCATGGAAAAGGGTTCCGTGCACGGGACAATGCTTTGAGGATGCTCATACCAGCTCTGAACAAAATAGCGGGCGGGCCGGCCACCCGCCCGTTGATAAAGCGCGATCATATTCAGCGTGTCTTCATGGAAGCGTCTATCTGAAGTTTTCCCGCCTCCTTCAGAGTTCAAGATCAGGTTGAACTCCCAGCCGTTTTCCCCGCAAAACCCTTCATAATCCCGAATGCGCACGATCCAGTCAACCGATGCCGGAATTTCCGGATTGGCCGATTCCCTTGTGCCCGTGAGATAGTCATAGGGATTGCCCACGGTCGAACCGGCGAAGCTCATGCCGGACTGTTTCGACGCTCGGATCACCGCGGCCACAGCTTCATGGTAATCCCCGCGATCATTCCTGTGCGGACCGCGGCCATGATAGGAAACGCCCTTCTTATAGCCCCAGTTGGGAAAGTTGGTGAGAAAATAGAATTGGATCTCGGGATACACTTTCTTGACAACGGAAAGGTAGTCCATCAGTTCTTTCGCGCATCGATTATAGGAAACAAATCTCTTGGTTGGATCATTTCCCCAGCTCGTCCCGCCCATCAGGCGGTATATGGGATCGTCAAGGTCCAGATAACCCATCGTTCCACCCGCGTCGTGCCATCTTTTCAGTTTGGCCAACTCGACTTCAGCCGACATCTCTCCCGCCTGGTCCTGCCAATCGTAGTTCAAGGTTCCTCCAACCTCGACGATGACTTTCAGGTTATTCCTTCGAACAAGCGCGGCGAGCTTCCCAAGGTCCGCTGGCGTGGCTGTATTCATCATATCGATGTAGAGCTTCAGGCCTGCAATGCCCTCCAGCGAAGAGTCCGCATTGGAGCTTTCCTCGACCAGTTCCATGACGCGCTTGATAGGTGGGCCGAGCCAAACCTCCGGTGGTCTGGCGCGGGTCCGGCTCTCGCCTGAGACGCCCGCGCTGGCTGTGAGGGCAAGCACGGATGCCACCAGGAAATATTGCAGCGATTGTTTCATTCTAAAGTCACTCACAGTCGAATTCGTGAGTTAAGGTTATCGGGGCGGAAATCACTCCTTTTCAACGAGATAATACACCGCTTCGGGCTGTCCGTTCATCTCGAAGATCAGGTGATCGCCCTCGCGGCGGCTTGGGACTTCAGCAACGAGGTAGCCGTTGGCGGAGACGGCGCGGACCCGGTTCAGATGCGTGCGGATCGAGACCTCCGCTTTGACGGGTTCCATCAGGAACGGGGATGCCGGCACATGGGTGCCGTCTTTCGCGAGTGCGCCGGAATGCGAACAGCGGCCGACCGCGCTCACCACGATCCGCTCGGTTTCGGTCAGCGGTTTGCCGTCCATGGAACCGGCCAGAAGGGTGGCGTGGGTGTTGCTGGTGCGGATGGTGACGTCCGGGCAGACGATCTCGCGGGCGCCGAGGGCGCCGAAGCCCCCTTGGATGCGGGGCGAGATAAGGCGGATCCAGCCCTCACCGTAGCGCCATTCCACGTCGCCGGCGGCGGAGGTCACGATTTGCTTTGTCTTGTCCCAGCACTTTTCCAGAAGCGCCTGATCGAGGAAATCCCCCTCGAACTTATCGACGTAGGCATTCTGGATGCGCCCGATGCCGAGGAGTTCGGGCGGTGCGGGCATCGATCCCCCCGTCTCGGCGCCAGCGGCTTGAGCGGCCGGGTCGGCGCTGTGGACGCGGGCTTCCGGGGCGTGGCCGAACTGGTATTCCGGGTCGCGGCGGCGCTCGAAGACAACGGGGCCGGTGGCAATGTCGCCCCGTTCCCAGATCATCTTGGCGAACGGGTAGAGCAAGGCATGCGCCGGGTGGATGCCCAGACCGAAGTCAATGCCGCGGCAGTTGTATTGGAAGAGCACGTCCCAGCCCTGGATCGCGGCCACGACCGCCATCAAGGGGACCGTCTCGAATGGCGCTTAAATAAGGGGCACTATGTTCACGTTGATTTTCCCGGATTGTC
>CAYSZK010000029.1:0-33554 GCA_964435495.1 uncultured Verrucomicrobiales bacterium
GGCCCATCCACGGTTTTCCCCAGCATCCGCGAATCTCATAAGAAACTTGGGTTAGTTGGGACGCATGAGCGCTTGGTGGGAAGCGTTGCGGTTTGACATCCAGTTGTTCTATCTGGTGGCGTTCGCCGCCACCTTGGCGCTGGGCATCCAGGTCCTGCTGATGTTCCTGGGTTTTGGGGATCACGATGCGGGCGGCGGCGCCGTGGATGGGCACGATGCCGGGCACGGCGGCGGCGCGGAGAGCGGGCACGTCCCATTTTTGTCGGTGCGCACGCTCACGGGATTTCTGCTGGGGTTTGGATGGGCCGGGGTGATCGCACTGAAGGCGGGCTGGCCGGTGGCGGGCGCGTGCGGCGCCGGGGTGGCGGCGGGGACGGGGATCATGGCCATGGTGTACGGGCTGTTGCGCGGGCTGACGGGGCTGCGGTCCAGCGGCACGTTGGACTACCGCAACGCCATCGGCCAGGTCGGCACGGTGTACGTGACGGTTCCCAAGGCCGGCTCCGGCCAGGTCGAGGTGCTTGTGCAGGGCCGTTTGCAGGTTGTCCATGCCGTGACCCACGGCGGCGGCGACCTCAAGACCGGGTCCAAGGTGCGGGTGACCGGGCAATTGGACGCGCAGACCGTGGTGGTCGAACCGTTGGCGGCGGGCGCGGCATGATTTGACAGCGGAATCAGAAACCTCAACGGGGAGCAACGGACATGTCCAATCTAAACACCGACATCATCTTCGCGACGGGGGCCGTGGTGGTCCTTGCCTTCGCGACCATCGCGTTTTTCATCTCGCGTTTCCGGCGCTGCCCGTCCGACAAGATTCTTGTGATTTACGGGCGGGTTGGGGTCGGCGCGTCCTGCCACTGCCTGCACGGCGGGGGCGCGTTCATCTGGCCTGTGATCCAGGAATGCCAGTACATGGATTTGACGCCGATCCCGATTGAAATCCGGCTGGAGGGGGCGCTTTCACAGCAGAACATCCGCGTGAACGTGCCCTCGACATTCACGGTGGGCATATCGACTGAGCACGGCGTCATGGAAAACGCGGCCGAACGCCTGCTGGGGCTTACGCTGCAGCACGTGCAGGAACTGGCCAAGGACATCATCTTCGGCCAGATGCGCCTGGTGATCGCGACCATGCCGATCGAGGAGATCAACGCCGACCGCGACAAACTGATCGCGAACATCTCCGCCGGGGTTGAAGTCGAGCTCAAAAAAATCGGCTTGCGCCTGATCAACGTCAACATCCAGGACATCACCGACGAGTCCGGGTATATCGACGCGCTGGGCAAGGAGGCGGCGGCGCGGGCCATCAACGACGCCAAGAAGAAAGTCGCGCAGCAGGAACGCGACGGCGAAATCGGCAAGGCGGTCGCCGAACGCGACCAGCGCATCCAGGTGGCCGAAGCCCACGCCACGGCGGTCGAGGGCGAAAACCTTTCCGCGGTGAAGGTCGCCCAGTCCGGCGCCGCGCGGCGCGAGCGGGAGGCCGAGGCGGAACGTTTGGCGGTGGCGGCGGAGAAGGTGCGCAAGGCGCAGGCTTTCGAGGAGGCCTACCGGGCGGAAGAGGCGGCGGAACGGCAGCGCGCCCAGCGCGACCAGGCGACGCAATACGCCAACGTGGTTGTGCCCGCCGAGATTGAGAAACAACGGATCGAGACCATCGCGGAGGCGGAAGCCGAGCAGACCCGCCGCCGGAAGCGGGGCGAGGCCGACGGCCAGCGTTCGCTGCTGGAGGCGGAGGCGCTGGGTTTGATGGCGCTGCTCATGCGCAAGGCGGACGGGTTCCGCGCGCTTGTGGAGGCCGCCGGCGGCAGCGCGGAGCTGGCCTCGCTGTTGCTGGTCACCGAGAAACTGCCGGAACTCGTCCGCGAACAGGTGAAGGCCATCGCGAATCTGAAGATCGACCAGGTCACCGTTTGGGAAGGTGGGCGTGCGGGCGGCGCCGGCGGGCGCGGGAGCACCGCGGACTTCGTGTCGGGGCTGGTCGGCGCCCTGCCGCCCCTCCATGAACTCGCAAAGAACGCCGGCGTGCGCCTGCCGGAGTTTCTCGGGCGGATCGAGGGCGATCCGGAGGCGCTTGCGGAGGCCGGGGAGCGGTTGAAGGGCCAGGCGGCGCGGCTGGAGGCGGTGCGGGGCGACGTGGCCGCGTGGCTCGAAAAGCACATCGACACGCTGCGGTCCTTCGACTTCAACCAGAACAATAAGATCGATCCGGCCGAACTTTCCGGCGCGGCGACGGCGGCCGTCCGCTGGGCGCGGATGACCATGGACGGAACCGCCCGTTGGTTCCACGCCGAAGGCGGCAAGACCCTCGGGCCGCTGGCCTGGAGCGACATCGCGGCGAAGGCCGCGGCGGGGAAAGGGCCGCTGTTCATCACCATCGAAGGCTCCCAGGTTTGGCTGCCGTTCGAGGTCGTGCGGCTGGCGGCGGAGCGTCTCGCGGGTTAACCGGCGCGCCGGGAACAGCGCCCGCCGCGACCCATCACATTTCCAACACATTTCCATGGCGGGTGGAGGGGCTTTGGGCTAATCTGCCAAGGTGGTTTCCGCACAGATGTTTACGGGGCACCTGGTCCTTGACCGGTTGAACCTTTTTTCCGAGCGCATTGAGACGGGGTGCCTTCACGTCAAGAAGGACCCCTACATGGGAACCATTTACCTTCAGGACGGCATCGTGGTGGACGCGGAAGTCCACGGGCGCAAGGGGCTGGAGGCCGTGCTGGAGCTGTTGGAATGGCAGGAACCCACGCTGGTGTGGCACAAGGACGCAACCCCCTACTCCTACACGGTCAACCTCCACGTCAACGACATCTTCGCCGCCTACACCGCCAGGGTCCAGCGGGCGCCGGACTCCCTCGACGCCTCGGCGGACCCGGAGGCCGCGGCCGCGATCCAGATTCCCGGCTTCGAGCATTACGGTGTGATGCTCGAAGCGCTTGATCCCATGTGGCGCCCGCGCGAGTTCCTGCTCACCGAGCGTGGCAAGGTGCATCTGACCGTCGGCCGCGACGATTCCTGCGACATCTGCCTGAACCATCCCACCGTCTCGCGGGTGCACGCGGCGATCCTGCTTGAGGACGGGCTGCTGAAGCTTTGGGACCTTGGGTCGTCCGGGGCGACGCACGTGAACGAATGCCTCTCGGAAGACGCGATCCTCAAGGCCGGGGACCGCGTGGCGTTCGGGGACATCGCGTTCCGCGTTGTGTTCCGCCTGCGCCGGCCCGGCAGCGGCCCGGTTGAGTTCCGGCCCAGGGTCAAACCGCTGCCGGAGGAATCCGAACCGTTGCCGGACGGGGCGATCACGTATGCCGCGGTCACGGGCGCGGAGGCGCAGGCGCGGTCGGCGCGCACCTGGCTGGGCCGGCTGTTCGGCCGGTGGCGGCGGCGGAAGGTCAAGAACGCGGCCAAGGCCGGCGCGCGCGCCGCGGAGATCGCGCGCCGCGGGGCGGGGCCGGGCCGGGGGGGCAAAGGGCCGGGCGCCAAACGGGACCGCTGAGGGTTTTCATGAATATCATGCTTGTGGAAGACAGCGTGGCGACGCGGAAACTGATGGCGACCCTGGTGGGCACCGGGTCCCATGAGCCGCACCATATTTTCGAGGCTGGCTCGGGTGAGGAAGCCCTGGCGCTGGTGGTGGCGCCGGACGCGCCCGGCATCGACCTGTTCCTGTTGGACCACGGGCTGCCCGGAATGGACGGCATCATGCTTGCGCAAAAGCTGCGCGAGCACTTCGGACAGGACTCGCCCAACAAGCCCTACATCATCATGGTCACCTCCAATGAGCGCGAGGAAACGATCAACGCGGCCATTGAGGCGGGGGCGAACGATTACGTCGTCAAACCCGTGAATCTGCGGGTGCTCCAGATACGCCTGCGCGTGGCGCGCGCGTTGCTGCACCTGGCGCATCTCACCTCGGCGGCCGGGGATGTGAACGCCCAGCTCGCGTTGGCCGTGGA
Organism: uncultured Verrucomicrobiales bacterium; assembly: GCA_964435495.1. Taxonomy (GTDB): domain Bacteria; phylum Verrucomicrobiota; class Verrucomicrobiia; order JADLBR01; family JAIBCM01; genus CAYSZK01. Next base: position 3,954 of record CAYSZK010000029.1, read on the forward strand.
CAAGTCCGCCGTACCCATCGCCCTGTGCCGCGCTGGCGATCCCCGCAGCCCCATGCGCATCCACAGGATCAACGAGGCCATGGCCACGCTCCTTGGTGTCGCGCCCGAGGCCGCCGGCGGGCAGTCCCTTTCCACGCTTCAGGCGTGGACGCCGCAATTCGGCGCCACCGCCGCCGCCGCGCTCAAGGCAACCGGCGCGTTTGGCGGGCCGATGGAATCCATGACTCCGGAATGGAACCAGCTCCAGCTTTGGACGCAGATGTTCCGGGCGGACGTCGGCCCCGGAACCGTCATGCTCCTCGTCATCCAGCAGTCGGCGCTCTAGCGGACTGTCTCACGCCCCCCGGAACAGACGGTCACCCCGCCGGGCGCGCCTGTGTATCGAGCGCGGCCATCTCCAGGCGCAGGCCCGCGAGGTTGGACCGCAGCGCCTCCAGGTTGCCCGCGGCGGCGTCCCGTTCCATCGCCCCGGCAATCCCCGCGAGGCGGTCCGCCGAAAAACTGCCGGCGGAACCCTTGAGCGTGTGCGCCGCGCGCCCGGCGCGCCCGCAGTCGCCCCCCGCCACCGCCGCCTCGATCTCCGCGGCCAGCGCCCGCGCTTCGTCCGCGAACACCGCCCACAGCTCCAACGCCGCCTGCCGGGCGGGATTCTCCGGCGGCGGGGCGGGCGGGACGCCGTCGCCGTCCAGGCGTTCAAGAACCGGGGCCAGGGCTGCCACGAGCGCTTCCGACGTGACCGGCTTGGCGACGTAATCGTCAAAACCCGCGTCCAGGAACTTCTCCCGGTCGCCTGTGAGCGCCTGCGCGGTCATCGCGATCAAATACGCCTGGTGATCCAAGGCGGGCGAAGACGGGTCGCGGATTGCCTGGGCGGCCGCGATGCCGTCCATAACCGGCATCCGCCCGTCCAAGAACACCGCGTCGTACGTCTGGCGGGAAAGCGCTTCAACGGCCTGCTGGCCGTTGGCAACGATATCGACGCGGTGGCCCAGGTGCTGCAATTGGGCGCGCGCGACAAACTGCGCGGTGGCGCTGTCGTCGGCACATAGGATGCGAAGGCTGCGGCGCGAGCGGTAGCGAGGCGCGGAGACGGGGCGCAGGATGCGGCTTGGCCGCTTGCCGGACGCCTTCGACAGCCGCACGTGGAAGCGGAACACCGACCCGGCGCCGGGCGTGCTGGCGACGCGGATGCCGCCGCCCATCGCCGCGGCGAGGCGGCGGCAAATGGCGAGGCCCAGCCCTGTCCCGCTGGCATCGCGCACGGCCAGGGGTTCGGCCTGCTCGAACGGTTCGAAGATGCGCTTCTGGGCCAATTCCGGAATTCCAATGCCGGTGTCGGCCACCTCGCCCGCAAGCACGAGCCCGGCGGGGCCGTCCTCGGCCACGGAAATCGTGGCGCGGACCGATCCGGTCTCCGTGAACTTGATGGCGTTGCCGATGAGATTGTTGAGAATCTGCCGAAGCCGGATCGGATCCCCGCGGAGCCGGGCAGGGACGCCCGGTCCGGTGGCAACGTCCAGGGCCAGACCCTTGGCCCGTGCCTGAGTGGCGTGAAGCCCGCGGATTTCGTCCAGCAGCGGTTGGAGGTCAAAATCCGTCTCGACCAGCTCAAAACGGCCGGATTCGATCTTGGAAAAGTCGAGGATGTTGTTGATGAGCGCCAGGAGCGATTCGGCGCTTTGGTGGGCGGTTCGGATATACGACGCCTGCTCCGGGTTGAGCGTGGTGCGCAACAGCACGTCGAGCATGCCGATCACGCCGTTCATCGGCGTGCGGATTTCGTGGCTGACCATCGCTAGAAAGCCGTCCTTGGCCCGGTTGGCCGCCTCGGCGGCCTCCTTGGCCAGGCGCAGCTCCCGGGCCGCATAGACCCGGTCCGATATGTCCTGCGCCATCCCCTCGAAGCTCGTCACGCGCCCCTCCGTATTCCGGACCGCCCGCGCCGATTCGGTGATGAAAATGATGCGCCCGTCGCGGTGGCGCACCGGCGTCTCAAAGTCGATGACCTGTCCGTTCCTTTCCATGAGGTCCAGGAACTTCGCCCGGCGGGCGGGTTCCGCGTAGAGATCGGCGCCGATGTCCTTGACCGAGGTGATCAGCTCCCGCGGGGAGGCGTACCCAAGCATTCGCGCCATCGCCGGATTGCACGAAAGGAAACGCCCGTCCAGCGTCGTTTGGTAGATGCCGATCACCGCGTTCTCGCACAATTCCCGGTAGCGTTCCTCCGCCTCCCGCCGCCCACGTTCCGCGCGCCGTTGCTCGGACGCTTCCACCGCGGTGGCGATGATGTGGCAGGCCGAACGGACGAAGTCGGCGTCCTCCGGCGGCCACGTGGGCGTGCCCGACTGGCGCTCGCACCGGAGCACGCCGATGAGCCGCCCGCCGCTCCACACCGCGGCGTCCAGCGCGGCCACCGGCCTTTCCGGTCCCAGGACGAGTTCCGGCGGACTCAGCGCGGGCGGCTCCTCCAATCCCAACACCCCGGCGCTGTGCAACCCCTCCGCGTATTCCCGATGGCGGTTCGGATGAAACCGGGCGCGCGTCTCGCACACACCGGTGGACCGCAGAAGGGTCATGACGTTGACGAAAAGGTCCGAATCGCGGGACGCCCTTCCGAAATACCCCACGGCATCCAGTTGGAGCTCCATGGCGGTGTGTTCAATGATCGCGTGGAGCCGTTCCTCAAACTGCTCCAGCGTCATCAGCGACATGTCGAGCAAGGCGCCCTCGTGCCGCAACAGGCGATGGGCTTGCTGGGCGCGTTCGGGCGTGGGCGCCTCCGCGCTAAGGGCGGCGGCGGCGCTGTGGAGATTCTTGAAATGGACGTAGCTGGCAAGCGCCCGGCCCACTGACCCCTGGATTTGGTCCATCGTCCAGGGTTTGGTCACGAACCCGTGCAAACCGGCGGTGTTGACGGCCTGGCCAAGGCTCTCGAGCGTCGCGTGGCCTGTGATGAGGATGCGCCGCGTTTGAGGGGCCAGGCGGCTGACCTCCGCCAGAACCGCGGCGCCCTCCGTGTCCGGCAGCCGGAAATCCGCGATCACCGCCGCGACATCCCCCCCGGCGGCAAGGGCCGCTTTGACGCGGTCCACGCCCTCCGCCCCCGTGGCGGCGGTGGCCACTTCATACTCGCCGCCAAACGCGTGCTCAACCTGCCGTGCCAACAGGGTAAGCACCTGCGGCTCGTCGTCGATGCAGACTATGACAGGTTTGGACATGGTGGCGGGTTGCCGGCACTCGGGCCGGTGGCGGGCTGTTTGGGCCCAACCCGCCGGAACAGTACAATCCCGGTGCCCCGCTTGTTCCAGAGGAAAACGTTTGCCCGGCCTCGCGGGCGCCGCCGCGGCCGGCTTTTGCCCGCGGGTTGACGGACCGGCGGAATCCCTCCAACGTTCCGGGCCATGAGACGTTTCGTTTGCGCGGCGATAGGCGGGCTCGGGATCATCGCGACCGGCGCCGGCCAGGACGCCTTTTCGTTGCCCGGGGAATCCCGCCAGTTGATTCTCGGCCTCGCCAAGGACTGGAACAGCTCCCACGTTTCGCTCCAGCGCTGGTCCCGGTCCGCCGGCGGCGCCTGGAAACGGGAAGGCATGCCCTGGCCCGGACGCCTCGGCGCCAAGGGCCTTGCCTGGGGCGTCGGCATCCATCCCGCCGCCATGCCGGGGCTTTCCAAGGCCGAGGGCGACGACCGCGCGCCCGCCGGCGTGTTCGATCTCGGAGGCGCGTTTGGCTACGGCCCCGATGTTGCCCGCAGGCCCGGCATGCCCTACCGGCAGATCACGCCTTTTGACCTGTGGGTGGAAGATTCCGACTCCGCCTTCTACAACCGCCACCTGCGCATCGACCACGAGCCGCGCAACGAGTGGGAAAAGAAACAGCAGATGCGGCTCAACGACCCCGCCCACAGCCTCAAGCTGTTCATCGAGCATAACGCCCCCCCCAACGCAATGCCCGGCCGCGGCAGCGCGATCTTTTTCCATATCTGGCGCAAGGACGGCGCCCTCCCGACCAGCGGCTGCACCACCATGGCCGAGCCCAAACTCCGTGATCTCATTCAATGGGTCGATCCCGGCGCCCGCCCGCTGTTTGTCCTCCTCCCCCAAGCCGACTACGCCCGGCTCAAAGACGGGTGGAAGTTGCCGTGAAGGGCGCCCCTCGCGCGCTCGTGGAAACGGTCAGGGACGCGACAAGTCTTTCCAATCCACCTTCAGTTTGGCCGCGAGCGGCTTGAACTCCTCCGCCCGGCGCGCGAGAACGAACCGGACCAGCCGGGAATCGTCCGCCAAACCGATTTCGGGGATTTCGTCCGGGATCAGGTCGAAGGCGTGCAGGGAATAGCGCAGCGCCACGACGGCCTCCAAAAACGCCTTCACTGGCATGCCGGCTTCGTGTCCCGACCGGACCTTCGCCACGACCGCCGCCAGGAACGCCATCTGCATGGGCAGGTGGGGATGGCCCGGGTCGGCGAGCCCGCGCACCTTGCGCCGCAGCTCCGGCAACCGTTCCAGGAAATCGGCCACCTCCCGGATGCGGAGTTCCGCCACGGCTTGCTCCAGGAACTGTCCAATCGTCGGCGCCTTCGCCGGCCTGCGCTTGGTTGGCATAGAGCCGGATATTGGAGCGCTTCCGCCCGCTGTCAACCCGCGCGGAAGCTTCCCCCGTGGCCCTGCGCCCCGTCCGGTTCGGGTTCATGCCGCACGCCCACGTGCGTGATCCCCGGAAACTCCCGCCGCAACGCCGCCATCACCCGTTCCTCCAGATCAAAGGCGTCCCGGCTCGAAATGTCGCCCGGCAATTCCAGGTGCAGGTCCACGTGGATGTCGTGCGGCATCCCGTGCGTCCGGATGTCGTGCGCCCCGCGGACGCCCTCGACCCGCATGACGCAGGCGCGCACGTCCTCCGGATTCAATTGCGCCGCGTCGGACAGTGTCAGGACCGTTTCGCGCAGCATGCCCCACGCCGCGTGCAGGATCAGCGCCACAATCGCCAGGGCCGCCACCGGGTCCAGCCAGAACCATCCAAACCTTGCGCTCAACAGCGCCCCCGCCGCCAGCACCGACGTGAACACGTCCGTGCGCGTGTGCACGCTGTCGGCGGCCAGCAGGCTGCTACGGAGGCGGCGTCCCTCGCGCTGCTCCCACCAGGAGACGAACAGGTTCGCCACCACCGTCCCGCCCAGCGCCGCCAGCGTCAACCATTCGAACCGCGGCAATTCCACCGGCTGCCACAGCCGCGCCAGGGCGGTCTTGAGGATTTCCCACGAGGTGAGGATCAACAGGCCGGAGAGCGCCAAGGTCGCCAGGGCCTCGTACTTGCCGTGGCCGTACGGATGGTTCTCGTCGGGCGGACGCGACGCCAGGGTGATCGCCACCAGCGCGACGACGTTCGCGCCCCCGTCCAACAACGAATGAAACCCGTCGCTCAAAACGCTCAGGCTGTTGGCGCGGATGCCCAGGCCGATCTTTAACGCCGCGAGCACCACGTTGACGGCGAACGTGGCCCACAACACCCGGCGCACCGCGCGGTAACGCGCGGCGTCCGGCGCCGGCTGCCCTGTCTCGGCCATGCCGCAAGCCTGCGCGCCGCCGCAACAGCGGAAAGGAGAAAGTGGCGCCTTCTTCCACGCCGCGGTCCATTCAGAAAAGTTCGGCCTGGCGGCGGCTGGGTTTGACGCCGAGTTTTTCGTAGGTGCGCGCGGTGGCCATGCGGCCCTGGGGGGTGCGTTTGAGGAAGCCTTGCAGGATCAGGTAGGGCTCGTGCACCTCCTCCAGCGTGCCGCCCTCTTCGCCCACGGCAACCGCCAGGGAGCTGAGCCCGACCGGGCCGCCGTCGAACTGGTGCACCAGGGCTTCCAGGATGCGCTTGTCCATTTCGTCCAAGCCGTCGGCGTCGATCTCCAGCAGGACCAGGGCCCGGTCGGCTGTGGCGCGGTCGATCTGGCCGCCGGACCGGACCGCCGCGAAATCGCGCACCCAGCGCAGGAGGTTGTTGGCGATGCGGGGGGTGCCGCGGGAGCGCCTGGCGATTTCCATGGCGCCGTCGCCGTCCACGGGGGCGTCGAGGATGCGGGCGGAACGCAGGACGATGCCCTGGAGCTGGACGGCGGTGTAATAGTCGAGGCGGTTGGTCATGCCGAAGCGGGAGCGCAGCGGGGCGCTGAGCATCCCGGCGCGGGTGGTGGCGCCGATGAGGGTGAATTTGGGAAGGTTGAGCCGCACGCTCCGGGCGTGGGGCCCCTGGTCGATGATGATGTCGAGGCGGTAATCCTCCATCGCCGGGTAGAGGTACTCCTCGATGGCCTTGTTGAGGCGGTGGATTTCGTCGATGAAAAGGACGTCGCCGCGTTCGAGGTTGGTGAGCAGGCCGGCGAGGTCGCCCGCTTTTTCGATGACCGGACCCGAGGTGGTCTTGAGGCTGGCGCCCATGGCGCGGGCGAGGATGGAGGCGAGGGTGGTCTTGCCCAGGCCGGGCGGACCGCTGAAAAGCAGGTGCTCCAGCGGGTCGCCCCGCCCGCGGGCCGCCTGGACCAGGACTTCCAGGCGTTCCTTGACGCGCTCCTGTCCGGCGAACTCCGCGAAGTCCACCGGGCGCAGGGAAAGGTCGAGGGGCGACTCTTCGTCCCGGTTAAATTCATCGAGCTTGTGGGCGCTCACGGAGGGTGAACGTTGCCGCGCCGGCGCGCGGTTGCACGCGAAATGTGGCGGGGCGTGGCGCCGGTTTTCGCCTCGCTTGTTCCCGCGTGTCCGGGTGGAAAATCCAGGCGTGGGGACGCACAATCTGGCTGGGCCGCGCGACGGCGCGGTGCCGGCATGGCGGGGCTTGCTCGAAGGTTGAGGGGTTGGGACAGGAGTCCTGAAGGGCAACCCCGCAGAAATCGAAGCGGACGCCTTCGGAAGAACATCAAGGCGCTCCAGCCTCCAGACTGAGGCGTTGAATCCGCCAACCGGCTGGGAATCCTCAATGTTGACAGGCGGCGGCCCGTCCTCCTCCATAGAGAGGATGAGTGATTCCGCTGGTTCCATGGAAAGCTCGAATCCCTATCGCCAGACCGGCGTTGTGGTCGCCGGGGCCGGGCCCTCGGGCATCGCCGCCGCCCTGGCCGCCGCGCGGCAGGGGGCGCGCACCCTTTTGGTCGAGCGCTTCGGGCGCATCGGCGGCGCGGGCGTGACGAGCAACGTCAACCCGCTGATGGGCAGCGTCGATTCGCCCCTGGTCCGCGAAATCGTGGAAGCGTTCGAGGCGGCCGGCGAAAACTGGGAAATGCTCGATCTGGTCTATTACGATCTGCTGGAGAAGGCCGGTGTCGAGCTGCTGCTGCATAGCGCTGTCGCGGGCCCCATCCTGGAGGGCGATGTGGTGCGCGGCATCCGCATCCTGTGCAAGGAAGGGATGCTCGACCTGCGCGCCGCCGTGACCGTGGACGCCACCGCCGACGGCGACGTGGCCTTCGGCGCGGGCGTCCCCTTCGAGAAAGGGCGGGCGCGCGACGGGCTGCTCCAGCCAATGACCATCATGTTCCGGGTGGACGGCGTGGACAAGGCGCGCGGGCTGCTCTGCAACAGCGAGGAGCAATCCGAAAAGGTCGGGGTGCCCGGGGGCGCCTGGGCGGAAGTTTGCCGGCGCGGCGCCGAATCGGGCGAACTTGCCCCCAACGTGACGGTAATCCGGCTTTACGAATCCCGGCGGGCCGGCGAACGCATCGTCAACGCCACGCAGGTCAACTACGTCGATGGCACGAAGGTCGCCGACCTGACCCGGGCCGAGATCGAGGGGCGGCGCCAGGCGCTCAAGGTGCGCGATTTCCTGCGCCGCCACGCGCCCGGGTACGAGGCCTGCGAGATTTCGCACATGCCGGCCGCCATCGGCGTGCGCGAAACCCGGCGGTTTCTCGGGGAACGGTATCTCACGCTGGACGACTTGATGGCGGGAAGAAAATGGCCCGACGCCGTGGTGCGCGGCGCCTTTTTCCCCATCGACATCCACAACCCGGACGGCGGTGGCCAGGCCGAGAAGCATGCCGCGATGCCGAAAGGCTATGACATTCCCTACGGTTGCCTGGTGCCGCGGAACGTGGACGGGCTGCTGCTGGCCGGGCGCTGCATCAGCGGAAGCCACGAGGCGCACGCTTCCTACCGGGTCCAGCGGATCGTCATGGCCATCGGCGCCGCCGCCGGGGCGGCCGCGGCGCTCTGCGCCCGCAACGGCGTCCCGCCGCGCGGACTCAATCCCGGTCTTGTCCAGAAAGCCCTCGGGGTCGAGCCGGCGCCTTGATGGCGGGGATGGGTGTTTCGCGCGCGGGTGCGCGCGGTGTCCCAGACAGCCGTCCAGCGGCGGGACGCCGCTTTCCCTTGGGGCGTCAGATGAACAGGGCGGCGCCGGAGGCGGAGGCGTCGTGGGTGCTTTCGTCGTGGGCGCGGCAGGCTTCCATGAGCAGCGTCATGGCGTCGCCTTCCAGGGTGTTCTTGCCGGGTTTCTGGTGGAAAAGGAACTCGAAGGAGCCCTGGGTGATGCGCAGGGCTTTGGTGAGGGCGGAGATGGCCTCCGCGCCGTCGGTGGTTTCGGCGTGGATGAGGGCGCCGCCGTCGAAGGCGAGCCTGGCGGTGAGAATTTCGTCCTGGAGCACGAGCACGCCGGTCTTGCCGCCGTGGACGAGGAGCTGGGCGAGATCGACGGGGCCGAATTCGCGGAGGCTGCCCTGGAGGTGGGAGCCTGAGGCGGGTTCGACGGCCTCGATCTGGTCGGCGTATTCGGCGAGGGTTTCAATCTTGTTGTGGAGGCCGTCCTCGGTCAGGCCGCGGGCGCGCATGGTGGCGGCGGCCTTGCGGGCGAGGACGGAGCCCGCGCCGCCGGCGCGGGCGTAGCGTTTGTCGAGGAGTTCCTGGAGTTCCTGCTGGGTGGTGTCTGGGATGTCGGCGATGCTGAGGATGATCTGGCCGGTGGTGTGGACGAACTCGAAGGCGACCTCGACCCAGACCAGCGTGCCGTCCTTGCGTTTGAGGCGCAGCGGGTAAAGCGTCTTACTGTCGCCATTGTCGTCGGCGCGGGCGAGGTAATCCTGGAGTTCTTCCTCGTAGCCCGTGGGGAAGATGTCGCGCGCGCCGCAAGTCCCGACCAGATCGTCCAGGGCGCAGCCGATGACGCGGGCGAAGCGTTCGTTGGCGCTGCTGACGATGCCGTCCTTTTCGATGGAACAGATCGGGAGGGAGGTTTCGGCGATGGCGTTGGCGCGGTGGCCGCCGGTGCGCAGGACGCGCATGTTGGCCTCGACGAGCTGGCGGTTCTTACGCTGGATGGCGTCGCGCTGTTCCTCGACCAGGCGCAGCTTGCGTTCCAGGCCGTTCATGTGGGCGAGCATGACCCGGTGCACCGAGATCAGCCCGGCGTACCCGCCCTGGACCGAGACGATGAGGTCGTTGAAAACGGTTTCGGCCTTGCGGGCCACCACCAGTTTCATCGCGTCGGTCACGCGCGTCCCGCCGTCCACCACCGTGGCGTCGCGTTCGGTCAGTTTGGAGACGGGCTTTTCGGCGTAGAGCGCCCAGCCGTATTGCGTGCCCACCTTGCGCAGGAGGGCTTCGCGCCCGACCAACCCCGCGAGCGCGCCTTCCTCCACGATGGCGACGAAGTCGTTGGTCCGGGCCTTGAAATAATCCACGACGTCCTTGACCAGCGTGCCGGCGGTGAGGAAATCCCGCGTGTGAATCAAATCCGAAACCCGCGGGTCGGCGCCTGCCGCCTGCGGCGCTATCGCGGGAATTGTCGAGCCGTTCGCCTCCATAAGCAACCCTTAGCCTGAACGGCCAACGTAACAGTTTGATGGCGTTTGTGTGACAATTTGGTGACAATTTGGCGTCGCCCCGGCGGCGGAATCGGCGCAATAAATCGAATCAATAGCCTGGGGAAAGCCGGATTTTATTTTACCGTGTGGAAATATTGGCCGGCGCGGAAGGTGCGTCCTGGCGGGTCACCTCCAGATGGACGTGGCCCGCGCCGAGGTCTGCGAGCGCGGCGGCTACGGTCCGCTGGGCCAGATCGGGCGTGTTGCAATCCGGGCTGAGATGGCCCAGCCAGAGGTGGCGGAGCCGTCCGGTGGCCACCTCGCGGGCCACTGCCGCCGCAGCTTCGTTGGAAAGATGGCCGTGGCGGGAGCGGATGCGTTGTTTTACCGCCCAGGGGCGGCGCGCGTCGCCGTCGAGCATGGCGAGGTCGTGGTTGGCTTCGAGCAGGAGGGCGTCGCACCGGCGCGCGCGTTCGATGACCAGCCTGGTCGCGTGGCCCAGGTCGGTAACAAACCCCGCGGAGAGGTCCTCGAACCCGACCACAAACGCGACGGGATCGGCCGCGTCGTGGGGGATGCCGAACGTCTCCACGGTGAGGGCGCCCACGGGGAACACGTCGCCGGTTTGAAAAAAGCGCCAGTTGCCGAAGCCCGGGATTCTCGGGCGGATTTCGTCGCCGGTGCCGCGGTTGCAGTAGAGGGCGATGCCGTGGCGTTCGCAGAGCACGGGCAGGCCGGCGACGTGATCGGAGTGTTCGTGGGTCAGGATGATGCCGTCGATGTCCTCCAGGCGGCGGTCCGCGGACGCCAGCCGTTCCCGGATTTGGCGCCCGCTGAACCCCGCGTCCACGAGCAACCGGGTGCCGCCGCCTTCGACCAGGGCGCAATTGCCGCCGCTGCCGCTGCCGAGGATGGTCACCCGCAACATGCCCTCCTCTACGCCCGCGGCGGTTCTCGCGCAAGCTCCCTCGGGGCGCCACCGCGGCGGACTGCGGGCTGGGAGACAGCCCGATTCTTGCGGGGCAGCAAGAGTTGTGCCAAAGTCGCCCCACGGTGAGTGAGATGAGGCTTTCCCAGTCCATGGCGCAGACGCAGGTGTTCACGCCGCAAATGCAGCAGGCCCTGGCCATGTTGCAGGCGCCGGCGATGGAACTGCGCGCCCTGGTCCAGAAAGAGCTTGCCCAGAATCCGGTGCTGGAAGAGGACCAGGATGGCCCGCCCGAAACCGACGCGCCCGCGGCGATGCCCGATCCTTCCGACGCGTTGGTGGACCGCCAGATTGCGATGTTGCGCGAGATCGACGAGGACACGCGGGCGTACTTTTCGAGGGAACGGTCCGGGCACCGGGCCACGGCCGAGGACGAGGAGCGGCGTCAGTACTTTTTCGATTCGCTGAGCAGCGAAACCACGCTGGCGGACCATCTGGGCGGGCAGCTGCGGCTTTCCACCTCGGACCCGGAGCTGCTGCGCGCGGGCGAGGAGATCGTGGGCAACCTGGACGAGGAGGGGTTTCTGCGCGCGCCGGTGGCGGAGATTGCGGCGGGGTGCGGGCTTGCGGAGGCGCGGGTGGAGGAGGCGCTGCACCTGATCCAGACCTTTGATCCGGTCGGGGTGGGGGCGCGCGACCTGCGGGAATGCCTGCTGATCCAGCTTGACCGGCTGGGGCGGAGCGAGACGATCGAGTCGGCGATTGTCCAGGGGCATTTTGACGCGCTGGCGCACCACCGGTATGACCAGATCGCCCGCGCGCTGGGCGTGGACGGCGGGCGGGTGCGGCGGGCGGCGGCGGTGATCGCGGAGCTGGACCCGCGCCCTGGCCGGAAGTTCGCGCCGGAGCAGCGGGAGATGGTCGTCCAGCCGGAGATATTCATCTTCCGGGACGAGGGGGAGTGGAAGGTGGCGGTGAGCGGGGACGCGATACCGCGGCTGCGGATCAGCAACACGTACAAGGACTTGCTTGCCACGGAAGGCAAGGAGGACGAGTTGCGGTCCTATCTCAAGGAGAAAATCCGGGCGGGCAAGTCGCTCATCCACTCGATCCAGCAGCGCCACCAGACGATCCAGAAGATCGCCGAGGAGGTTGTGCGGCGGCAGATTGACTTCTTCGAGTCCGGCCCCGCGCTTCTCAAACCGCTGACCTTGGCCCAGGTCGGCGCGATGACCGGGGTGCACGAGACCACGGTGAGCCGCGCGATTTCCGGGAAGTACGCGAGCACGCCGTGGGGGGTGTTTGACATGAAATACTTTTTCACGCCCGGTTACCAGACCGAGAGCGGGGAGATGTTTTCCAACAAGACCGTGAAGGACGCCATCCGCGATTTGATCGCCGGGGAGAACAAAAAGAAGCCGCACTCGGACGAGGACATCGTGGCGATCCTGGCGGGGCGTGGCCTCAAACTGGCCCGGCGCACGGTGGCCAAGTACCGCGCGGAGCTTCACATCCTGCCCTCCAGCATTCGGCGCGAGAGCTGACTTCGGAAGAATCCATTGCCGCCGCCCGTGAACCCCGGCAAGATACTCCGGACCATGGCCAGACGTTCGCGATCCCGCCGTTCCGCGCGCCCTTCCCGGCGGCGCCGGGGCGCCCGCGGGGGGCGCGGGCGCGGGGGGGTTCCCTGGCGCTTGCTGGCCCTGGCGGGCGCCGCCGGCGCCGGTTTCTGGTGGTGGCAGAACCACAGGCCGCCGGAGAAGTCCATGGACGAAATCGCCCGCGAACTGTTTTCCGAGAGCCCGGACGCCGAGGCGTTCGACGTGCGCCCGGAGAAATCGGAGTACCCACCGGACGATGGGCCGGGGGAGGTCTTTGAGCTCGCCGACGAGGCGCGGCGGCCACGCAAATGACAAAAGGACGGATTTGGCTTGGGTTCGTGGTCCTGGCCGCCGCCGGAGGCGCGCGGCTTGGCGCCCAGACCGGCGCCCCTCAGCCGCCGCCGCGCGCGGAGGTGGTTCTTCCCGGAAGCCTTGGGCCGTGGCGCATTCCCAGGCCGCCGACCAACGGGATCGAGGCGGCGGGGTTGCAGGTGCTGATGGAGCGCCGTTTTTTTTCGTCGGGGACGATAGACGGCGAGATCGGCATGCGCACGCGCAAGTCGTTGCGCGCGATGCAGGCGTTGTACGGATTGCCGGTGACGGGCGAGTTCGACGCGCCGACGCTTTCCCTGCTGGGCGAGCCGGAGGCGGCGATCACGCGGCAGGCGCTCACGACCAACGATTTTGCGATGGTCAGTCCGACGCCGAAATTGTGGCGGGAAAAGGCGGCGTTGCAGTATCTGGGTTACAACACCGTATTGGAGATGGCGGCGGAGAAGTTTCATTCCACGCCGAAGTTCATGGAGAAACTGAATCCGGGCGTGCTGTGGGAGATGTTGCGGCCTGGGGACGCGGTGCTTGCGCCGGACCTGACGGGGCGCCCGGAGAAACCGCCCAAGGCCGCGAAGCTTGTGGTGAGCCTTTCGGAGCTGACGATCCAGGCGCTGGACGCGGAAGGCCAGGCGATCGCGCATTTTCCGTGTTCCATCGCGGAGAAGGCGGAGAAGCGGCCCGTGGGACTGTTGCGGGTTACGATCAAGGTGCCGGGTCCGGACTTCACCTTCAATCCGGAGGTTCACACGAAGGTGGCGGAGGCGGAGGGGTTGACGCGCAAGATGATGCTGCCGCCCGGGCCGAACAACCCGGTGGGCCTGGCGTGGATCAGCCTGAGCATGCCGGGGTACGGGATTCACGGCACGCCGGAGCCGGAGGACATCAGTCGGACGCGGTCGCTGGGCTGTTTCCGGCTGGCGAACTGGAACGCCGTGACGATTCTGAAGATGGTGGATGTGGGGACGCCTGTGGAAGTCATTCCGTGAGGGCCGGAAACGGGATTGAATTCCCGCCCGGCCCGCGCCATCGTACACTCCGGGTGAAGACGGGAGCGCATTGGTTGTTGGCGGCGGCCGTTGGCCTGGCCGCCGGGACGGAGGCGGGTTTGTGCCAGGACCGGACGGTTCCGGTCGCGGCCGTGGTGCGCGGGGTGGGGCAATCCATTTCCCTGCCCGCCGAGGGCACGGTGTTGGGCGTGCAAATCCACGATCACCCAGGCGACGCGGTGTGGGAAATCCAGTTTCGCGATCCGAATTTCAAGGGGAACCGCCGCGCGGTGGTCGTCAAGGATGGCAGGCCTGTTTCCGACAAACCCGCCACGGTGCGCGCCTTTCTTGGCGGCGACCTTGCCTCCCTGCCGGACGCGGACCTCGCGCTGCCGGTGGACCGGCTTTTCGGGGAAGGGGCGCGCCAGGCGGAGGGGGCCGGCCAGGCGGTGGCGTTCTACCGTTACGTCCTGTCCAAGGCGCCCGGCGAGGCTGTCGCGCGCTGGCGGATTTTCGGGTTTGATGCGCGGGAGAAGCTTGTGGGCCGCGTGGTCCTCAACGCGCGCGACGGCACGCTGCTGTCCACGTCGTGGGGGGAGGACGCGCGGCGCGCCGCGGCGGCGGACACGCCCAAGTCGGAGATGGACGCGTTCGGCAAGTCGGTCGGGCGCACGTTCAAGGGCGTGGGCGCGGACCTCGAACAGTTCTTTACAGGCAAGCGGACGCTCGACAAAGAGTAGGCATGGCGGCGGCGCATTCGCACGAGTTCGAGGAGTTGGTGGACCGCTTCCGCGGGGGGGTTGGCGAGATCACGCTGGCGGACGCGCGGCGGCGGCTTGCGGCCAATCCGAAGGCGCTGCTTGTCGATGTGCGCGAAGATTCCGAATGGGCCGCCGGCCACGCCGCGGGCGCCACGCACATGGGCCGGGGCGTCCTCGAACGCGACATTGTCGGGGCCGTGCCGGACAAGGAGACCGAGATCATCCTGTATTGCGGCGGCGGGTACCGGTCGGTGCTTGCGGCGGCCAATCTCAAGCTGATGGGGTATCGCAACGTTCATTCCCTGATCGGCGGGTTCCGGGGCTTGGTTGCCGCCGGGTATCCGATGGCGAAGTAGGCGGCGCGCCCGCGATTCCGGCCATGCGCCCGCCCCGTTTTGAGCGGCATCCAGGGAACCCCATCCTGCGTCCAGGCGCGCCGGCGTGGCGTGCGGCCGCCACGTTCAACCCCGGCGTGGTGCGCGCGCCCGACGGGCGGTTCCTGCTCTACGAACGCGCCGCGCCGTCGTTGCGCCCGTTCGCGTGCGTGATCGGCGCCTGGGAAAGCCGCGACGGCGTCCAGTTCACGCGCCTTGCGGAGGAGCCGGTGTTCACGCCGGCGATGGCGGGCGGCCCGCACGGGTCGGTGCAGGACCCGCGCGTCGTCTGGCTTGGCGGGCGGTATCTCATGACGTTCGCGTTCCGTCCCTACGCCTGGAACTGCTGGCCCACGGGTCTTGGCGTTCCCGACGCGGCGCAGGCGGAGTATCCGGGCTTTTCAGGGCGGGATGAGGACAACCAGACGCGCTCGGGCATCGCCGAGTCCGCCGACGGCATCGCCTGGCGTTTTTTGGCGTGGGTCGGGGACGGGACGATGGACGACCGCAACGTGATCCTGTTTCCAGAAAAGATCGGCGGGCGTTACGCCGCGCTGCGGAGGCCGGCGCCGTTCGTTTCGACCCTGGCGGCGCACGCCGCGGCCCCGGCGATCCGGATCAGTTATTCGGACGATCTCACGTCGTGGACTGAACCGGCGGTCGTGATCGAACCCGCGTTCGCGTGGGAGAACAACCGCATCGGCGGTTCGACCCCGCCCCTTCGCACGCCGGCGGGTTGGCTGGTGTTCTACCACGGGGTTGAAACCACGGACCTGGCCACGCGGCACGTCGTCTATCGCATGGGTGCGTTTGTCGCGGACCTGGAGAACCCGGCGCGTGTCATTGCCCGGTGCCCGGGTTTTCTGATGGAGCCGGAGGCCTACTACGAGAAGACCGGCCTGTTCATTCCCGACGTGATTTTTCCGACTGGCGCGGTGGTGGTGGACGGGATGCTGCGGCTGTATTATGGGGTGTGCGACACGGCCATCGCGCTGGCGGAGGCGCCGCTGGCGGAGGTCGTGGACCACGTCCTGAACGAAGGGGGCGGGGCTTGAACGGGCGCCGGGCGCGGGCTTTGGGGACCGGTTTCCGGCCTGGCGCCTTGGCTGGCCGGGGCGCTTTTATTTCGTGGCATCGCGCGGCGCCTGCCGGTAACCTTTGGCAGTGGCGGATTCGTTGGTTGACGGGCTTTCGAGGAAACCGGCTTTAAGCGGCGGCGCGGGGGCGGTGGGCGCCGTGTCCAGGCGGAGTTCGGCGCCTGTGGGCGGCTACGGCGAGGCGATCCAAGCGCTGACGCCCGGGGAGCGGCTGTTCCAAAGGTACACCCTGGAGCGGGCGCTGGGGTTTGGGGGGATGGGCGCGGTATGGCTTGCCCACGACGAGCAACTGGCGCGCCCGGTGGCGTTGAAGTTTTTGGCGGAGCACCTGTTCCACGATCCGCGGGCGCTGGAGAACCTGAAGCGCGAGACGCGGAAATGCCTGGAGCTGACGCACCACAACATCGTGCGGGTGTACGACTTTTTGCAGGACGGGCGGCTGGCGTGCATTTCGATGGAATACGTGGATGGCCCAAGCCTGTTGGACATGCAAGGGGAGCGCGGGGACGCGTTGTTCAGCGTGGAGGAGCTGGCGCCGTGGATCCGGCAGGTGGTGCAGGCGCTGCATTACGCGCACACGACGGCGAAGATCGTGCACCGCGACATCAAACCGGCCAACGTCATGCTCAACGCGCGCGGCGAAGTGAAGCTGGCGGACTTCGGGCTGGCGCGAACGGTGGTTGAGTCGAACAGCCGGGTGACGATGGGTCCGACGAAGTTCGGGACGCTTACCTACATGAGCCCGCAGCAGATGTACGGCGAGCTGCCGAACGTGCTCGACGACGTCTATTCGCTGGCGGCGACGATGTACGACCTTCTCACGGGGCGCCCGCCGTTTTTCACCGGCGACATCTACATCCAGGTGGCCGAAAAAACGCTGCCCAGCGTGGCCCGGCGCCGGCGGGAGCTGGGCGTGGCCGGGGAGCCGGTGCCGAAACGGTGGGAGGACACCCTCGCGGCGGCCTTGCGGAAGGAAGCCACCGCGCGGCCCCAGTCGATCCTGGAGTTTGGCGAGCGGCTGGGTTTGGGCAAACAGATCGCCGCGCCGGCCAAGGCGCCGGCCTCGGCGCCGGTCACCGCGCGGGTGTCGGAGGAGGTCGTGGACGTGCTGCGCCAGATGGCCCGGTTGCGCAGGGTTGTTTTCGCCGGGGCGGGGGTCATTTTTCTGCTCGTGAGCGGCACGTTGGTTTGGCAGTCGGTCCGGCATCACGTCGCCAAGCTCGGCTTTCCGTCCGTCCGGCCCGGCAACGACGATCCGGTGCTGGTGCCGACAACCGATTCGGAGCGGGGGCTGGTGCAATTTCTCGACGGGCTGGGCACCGAAGGCATGGGCACGCGCGCCAGACCGTGGCCGGGCGGCGCGGCGGAGCAAGCCGGGCGCGCCGCGGAACGGTTTGCGGCCGGGGATTACGAAGGCGCCGGGACGGCGTACGCGGCGATCCTCGCGTCGAATCCCGGCCATCCCGGCGCCGCGGCGAATCTGGGTCTCGTCCGGCTGGAGCAGGGGCGTGTGGAGGACGCGATCGAGCTGCTGCTCGGTGCGGTGCGCGGGGACCCGGCGGACGCATTTGCGCGGGCGGCGCTGGGCAAGGCTTACCTGGAGGCGGGGCGGGGAGACAAGGCTGTGGAGGAACTGGCTTCGGCGGCGAAGCTCGCGCCTGGAGACGCGCGCAACCGGTTGCATCTGGGCCTTGCGTGCGGCCAGCGCAACTGGAAGGCGGCGGCGGAACGGTCGTTCCTTCAAGCGCTCAAGATCGACCCGGCCTCCCACGACGCCAGTCTGGGCCTCGCCCGCACGTATGCCGACAGCAAACCGCCTGTCAAAGACCGTGTCCGCGTCTATTATCAGGGGGCCTTGAACCTTGGCGCGCCCCCCGATCCGCGCCTGGACGTCTTTCTGCGGCAATAAGGCGCCCGGACCATCCTCCGTTCACGGGGCCGGGGGATTCAGGCTGGCATCGTCCGGCCAACGGACTGGCGGCTTTGAAAAGCTTGAATTCACGCGGGAATGCTGTTTAGGTTTCCGAAAAGGGGCTCTTATTTACCGGGAAGATAATTTACTGTCCGCTTGGCGGATTGCACCAGGGGTGAACATGTCCAACGTGGCGTCGGAAGGTTTGCGGTGGGGGCGCGCGCTCGCCGTGGGCGCGGCGCTGCTCGCCGGCAGCGGTAGCGCCGCGGAGGAGCCCCCCCTGCGCGTGTTCTACATCGGGCACAGCCTGCAGTCGGACATCCCGGACATGGTCAAGAGCCTCGCCGCGTCCGCGGGTGGGCGCGCGTTTGAGTTCAAGGAGCAGTTCATTCCCGGTGCGCCGCTCCGCTGGCAATGGAACGAGGGGCGCCAACACGCGGGGGAACCGGTGTTTCAGGGGACTTTCGACCGGGAACTGGCCGCGGGAAAGTGGGGCGCCCTGGTGCTTACGGACAGCGTGCCGCGGGGCGGGGAGGAGTTGGAGGCGGAGAGCGCGGACTATTTGGGCCGGTTCGTGGATTTCGCGCGGGAACACCAGCCTAGGATCAGCCTGTTCTTCTATGAGACATGGCACCATCTCACCAGCGGCACGGAGCGGAACAGCGAGTACGACACGGCCAGCCCCCGCCGCACGCTGAAGTGGCGGGAGCGGTTGGACGCGGACCGCGCGATGTGGCGGGGAATCGTGGAGCGGGTCAACGGGCCCCGCGCGGGCCGTGGCGAACCCGTCCGGATCATCCCGGCGGGCCAGGCGATGGGGCGGCTTTCCGACGCCGCCGACAAGGGCGAGGCTCCGGGCCTCACCTCGATCCGGGACGCGTTCGACGACGAGATCCATCCGAACCCGTATGGCAAGTATCTCGTCGCCTGCGTCCACTACGCGGTCCTCTTTGGAAAGAGCCCGGAGGGATTGCCGGGAGATGTGAAAGGACGGTGGGGCGCGTCGTATTGGAACACACCCAATTGGCAGGGGAAGTCGTG
The DNA here is from genome assembly GCA_964435495.1 of uncultured Verrucomicrobiales bacterium. GTDB lineage: Bacteria > Verrucomicrobiota > Verrucomicrobiia > JADLBR01 > JAIBCM01 > CAYSZK01. Next base: position 22,765 of record CAYSZK010000029.1, read on the forward strand.
GCCGCCGCCCGATCCGGGGCTGGTCCGGCTCATGCAACGGATCGCATGGGAAACGGTTTCCGGGAATCCCTGATCCCCCGCGGCGCGGTTCAGGCCTGGGCGGGAACGCAAGAGGCTTCGCGCTGCGAAATGGGACCGCCTGCGCGCGATGACTTGAGAAGACGCGGCGCGCCGCCTGGATTTGCAGCATTGGCCCGCGGACACTCCGCTTTGGCGCGCGCCGAAGCGCGAGAATGCCGATGGCCTCATCGAACCACAACGGCTCTTCCCCCATGCGCATGAACTTTCCACGCATCATGAATGCCGCCCTCGAGTTGCGGGAGGCGGTTCCATCGTTTCCCCCCTCGCCCTCATCCGGCAAGACCGCGCCCGCAGCTTCCAAAGTGCGAAGGTTGGGCTATTCCCCCGTCGAAATGGCGAACACCGCGGGGCTGCCGTGCAGAAAATCCCGCGCGGCCACGATGTCGATCTTCTCGATGGCGTCCGCGGGCCGGGGATTCGTCCACTCCATCGCGTACAGCGCCAGCGCGCCGCTCATGCCGGGCGTCTTCTGGCGGCTGTTGCGGTACGGGATGGACCAGGCCACGCGCGCGCCAGGCAGGTTGCGCGGGGCGCCCACAAGCCAGTGGCCGATATGCTCTCCCCACACAACCGGTATCTCCGCGGTCCCGCCCCCCGCGTAACGCACAACATACTCGAAAAGCTTTGTCCCCGCCGCCTCGTTTGCCCGCTCCTTCTCCCGCAAGACAGGACCGGTGTGGTAGGCGTGCAGAAAACAGAGGGAACCCGCCATGCGCCCCACCGGGATGCCCCGAATGGCGTCCGCTTGCGCCTCGCAGCCCACGCCGCGCAACGCCAGCACCGTCGGTTGCGAGTTCTCGCCGTCCTCGGGAATCCACCATGTGACGCCGGCGAACGATTGCTCGCCGGAGGGCAGGCGCTGGAAATCCACGCCGTACCGCCCGATCTGGTACCAGCTCGGGCGCTGAAGATGGTTCCGGTGCAGCGTGCATAGCGCGCGCGGAATTTCGACCGGCGTGTACCGTCGCGCCCCGAAGCACAAACGCGTTACGCGCCCCGCCCAGTCAAACCCCGGCAGCCACGCCGCCTCGCGCGGCAATGCGCCCAGGTCGGCGGCTTTCCCGCGCGGATCGAAATCGCCGTCGGGCCCAGGCCGCACGCCCGCTCCCAGAGCGGGCGACCCCTCCCGCAACCGGTAATCCCCGCGGTCCGGGTCCCGGAACATCGGGTCCTGGGCCACCGTCTTGTCCCCGATGACAAGCTGGTGGCGTTCCGAGCCCTTGGGATCGCGCTCGCGCATCCAGGCGGGAGTCCGGTCTTCGGCGGGAAACGCCAGGTTGTGGGAGAAAAGGATGGCCTGCCCGGCGAGGTTGGTGACGGACGTGGCGTAGGGCAGGCCGGCGTCGCGGGTGACGATGTTGTTGAAGAACGCAAGGTCCCGGAACCGCGGATTCCGCGCGTGGCCGCCTACGCCAATCCCCGTGGAGAACCAGCCGATCCCGATGGCGTGCCCGCCGCCCGCGTCCACCGTATTGTGGTAAACGCGGTGCCCGGAGACCTGGGCCGGCTTGGACTTCCACACCGCCTCGCTGAGGGAGATGCCGCTCATCTTGGAGTGGACGATGATGTTGTGATGGATGCGGAAATCGAGAAGGTTGTTGCTTCCCTCGGTGCTGCACGGGATGCCGCCGTAGGCGTTGTCGATGAAATTGTGGTCCACCTCCACCCGCTCGATGGGGAGGGTCCAGCTGTCGATGTAAATGCCGCTGAGGCTCGAATGCACAAGGTTGTGGTGGACGCGCCCGTCGCGCACGCTGATCAGGTCGATTGCCTCCTTGTTGCTGCCATAGACCTCGTTGAACGCAATCTCGAACCGGTCGTTGCGGGACAGGTCGATCGATTCCTGCGGATGCTCGCCCAACGCGAAGGGATCGAGCGTGTCGCTCGCGTCCAGCACAAGGGCGGAGTGGGGGCGGCATAAACGGTTGCCGATGATCTTCAGGTCGTCGATGCAATGGGGAATGATCCCCATCGAAAAGGCGCGTTCGACGGTGTTGAACGCGATCTCCACAAACCGCCCGCGTTCGCTTCCGCTCCGTCCCCGCGCGCTGATCGCCGCCCGCGGCGAGTTGCGGATGTGCAGGCCCTGGATGCGAAGGAAGCTTGCGTTCTCGGCCTGGATGGCGCCGTTGTCGTGGTCGAACGCGGTCTTGGGCGGCAGTTGGATCGCCGGGTTCAGGGGTTTGCCCTCGCGCACCGCCTGGGCCTCGAACACGGGCGTCTCGCCGGGATAGGCCGAAATCGTGAGCCAGCGGTTGGTCTCGCCGCCGCGCGGAAGAAACACCGGCCGCTGCAACGCGTAGAGCCCGCCGCGCACGTAGATCGTGTCGCCGGGCGCCGCCTCGCGCACCGCCCGCTCCAGGGACGCAAACGGATCGTCCAGCGCTCCGCGCCCCTCGTCCGATCCCAGGGGCGGATAATGCACGAACAAGTTGCGTCCCGGCGCGGGTTCCTCGACCGCCGCCACGCCAAGCACCAGGGCCGTGCCCCATTCCCGCCACGGTTCCTCCGGCCCCCGCACCGCAATCGCGGCCACGGGCGCCTCCGGCCGCGGATTGGGCCACGACATCGCGTACACGGCGCATTTCTCGCCGGACAGCGGGTCCAGGTCCTTCGTCCAGGCTTCCCGCGCCCACAACATGGGCGCCACCGTGTGGACGCGATACCATTGTTCGATCGATTCCCCAAAGCGCACATCCACGCCGATCTTCCGTCCGTCGGCGTAGGTGATTTCGTAGGCCATCACCACCGGGGGCGGCGGCGGAAGCTGGATTTTGCGGTGCGCCAGCCCTGTCGCGTGGCGCAGGTCCTCGATGCCGCGGCCGGGATGGAACGTGTGCAGGAACACGAGCCGCGAGGCCGTCAACGGCGCCGGGAAAGCCGCCAACGGCGCCACCTTCGTGTCCGCGGCGGTGATCACGGCCTGCCTGGACGGGTCCACCTCAAAGTCCACGCCCGCGATCCGGAGGCGGCCCGAGGGCAGCGCCGCGGCGTCGAGGGTCCGGCCATGGAACGCCAGGCCCGGCGGCAGGTTGGTGGCCGCGGCGGGATCAAGCGGCAGCGGCGCCGCGCCCGCCCACGGGACAAGCCAAAGCAAGAACGCACCCGCGCGGAACGGGCCGGCCATCGACGCGCTGGCGCGCGCGCTCAACGGACAACCACCTTTCCGATATCGAAGGCGCCGTCTTCGGCGCGAACTTTGACGCTATGCACGCCCTTGACGAGGAAGGCCTTGCCGGCAACCGGCTGGCCGCTGGGACCCCTGGCGAGTTCCCGCGCGTCCCCGAGCGCGAGCCGCGCCTGGCCGCCGGCGGTGGTTTCGACCGTGATCGAATACTCGCGCGCCTCGGGCGTCTGCACCACCCAGGCTTTCCATTGCCTTTTCTCGAGCCGTGCACCCTTGTTGAAACCCTTGGTCGAGAAGGGATGGTGCCAGCCGTCCCAGCGGCTCGCCGGTTCCCCCTGGTAATGCGGTGTTTCGGTGGTGAACTCGCCGGGCGCCATCAAGCCGCCTTGCGGCTCCAGCTCCCAGCCCTGCGCCCGTTCGATGGCGGCGGCCCACGGCATGTACTTCGCCGCGTGGCCGATGCCCTTGTCGGGGAATCCCGGATAATAGTACATGGCGTTGAACCCGCCAAACCGGTGCCAGAACCGCGCCCAGTTGTTGTCGGCGATCTTGCTGAACGGATGCTCCCACTTGGCCTGCTCGCAGTAGAATACGTTCCCGCCGTTCCAATCCCCCCCCGCGTTGGTGCCGCCCTCATACGCGACCGCGACCAGCCCCCAAATCTGCGCCATGGCCGTGCACAGCTTCGCCACGCGCGCAAATCCCGCGTCCGTTTGCCCCGTCGCCGCGCCCGCGCCAAGGAAATTCTCCGCGTTCGGCCCGCCGAAGTAGTCGTGCATGGACCCGATATGCATCCCGTCGAGGAAGACCACCGCCTTGGGATCGTCCTTGGTTCCCTCGATGCGCAGTTCGTACTCGCCGGGCTCCAAATGCACGTACCGCGTCCCGTAATTGAACACGCCGAACTTCGGCTTGCGCGATCCCTGGAGCAGTTGCTTCTCCCACACCACCTCGCCCCCCATCGTGATCGTGAGCGGGTTGTCGCCGGTCTGGCCGTGCGCGCCGCTCAGGATCAGCGCGTAGTCGCCCGGTTCGGTGATCCTGAACTTCTGGCCCAACGCCCCGCGCCCCGCGACGAACGCCATCCGCGTCCCCGTCCGGACCTCTTTGGGAAGGAACGACTTTCCGAGCCCGCCCTTTTCGGTGCTCGGGTCCACCGCCGGGTCCGGCGGCACGATGGCCATGCCCGGCGCCGGTTCGAGCACCGCGTCCGTGTACCGGAACACCACACGGCCATAACCCGACCCGGCCTCGCCAACTCTTTCAACCGCGCCCGACGCCTTCTTTCCGAGTTCGCCGTCCAACCGCACCGGGCCGTCGATCCTCAGCCCCGGCCCGGCCTGCAGCGGCGCCGGAGTTCCGGCCTTCGAGCCTTTGCCCTCCTCGCACAGCGCCACGTACGTCTTCCCGGCCTCCAGGCGAAGGACGCCCACGCGCCTGCTGTCGCTTGTCATCCACGCCGAGTAACGCACCGGCTCGAACACAGGCGCCGTCTCCTTGCCCTTGGCCTCGAGGGAAACCGAGACGCCCGCCCCGAGCTTGCCGTCCTCGACACGGTGGATGCCCGCCGTGAACTTGCCCTTTTCTCCCTGCGCCATCCCCCGCCCGATCTCATAGACGTGCAGGTCCTTCGGCCCCACCGTGAACTGGTACCCCAGCGCCGCGGGCTCCGCCAGGGCCTCGCCCGGCGCGGCGGCCGGTTCCACCGACAACCGCCTCGGCAACCGCACGTCCACCACGCCCGCGCCGCCCTCAAACGTCCAGGCGCCGCCCTTCGGCGCCAGCGTGGCGGTTCCCGGCGCGAGTTCCGATTCCTCGAAACTCCGGTCCTTCAGATACGCCTTGTCGTTTTCGGCCCACATGTTGACCGTGCCGTAATAGACCGCGGGCCCGGCGCCCCAGAGATGATGGCTGACCGAACGCGGGTCCTTGACATGATTGCCCGTGCCGTTGTTGAAGTAATCGTCGATGAACTGCGGCATCGTGTTCTGGAAATCGCGCTCGTACTGTCCGAACAACAGCACCCGGACCTTGTCCCCCATCGCCGCGTCCCCCCAAACCTTGCGCATCGCCTGGCTCATGCGCACCGTCCGGTAGGCGTGGTACCGCATCACCCCGCGGTGATGGTCGTCCGCGATCTTCCCATCGAAGTTCAGCGCGCTCCACTCCGGCTCCTGTTTCGATGCGCGGATTCTGTCGTAGTCCTTCGTCCAGTCCCGCGGTTGGATGGCCGACCACCCCATTTCGTTGCCGTGCTCCAGATACAGGCGAAGATTGGAGTTGAGCGGCGGATAGGCCGGGTTCTTCACCGGTTTGTCGTACGGGTTGGCGCCGTCCGACCCAAAGCGAGTGAGCTTGGCGAGGTTGTCCATGAACTCGTAATCGATGCTGCCGCCAAAGCAAAGGTGCAAGTCCCGCCCCAGCTCGTTCGCCGCCAGCACCAGCTTTTCATACGCCATGTCCCCCCGCCACATTTTGCCCGTGATCCGCGCGTAGCCAGGCGGCGTCCGCTCCGCCCATTTCACGATGTCGTTGAGCCCCGTCCGCTGCACCCGCCAGAACATCGCCGGCAAAAACGCCTCCCGCGCCGCCCCGCACGCGACCTCGCCCACCTCGTGCGCCCGGTCCGCCCCCTCCGCCACCGGCTTCATCACGTGCAACTCCGTCACCCCGCTCCCCTCGGGACTGTCCGGTGTCCGCTGCGTCTTCTTCGCCGTGATCGTCAACGTCAAGTTGTCCGGCCCCACGTCAAAAAACGCCCGCGTTTGGTTCGACGCCGCGTCGTACCCTTTTCCCTTGGGCAACGTCCCGCTGAACTTCTCCTCCCCCACGACAAAATTCGCCCCGCTGATCCCGATCTCCGCCTGCCCATGGAAACTCAGCAGGTGCCGGCCCGGAAAGGTGGCCCACCCCTGCTGCAGCACGTACTTGAAGTCCTGCTTCGGCCAGCCGTTCTCGTCCACCTCTGTGATGTCCCCCTGCTTCGCTGAGTTGGCCGGGAAATCCTCCCGCGACCCGCCCCCCTGCTGGTTCATGTCCGCATTCATGTACGGCCAGTATTCCCGCACCGTCGTCCCCGAAGTGTACTCCAGCACCTCCTCCGGCACGCTCGGCGCCGACCAGAACAACTCGCAAACCGCCTCCCCCTCAAGGTCGTAATGCTCGATCTCAATGTCGTGCCGTTTCCCCGCCTCCAGCTTCAGCTTCGCCGTGTCCGCCCGCCGCTTGTGCGGCTGCCACGCGTCAATCAACGTCCGCCACTCCGCCGCCCCCTCGGGCCGGACCTTCAACCGCGCCCCCTCGTCGCTCACCAGTTTGAACGCGTACTCCTCGGAGAACCGCGCGATGAACCTCCCCGAAAACCGCGCTGAAAAATTGTCCGCCGGAAAATCCCGCACGCTTTCCGCGCGCGTCCCAAGCACGGGCCGCCACTCCTCCCAATCGAACCGGACCCGGACCTGCGACTGCGTCCAAGCCGGGGCGCCCTCCAGCTTCGCGTTGCGCCAGTAACTCGCCGTCCACGCCGGGTACACCATGCCGCCGCCTTGCGGCAGGTTATGCTCCCCGAGAACCGGCGCCGATACGATGCAACCCAAAACCACACCCAGGATACATTTTTTCATATTGAAATAATTCCTTTCGACAGTCGCTAATGGATACAAAGTCCGGGTCCCATGCGTTACCCGCCGTTCGTATGGGTCTTCAGCCAAGCCGCCACCGCCGTCCCCGCCAGCAGCAGCATCCCCACAACCGCGTTCGCCCGGAAAAACGCCGCGTTCACCTGCCGCACGTCCCCGGTCCGCGCCAGCCGGTGCTCATGCGCCAGCGCAAGGGCCGTGGCGCCCCACGCCGCGCCGTACGGCCACCCCAGGTGCGCCACCCACCCAAACAGGCCGAATACCAGCCACGCCGCCGTGTGCAGCCATCCCGCCAACCGCAGCGCCGCACGCGTCCCGTGGCGCGCCGGAAAGGAGTGCAGACCCGCCTTCCGGTCGAACGCTTCGTCCAGGGTCGCGTAAATCAAGTCGAAACCCCACACCCACGCCAGCACGCCCGCGGCGAGCACCCACGGCGCCGGCGCCCACAGGGTTCCGCAAACCGCGGCCCACGCCCCCATGGGCGCCGCGGCAAGGGCCAGCCCAAGAATCGCGTGGGCGAACGCCGTGAACCGCTTCGCATACGAGTAGCCCAGGACAAGAACCAGCGCGGCCGGCGCCAGCGCCAGGCACAGAAGATTGAGCCCCGCCGCCGCCGCGATAAAAACGCCCCCGGCCGCAAGGGTGACGAACCACGCGCCCCGGCGGGACATCAGCGTGTGCCGGTCGGCGGTGCGCGGATTGGCCTTGTCCAACTCCCAATCCGCCCATCGGTTGAACGCCATCGCGGCGGTTCGGGCGGCCACCATGCAAATGAGTATCAACAGCACCACGCGGGCGCTTGGGAGGCCACGGGCCGCAACCACCATTGCAACCAACGCAAACGGCAGCGCAAACACCGTGTGCGAAAAGCGGATGAACCTGAGCCCGTTCCGAAGCGTTGCCCACAGGTTATTCACAAGCCTTCTTCAACACGAAGCCCGCCGGAGTGCAACGCCGTTCTGCGAATGAAAAAATCCCGGCCCCGCCCCGATTGTCACCAAGTTGTCACACATTCGACGCGAAACCGTCACAATCCCGCGGGAACTTTTCCCCATGAACTTCAACGCTCTTTTCGACTTCAAGGACCCGTTTGACTGGGTGTGGATCGGCGCCGCGGCGGCGGTGCTCATCATCGGCCTGCTCTGGGCCGCCATCGATCTCCATGAGGAAGACAACCTCGGCAGGGTGTTGCACTCGGCCTGGCGGCTGGTCCGCAATCATTGGCCCGTCGCTTTCGTCGCGTCGGTCCTCGGCGGCCTCTTCTATTTCGCGCGGTCCATGGTCATGCCCTGACGCCTTCCCCATGGAGCCCGCCCGCGGCGGTAGCCGCCGCGGAAACGCAACGCGCGTCCCAGGGGCGCCGTCTGTGAGGTTGCCCGGAAAATCTATCCGCGCTTTCTCCTTGCCGCGCCGCCGAAGCGGCGTTTGATCGTAACATGTTGCGGAGCGCTTTCCTGATCGGCCTCGATTTTGGAACGCTCGCCGCCAAAGGCGCGCTCGTCCGGGCCGCCGACGGCGCGCCGCTCGCCTTTGCCGAGGTTCCCTACGCCCGCGGCCTCCTCTCCAAACGCCTGCCCAACGGCGCCCCCCTCGAACCCGCCTCCGCGCTGCTCGACCCCCGCAATCTTCCCGCCGCCGCGCGCAACGTCATCCGGCGCCTGCTCGATACCGCCGGCATCCGCGCGGTCCAGGTCTGCGGCCTCGGCGTCTCGGCCACTCCAGGCTCGACGCTCTTCACCGACGACTGGGCCGAACCCTTCCACGCCGACCGCCGCCTGGGACGCGAATCCGCCGCCTGGATTCAAACCTGGCGCCAACCCGGACATACGCCCGCCGCCGGACGGCTCACCGAACTCACCCGCCGGTCGGACCCCCGCGCCCTCGCCTGCTGGGGCGGCGCCTGCCCGTGCGACGCGCTTTGGACCCGCATGGCCACCGCCTTCCACCGGACGCCAAAACTGTTCGAGCGCGCCGCGCGGGTCATCGAGGCCGGCGACTGGATGGTCTGGCGGTTGACCGGGAAAGAAATGCGCAGCCGGACGCTCGGCGTGCTCAAGGGCGCCATGCACCCCGGCTGCGGGCGGCTGCCCGAGGCCGCGCTGGAGGCGTTCGCGCCAGGCTTCGCCCAGGCCTGCGCCTCGCGGTTGCGCGCCCCGTCGTGCCCTCCCGGATCGCGCGCCGGCGGCCTGAGCCGCGCCTGGGCGGCCGCCACAGGTTTGCGCGAAGGCCTCCCGGTCGCCGCCGCCGTCTCCGACGCCCACGCCGCCCTCGCCGCCTGCGCCGTGCGCCGTCCCGGAACCCTCATGCTTCTCACCGGCGCAAGCATCGACCATGTGCTGCTTGCCGGCTCTTTCGCGCCCGTGCCCGGCCTGGTCGGCGCGCTCAAGGACGCCGCGGCGGCCGGCCTCTGGACCTGCGAAACCGCGCGCACCGCCGGATCGGACATGCTCGTCTGGTTCGAGAATTTCATGGGCGCCCGCACGGAAAACGAGCGCGTCGCCCTCCGGAACCGCCTCCAGCGAAAGGCCCAGGCCTTCCCCCCAGCCCCCCTCCGCCCTTTCGTCCTCAACTGGCCCGCCCCGCGGGAGAATCCCGGCCCTCTCGGCGGCGCCGGGGGCATGCTCGCCGGGTTCGGGCCCGCCATCGAACCGCACGCCCTCTACCGCGCCCTCCTCGAAACCATCGCTTTCGGCGCCCTCGACGTCATCGAATCCTTCGCCGCACGGAAGATCGCCGTGCGCCGCGTCCGGCTCTGCGGCGGCGTGGCCGAACATCATCCCGCCCTCGCCCAGATTTGCGCCGATGTCACCGGCCTGCCCGTGGACACTCTCCAACGCCCGCAACCGGCCGGGGTCGGCGCCGCCATCCACGCCGCCGCCGCCGCGGGCCTCTTCCCGTCCCTTGCCCGCGCCATCCACGCGATGGGACCCGCCAAATTCCACGCCCACCAGCCCAAACCCGCCAGCCACGCGGCCTCCCGGATCGTCGCCTCCAGGCGCGCCGCGTTGCGGGCCGCCTTGGAGAACAGCCACAGTGCCCGTCCGCCCGCCCTTGCCGAAGCGCCCCCGGCGTGCGAAGATGAGGACGTCGTGGAGCGGTAGCTGGTGAACCCCGCCAGGGCCGAGAGGCAGCAACGGTAGCCTGACTCCCGCTGCCACGGCGTTTTTTTCGCGCCCCTCCCGAGTCCTGCCGACCTTGGGCGCCGCGGCGCAAAGCGGGTGCGACATTCCCAGGACGGATCGTCAGGATCGGTGTGCGGGAGGTTCGAAAATACCCCAGCGTTGAAACGGCGGGCCATCAGCCAAGAGCCCCCAAGAGCCCGTCAGTGCGAAAGAGAATAGCCCAGCGATTCATCGCTGGGGAATTTCCGCCAGCCCGCCCCCTCCGCACCGCAAAAATTCCCGTTGACAACCTGTAACCCACGGATTATACGTATGTATGTTACCCTGACAGCAAACTCAGAACAACAAACACCCAACAAAGGACATCATCATGGCATCACTGAATCGCGTTTATCTCATGGGCAACCTGGCGCGGGACGTCGAGTCCCACCAGACCGGCAAGGGCTTCTCCGTGGCCGAGTTCACCCTCGCCGTCAGCGAAAAGTTCCCCGGCCAAAACGGCGCCGAGCCGCGGGAGGAAGTCGCCTTCATCCCCGTTGTCACCTTCGGCAAACAGGCGGACGCCTGTTCCGAATACCTGGCCAAAGGCTCCGCCGCCCACGTCGAAGGCAAAATCGTCCTTGAACAGTGGGAAACGGAAAAGGGCGAAAAACGTTCCCGCATCCGCGTCCGCGCCGACCGGGTCCAGTTCCTCGGCGCCCCGCGCCGCGCCAGCCAGGAGGAAGACAACCGCCCCGCTCCGCGGGCCACCGAACCCAAGGCCCGCGCCATGGCCCGCGCCTGACCCGCCCTTCCTCGCGCGGCGGGGGGGGGGGGGGGGGG
>CAYSZK010000029.1:33564-37030 GCA_964435495.1 uncultured Verrucomicrobiales bacterium
CCCCCCCCCCCCCCCCGGACCTGATTTGAAACCGCCGGCTCTCCCGGCCGCGGCGCGTCCTCCACTCCGTCAATTCCCGCTGCGCCGCGGCCCGTTTCGTGATGATTCGGCAGGACGACAGGGCGCGGTTTCCTGGGTTGATGCCCACGCGGAATCCCGCTATCCCTTTCCCGCCCCATGAAACCCGGCCTCGAAATCGGTGCTCTCGGCCAGATCACCTGGACCGTCGCCGCCGAGCACACGATCACTCTCGGCCCGGACGGTCCCCGGCCGGTCACGGTCTTTTCCACCCCCTCGATGATCATGCTCATGGAGCGCGCCGCCCGCGAAACTCTCCGCCCCCTGCTCGCCGAAGGCGAAGAATCCGTCGGCGTCTCCGTCCAGGTCGAGCACCTCGCCGGCGCGCCCATCGGCGCGGCCGTCCGCGGCGTCGCCCGCGTCACCGCCATCGACGGGCGCAAGATTGATTTTGAGATCGAAGCCTACGAAGGCGAAAAGCTTCTTGGCCGCGGCAAACATCGCCGCGCCGTGGTGCTCCTCGAGAAAATCGCCGCCGGCATCGGCGCCCCGCCCGCCCCGGCCGCCCCTTCCGCCAACGCGCCCGCCGAAACGCCCCGTCTGGCAACCTTGGAGATCGCCCTCACCGGCCCCGTCGCTGAAGTGGTGATCAACCGGCCCCACGCCGCCAACGCCATGGACGGCGCCATGACCGGCGACCTGGAACGGCTAGTCGCGTGGCTCGCCGCGCCGGGCAACCCCGCGCGCGTCGTCATTTTCACCGGAAAAGGCAACGCCTTTTGCGCTGGCGACGATGTCAAGGAGGTCGCCGGCCTTTCGCCCGCCCAGGCACGCGCCCTCAGCCATCGGCAGGCGCGCGCGTTCCATGCCTTTGAAACGCTGCCCCAGGTGCTGATCGCCGCGGTCAATGGGCACGCCCTGGGCGCCGGCTGCGTCTGGGCCTACTCCTGCGACTTCCGTGTCGCCGCCCATCAGGCCGCGTTCGGCATGCCCGAAATCAAGCTCGGCTGGCCCCCCGGATACGGCGTAGCCCCTCTCACCGCCCTCGTCGGCAAGGCGCGCGCCCTCGACCTCTGCCTCACCGGACGCTCCATCCCCGCGCCCGTCGCCGTGGAGTGGGGCCTCGCCCACGAATCCGTGCCCGCGGGCAATCTCCTCGCCCGCGCCCGCGCCCTGGCCCGCGACCTCGCCGCCATGCCGCCGCTGGCCCTCGCGGCCACCAAACGCCTCGTCCACGCCGACGAAGGTCCCGCGCCCAAACACGCCTACCTCCTCGACACGGAAGCCTACGTCCGCTGTTTCGACACCGCGGACGCGCGCGAAGGCATGGCCGCCTTCCGCGAAAAGCGCCCGCCTAAATTCACTGGCCGTTGAACGCCACTCCATGCGCCCCCGCCCGCTCCTGATCTGCGCCGTTTTCGCGGCCGGCGGCGCGTTTGCCGCGGCCCCCCAACCCGGCGCCGCCACCTCCGCCGCGCCAGGCGAAACAACCGCCACCCCAACCGAGGCGGGCGGGCGCATCGACAAATTTCTGTTCACCGGAAAGGCCACCGGCCTCGAAGCCGAGCTCTCCGTCTATGTTCCGCCCGGAACCGCCACCAACACGCCCCTGCCCGTGCTCTATTTCCTGCACGGCATCAACGGCGTGCCCGGCGTCCGCGAACTGGCCCGGTTCCAGGAATACGCCATCAAAGCCGGCGCCTGCGGCCCGTTCCTCATCGCCGATCCCCGCGGAAAATGGAGCCCGTCCACCTGGTGGGTGGACGCCGCCAAGTCCCCGGTTCCGGCCGAGACCTTCGTCGCCACCGATCTCATCGCCGAAGTCGAAGCCCGCTACCCGGCCCGCACCACGCGCGAGGCCAGGGCGATCACCGGCTTCTCCATGGGCGGCAACGCGGCGCTGGCCATCCTCTTCGGCCATCCCGAAACCTTCGCCGTCGGCGCCGCCTACGACGGCGCCATCTGGTCCGATCCCGATGACGAACTCGTGCGGCGTTTCCTCAGCATCGATCGGTTGTTTGGCGGCGATCTGGAAAAATTCCGCGCGGCGTCGGTCAAGGCCCGCATCTCCGCCTACGCCGCCATGCCGGACCGCCCGCCGGTGAATTGGCAGCTGCTGGCCGGCGCCAACCAGAACCGCGCCCGCGCGGTCGAGGACCATCTGCGCGGCCTGGGCCTGGTCAGCCCGGACGGCACGGTTTTCCTCCAGGCCGGCCACAGTCTTCCGGCTGTGTTGAACGCGGGATGGCAAACCCATTTCCGATTTCTCGCCCGCCATTTCGCGCCCGCGCCATAGTTTTTTGCGGGTGCGGCGGGAAGGCCGAAGGCCGCCGCAGCGCTTTGGCCCGGTGCGAGGGGAAAAATCAAACCACGGAGGACGCGGAGCCCGCGGAGACGGGCGAAGTTTTCACCACGAAGGAGGCCTTGGTGGACCGATCCGGGCGCGTCCGCGCGGATCGCGACAGCCCGCGGCCAAACACAACGCACATAACCCCGCCCCGGGACTAACCGGGCTTGCTAAACCATCGGTGCGGCCAAAGCCTTCGCCCAGCTCCGGGTTCCCCGCATCCTTTATTGTTGGGTGCCCATGGCCTTCAGTTTCCGACTGACCGCCAAGCAGTACAGCAAGGGGATGCTCCCGACAACGCCAAACGAACAGTCGATGCATCGCCAGTACATCGGAATCCCCCGCAATGGGCCGCAGATCATGGCAAGTGGAACCACACCCGCACAAGCGATAATGCCGGACACCAAAATCCAGTCGTGCCGCGTGGGCTCCCGGAGCGGGCCGATGAAGAAGACGGCGATCACGATATGGGCGAATGCGAGCCAATCCGTGCCGTAAGCCAAGAAGGGGTACGCGTCGTACGATTGCTCCAGACCGGAGCGCACATACGCTATCCAGTATGCCAGGCCGCTGAGGGACGCCGGATCAGCCTCGGCACGAATCCCCAACCAAGACGCAAGCACGTTCAACTCCCATCGCAGCGGGAACGCGGTGACGCCGCCGGCGATCAGTGCCAGTATGAACAGCACGAGAACAACTCGAAATCGTCGTGTCAGGCCGGTGGCGGACATCGTGTTAATGCAACGTCGCGCATCACTCGCCCGAAGGAGCCTTAGCGACTGAGGGTTGAGTGCATGCGCCTTGTTCGGCTTTCTTCTGAAAGGCTGTCAAAATTTCCGCAGCGCATGCTTCAGCGGTTTTTATACTTGTGTCAACCTCGATATCGTAATCCCGGTTTTGATGGACCATCGAAAATTGAATCTCTGCGAGACCAATGCGTCGATCGCTCCGCGCAGCCTCGCGGGTCTTTAGAATCTCCAAGGGGCAATGGACTCCCACCCGCAGAATGGTCTGTGATGTCAAGGCCGAGAGACAATCTTTATACCATTCATCACGGCTGTCCGGTTATAAGTCCCACAGCATCAACTGGTTATTAAAACA
>CAYSZK010000030.1:0-35469 GCA_964435495.1 uncultured Verrucomicrobiales bacterium
ATCGATGATAACGAAGCGCACTACCTCAAAGTGCTACTCGATGAGGTGTTCGGTCGTAAGAATTTCGTGGCGAATGTCCTTTGGCAAAAGCGGACGTCGCCCGATGCCCGAATTAAACTCGGAGCTGCGCACGATCACATTCTGGTTTACGCCAAAGAGAGCGATACGGTGGCGCTGGAAAAGTTAAAACTGTCAAACGCGCAGGCGGCTCAGTTTAAGAATCCGGACAGCGATCCCAGGGGGCCATGGGCGTCAACTGACTTTACGGCACAAGGATGGCGTCCAAATCAGATGTATAAAATTACCACACCAGGAGGGGAGATCTTCGAGCCACCCGATGGGCGGTGCTGGGCCAACGTAGAAACAGAATTTAGGCGCTTGCTTGCGGACAGACGGCTTTGGTTTGGGAAGGACGGCAAAGGGCGGCCGCGGGTTAAGAACTTTCTCTCGGAGTCAGAAGGAATCAGTTCATGGACGTGGTGGACAAACGATGAAGTCGGGCACAACCAAGAAGCGAAAAAGGAGATCATCGCGCTCTTTGGCGCGAATGATGCCTTTGAAACTCCTAAACCTGAGCGCTTGCTTCGGCGCGTGGTCGAAATCGGGTCTTTGCCGGGTGACTGGGTCCTAGACTCCTTCGCCGGCTCCGGCACAACCGGCGCGGTCGCGCACAAGATGGGCCGCCGATGGATCATGGTGGAACTCGGTGACCACTGCGATACGCATATTGTCCCGCGCCTGAAAAAAGTCATCGACGGCGAAGACCCCGGCGGCATCACGGAAGCGGTGGGCTGGAAGGGGGGCGGCGGCTTTCGCTACTACAACCTCGCGCCGTCCTTGCTGGAGAAGGACAAGTGGGGCAACTGGGTCATCAGCAAGGAGTTCAACGCGGCGATGCTTGCGGAAGCGCTGTGCAAGCTGGAGGGGTTCACCTACGCGCCGAGCGACTCGATCTACTGGCAGCACGGGCGTTCGACCGAGCGGGATTTCATCTACGTCACGACCGCGCAGCTCAATCACGAGCAGCTCGCGCAGCTGAGCGACGAGGTGGGGCCGGAGCGGACGCTGCTCGTCCTCTGCACCGCGTTCCGCGGCAACGCGGAGCGCCACCAGAATCTGACGGTGAAGAAAATTCCGAAACAGGTGCTCAGCCGTTGCGAGTGGGGGCACGACGACTACAGCCTGCGAGTCGAGAACCTTCCCAAGGCCCCGCCACCGATGGGCCAGCAGGAGCTTTTGTGATGGCCGCCCTCTTTCCCGGACAGCCGTGGGTTCGAATCCCAACCCGGATATTTGCGCTTGACGCAGCGCCACTTCCGGTCCAGATTGACCGCAGTAGACCCCCCGCGCCTCTCCACGGAAGCGTAATTCGGGGGGTGTTTTTTTGCCGTGATTGCGTGGCGCGAACTTTCCGGGGGAGTGGTCCATGAAGTTCACGAAGCCCGCTCTCACTTTCGAGCAGCAGGCGGACCGCCTGCTGGAACGTGGCTTGATGGCGGACCGCGAAGTTCTGCTCCGACGGCTGAATGCCACCAGCTACTTCCGCCTTTCTTCCTGCGCATGGCCATACCTGGAAGGCGAACGCTACCGCGAGGGAACGACTCTGGATCAGGTGTGGCGGCTATATACGTTCGATCACCGGCTTCGCACACTTTTCATCGACGCGATTGAAAGCATCGAAGTGCAGGTGCGCACCCAGCTTGCCTATCACTTCTCCCACGCGCACGGTCCCTTTGCCTATCTCGAGCCGGGTAATCTCCCAAATTTCGATGAGGACGAGGACGACTTCAAGAAATGGAGGCGGAAGATTCAAGGCCAACTGAAACGGAGCATCGATCCGAAAGGCGCCGAAAGCTTCGCCGTGAATTTCTTCCGCGATCACGGCGACAGCCACGATCTTCTCCCGGTCTGGATGATGATTGAGTTGATGGATTTTGGGGCGACGCTCTCTTTCTTCCGGGGCGTGAGCATCGATATCCGCAAAGCCATTGCCGCTACGGTCGGACAACCGGAGGAGGTTGTGCTGTCCTGGTTTCTGGGCCTGCATATCATCCGAAATCGCTGCGCGCACCATGCCCGCCTCTGGAATTGGCGTTCGGGAACGAGCGTGAAGCATCCGAACAAACGCAAACATCCCGAGTGGTGGCAGCCGCCGATGCCTGGCAATCAGATGGGAATGATGCTTTCGATTTGCCGCTACTGGTTGCGGCGGACCTCGCCCGGACACACTTGGGACACACGGGCAAGGGCGCTTTTTGAAACCTATCCAGAAGTGCCGGTGCGCAACATGGGCCTGCCGGATGGCTGGCAGGAACATCCGCTTTGGAAATCATGAACCGCCAAGTCAACGCCATCTCCGGCCGCTTGAGCCTTCGCCCGCCGCAACGGCGTTCGCTGGAAATTCTCGACCGCATCACCGAAATCGCGCCACCGCGAAAAGGCCTCGACCTGAAGGCCGCCCTCGGCGCGATCCGCGGCGAGTTTTCGGGGGTCACGGATTTCGAGCGGGATTTCCCGTCGCTCTGTTTCGCGCTCGCCACTGGAGTGGGGAAGACGCGGTTGATGGGCGCGTTCATCGCCTATCTCCACCAGGCCCACGGCCTGGACAATTTTTTCGTCCTCGCGCCGAACCTGACGATCTACAACAAGCTTATCGCGGATTTCACGCCGAACACGGCCAAGTATGTGTTCAAGGGCATCGCGGAATTTGCGGCCGACCCGCCGGAAATTATCACGGGCGACAATTACGAAGGGAAGGCCGGTTCGCTTTTCGACAAGGTCCTCCGGTGCAAGGTGAACATTTTCAACATCTCGAAGATCAACTCCGAGGTGCGCGGCGGACGATCCCCGAAGATCAAGCGCATGGCCGAATACATCGGCGACAGTTACTTCGATTACCTCGCGGCATTGAACGATCTCGTCCTGCTGATGGACGAGTCGCATCGCTACCGGGCGTCCGCCGGCGTGCGGGCGATCAATGAACTCAGGCCCGTTCTCGGCTTGGAACTGACCGCGACGCCCTTCGTGGAAGGCCCGCGCGGGCCGGTTCCGTTCAAGAACGTGATTTTCGACTATGCGCTCGGAAGGGCGATGGCGGACGGATTTGTCAAAGAGCCCGCGGTTGTCACGCGAAAGAACTTCAATCCGGCGGGAATGTCGCCGCAAGAAATCGAGCGGCTGAAGCTCGAAGACGGGATACGGCTTCACGAACAGGTCAAAGTGCGTCTGGAAACCTATGGGCGGGAGACCGGGCAACCGATCGTGAAGCCCTTCGTGCTGGTGATCGCCCGCGACACCACGCACGCCGCCCAGCTCTTGGCTCTCATCCAATCGGAGACGTTTTTTGAGGGCCGCTACAAGGATCGGGTGATCCAGGTGGATTCGAGCAAAACCGGCGCGGAGGAAGACGAGATGATCGAACGGTTACTGAAGGTGGAACACGCCGATGAACCGACCGAGATTGTCATCCACGTGAACATGCTCAAAGAGGGCTGGGACGTGACGAACCTTTATACGATTGTCCCGCTCCGCGCGGCGAACGCGCGGATTCTGATCGAGCAATCCATCGGCCGCGGCCTGCGGCTGCCCTACGGCAGGCGGACTGGTGTCTCCGCGGTGGACCGGCTCAACATCGTCGCGCATGACCGTTTCCAGGAGATCGTCGAAGACGCGAAGAAGGCGGATTCCCCCGTGCGGATACAAACCCTTGTACTCGATCCCGAGCAGATCGAGACAAAGACTGTTACGGTGGTTTCCCAGCCGCGGCTCGCGACGAAGCTTGGAATCCAACCCGCGCAGGTGACGTCCAGCACCGAAGTCGCGGGCAAAGATCTGGCGCCAACCTTCCCAGAGCCCGAAGAGCAAAAAGTCGCGCGGATTGCGTACGAGGCAATCCGCAAGCTGGAGAACCAGCCGCACCTGGCTCCGAGCGTGGCCCACTTGACCGGCCGGGAGGTTCAGTCGGCCCTCGTGCGGGAGGTGGCGGCCCAGTATCGCCCGACGCAACTCGAAATGGAGGCGGTCGCGAAGCCGCCGGACATTGCCGCGGTCGTCGCCAAAACGACGGAGCTGGTCATTCAGCAGACGATCGGCATTCCGCGGATACTTATCCTCCCGCGCGGCGAGGCAAAATCCGGTTTCAAGCCGTTCACGCTCGAACTCGGATCGATGCGATATGCGCCGGTCTCGGACGAATTCTGGGTCCAGTACCTTCGCACCGAGAAGCAGGAAGTCGTGGCGCTCGGAAGTGGCGGAATTGGGGAGGCCCGGCTTGAGGACTATGTGGTGGGCGGGCTCGTGGATTACGACGACGTTTCCTACGACGCCCACGCCGATCTTCTTTACCAACTCGCACGGCAAACGGTCGCGCACCTGCGCGGCTACCTGCCGTCCGAAGAAGAGGTGCGCAAGGTTCTGCGCTGCCACCAGCGGGACATCGCGCGATTCATCCACTCGCAGATGCAGAATCACTATTGGGAGGAGGCCGAGGGGTATGACGCAAAAGTGAGCAAGGGCTTCACGGATCTGAAGCCGAGCGCCTACAGCGCGGCGGCGGGCGAACCGCCGCTCGATTTCCGCGTTTCGCCGCCGGACAAAAGCAACATGGCGAAGTATCTGTTCGGCGGGTTTGAGCGCTGCCTCTACCCGGTCCAAAAGTTCCACTCGGACCCGGAGCGCAGGCTTGCCGTGATCCTGGATCGCGAAGCGCTGAAGTGGTTCAAGCCGGCGATGGGGCAGTTTCAAATCATCTGCCGCTCAGGCTCCGATCATCATGAGTATCAGCCCGACTTTGTCGCGGAAACCACGGAGGCCATCTACATGCTCGAGCCCAAAGCAAGAAGCGAGATGGCCGACGGCGTTGTTCTCGCGAAGAAGAACGCCGCCGAGGAGTGGTGCGCCCGCGCCAGCGGCCACGCGAAATCGCACAATGGCAAACCGTGGCGGTATGCGCTCCTTCCGCACGACGTCATTGCGGAGAACATGACGATCCAGGGATTGGTGCAACAGGCGCATTGAGCGAACTTCCCCCGCTCCAAGCGCCCGGCTGTGGCGGGCCGCGTTCTTTCGCGTGTAACCCGCGCGGCCCGTCCCGGTAATGTCTTTCCGTATGAACGCCGTTCTTCCCGCCCTGTCCGCGCTCCTGGTCCCCTGCGCCGCCGCCCTTGCCGCGCCCGAACCGAAACCGGCGCCGAAGCCTGTCCAACCCCTTCTCGACATTTCGTTGCGGGACGCGTCGATCTGCCGCGGGGGCGGTGGCGAATTTTACATGGTGGGGATCGAGGGGCCGGACTTCGACAATGCCGCACGGGTGCGGCTGTGGAAGTCCGCCGACTTGAAGCAATGGGAGATGGCGGGGGTGGTGTGGGAGCTTCCGAAGGACGGGCGCAAGGCGCGGGCCAGCGACTGGATGCTTTACCATCGCATACCGGCCGGGGGCGGCGCGCCGCGTTACGGCGTGCAAAGCCCGGAGATTCATTTCCTGAAGGGGACCTATTGGATCGCGTTGTCGGTGCGCGGCGACGGCACGGCGCTGCTCAAGAGCGCCAGCGGCAAGGCGGAGGGCCCGTATGAGTACGCCGGCCGCATCACGACGCGCGGCGGGGATTTGTCGCTGTTCGCCGGCGACGGGAAGGAGGGCGCGGTGTACGCGGTGTTTGGCGAGGGCTGGATCGCGCGGCTCAAGGAGGACATGAGCGGCCTGGCCGAACGCCCGCGCTTGCTGCAACCGGAGCCGGAGAGCAGCCTGGGCGATTTCCCGCAGACGGTTGGGTCGCGCGGGGCGTTCCTGTTCCAGGACGGCGGCAAGTACCATCTGGTGGCGACGGACATCACGGCGCGGCTGGGGGCGCGGTGCGAAGACGTGTTTGTCGCGGAGGCGGACTCGGTGTACGGGCCCTACGGTCCGCGGCGGCTGATGATCACGCACGGCGGGCAGACGACGGTGTTCCGGGACGGGGCGGGCAAACTGTGGGCGACCTTTGGCGGGGACGACGCGGCGGTGTTCCGGGACAAACCGGCGATTGTGCCGTTGTACAGGGACGGCTTTTTGAAGCACATCCGCAAGGAGGCGGCGGTGGTCACCGAGGGCGGGCCGGTGGCGGTGCTCGAGCCGGTCCCGGGGATCGACGGCATCCGCGACCCGCACATTCTCCTTGCGCCGGACGGGAACTATTACCTGACCGGGACGACCTCGAAGAAAGAGCTGCGCGTTCCCGGATGCCGGGTGTGGCGGTCGCCGGATTTGAAGGCGTGGACCGCGCTGGGGGACGGCAAGGGTGTGGTTTGGTATGTGGACCAGACCGAGTGGACAAGCAAACCGTTCAGGAGCGATGCCGTGCCGCAGCCGGTGCACGATTTCTGGGCGCCGCAGATTCATTTTGTGAAGGGGACATTTTGGATTCCGTTCTGCATGTTTGGGGGCGGCAGCGGGCTTTTGAAAAGCGGCACGGGCAAGCCGGAGGGTCCCTACGAGTCGGTGGGGCGGTTTGACACATGGGGCGGGGACCCGGGGCTGTTCGAGGACGGGGACGGGACCGTCTATTATTACATGGGTTTTGGGCCGAACCGGCTGGGCCGGATGAAAAAGGACATGACCGGAATCGACGGCGGTTGGAAAGAGATCGGTCCGGCGGGCGGCGGGCGCATGGGCTACGAGGGGCCGTACCTTGCCAGAATGAAGGGGAAGTACGTGCTGTTTAACACCGACTGGAACGGAGAGGACAGCAAGGTGGAAAAGAAAGAGGCCTATCACAAGATCGGGACCTACGATTTCATGTATTGCGTCGCGGACCGGATCGAGGGGCCGTATTCGGCGCCGCGGGTGGCGGTGCCGCACGGCGGGCACGGGTGCGTTTTCCAGGACAAGGCCGGCGGGTGGTGGGCGGCGATGTTCGGCACGGATTCAACCGCGCCGTTCCGGAGCAAGCTCGGCCTGCTCCGGTTGCGCGTGGAGGAACGGGAAGGGGGCCTGGTGATCGCCCCCGAAGGCGCGCCCTGAGGGCGGGTGGCCGCGCGGCGAAGCATCTGTTTCCAAGAACCCGAGGAGCCACCAGCGGCGCCGGCCCCCGCGCCCGGGACGCCGCTCAAAATAGACACGGGCGGTTTCGCCCGACTCCAAACGGCACACGAACCCGTGCCGGGCCAGGTAACGCTCGCCGCTGCCGTGCGTGCAGGGCGCCGACTCCCGCCACGTCCCGAGAACCTCCTGGATCACCAGCCGCCGTTGCCCCCAACGAAAGGCCACGGGCAATCCCGGGCCGCCCCGCGCCATCGCGCCCGGCTCGAACGTCCCGGGTTCCGGCTGGATCGGCTGGGAAACGAAGCGGAGTTTCAGGGCTTGATTCTCCACCCCACAAGTCCAGTCGAAATCCGCGCGGCTGGCAACGAAGAACTCCGCCTCCCCTTTCCGGCTCCCAACCCTTGGAAGTTGGAATACGAAGCTGCCTTGAGCGCCGTCGGCGGGGAGCCTGGCTTGGGGAGATCCACGATTGCTTCGCCGGCGCGGCCCCGTCAAGCGGCCGCGCCTCGGAAGCTGGCGCTCCGGAGCGGGTTACTCCCGCCCAGACAATTTCTCGGCCGCGCGCACCAGGTCGAGGAACTCGCCACGGTCGCCGTGCGGATCGGCGCCGCGGCCCGAGGCCGCGTTTTCCAGCACCATGCCCCAGGACGCCGAGCCCTTGTGCGGCGAATCGCGCAGGAGCATGCCAAACCCCGCGACCGACGCCGCGAACTTGAAATCCGCCGGTGCCGCCGCCCATTCGGACGGCTTGCCGGAGACGGGCTCCTCAATCTTGCTGCTCGTGGCGCCCGCCGGCTCCTTGTAACGGAGCTTCACCGTCATCCACTCCTTGTCGCCGCCGAACAGGCCGCCGGGTTTCATGTGCTTGGGCTTGTCCACGTCCGGCAGGTCCATATCGACGCCGGCCGGCACGAGTTCGTAGAGAGCGGTGACGGTATGGCCGGAGCCGATCTCGCCGGCGTCCTTGGTGTCGTCGTTGAAATCCTCGGCGCGCAGGGCGCGGTTTTCGTAGCCGATCAGGCGGTAGGCGCGCACTTTGGCGGGGTTGAAATCGACCTGGATTTTCACGTCCTTGGCGATGGTCACCAGGCTCGCCGTGGCGTGGCGCGCGAAGAGCCGGCGCGCCTCGGCTTCGCCGTCGATGTAGCCATAGGCGCCGTTGCCCTTGTCGGCGAGTTGTTCCATGGTGCCGTCCTTGAGGTTGCCCATGCCAAAGCCCACGACGGTCAGGAACACCCCGGACTTCGCCTTGTCGGCGATCAGCGCCAGCAACCGGTCCCGGTCGGTGATGCCCACGTTGAAATCGCCGTCGGTGGCCAGGATCACGCGATTCACGCCGCCTTGGATGAAGTTGGCTTTCGCGATGTCGTAGGCGAGATGGATGCCCGCCGAGGCGTGGGTCGAGCCGCCCGGCCGGAGTTCCTCGATGGCTTCGCGGATGTTGCGTTTCTGGTCCGCGGGGGTCGAGGGCAGCGCGAGCCCCGACGCTCCGGCGTAGGTGACAATCGCGACCCGGTCCTTCGGGCCGAGTTGTTCCAGCAGAATCTTCATCGACTCCTTCACCAGCGGCAGTTTGTTGGGCTGGTTCATCGAACCGGACGCGTCCAAAAGGAACACCAGGTTGCACGGCGGGCGCTTTGCGGGATCGATCTCGCGCCCTTTGAGCCCGATGCGGGCGAGGACATGCTTGGAATTCCATGGCGCCTGGGCCAGATCGACGGCCACGGAGAACGGCTTGCCTTCGGGCGCGGGCGGGTAGCTGTATTCGAAGTAGTTCACCAACTCCTCGATCCGGACCGCGCCGGGCGGAGGGAGGGCGCCCTGGTTGAGGAACCGGCGCACGTTCGCGTACGATCCGGTGTCCACGTCGATGGAGAACGTCGAGAGCGGGTTGCGCGCGGTTTCGAGGAAGGGATTGTCCTCGATGCGGTCGTAGCCCTCGGTGTTGAAGGTCCGGCGCGGCTGGCCGGGGGCGGCGAGGCCGAGGCCGTCGTCGTCGGCGTTCTGCGCGCGGACAGGCGCCTCCTCCCGGACCTTAAGCGAAACCCTGGAGTCGGCGTAGCCATCGTTCGGCAGAAGTTCGCGGTAGGCTCCTGTGGCAACTTTCGGCTTCCCGCCCATGGCGAGGCTGTTGCCAGCCTGCGGCGCTGGCGCCGCGATCGCCGTGGCTGGCATGGCCGCGGGCACGGGCATCGGCTTGCTGGCGCCCGAGACGATGGTGGGAACGATTTCTTGGGCCGGCTCCCCGGCCCGGTCAAACTCGTCCTGCTTCACTCCCGAGATGGCCAGGTCCGCACCGGGCTGGGCTTTGGCCCTTTCCGCGAGCATTCCCTTTTCTTCGGGTCCGGCAAGGCGCGACTCAGAGCCCGCCAAGGCATCGACGCG
Source organism: uncultured Verrucomicrobiales bacterium (assembly GCA_964435495.1). Classification (GTDB taxonomy): domain Bacteria; phylum Verrucomicrobiota; class Verrucomicrobiia; order JADLBR01; family JAIBCM01; genus CAYSZK01. The sequence goes on from CAYSZK010000030.1 coordinate 9,404, forward strand.
CACGGTGAGGTTGCGGATGTCGGCCACGGCCTCTGGCGCCGGCGTTGTGCGGAGATGCTCTGTGGCCGGTGCGGAGGCGGCGTTTTGGCCCGCGATCAGCGCGGGTTGCGCCTGCGCCGGAACCGGCGGTTCCGGCGGCATGTGCCGGGCCGGGCGCGCGCGCTGGGAGGCGGGAACCGCCAGGCCCGCGATCAACACGAGGGCCGCGGCGCATCCCGCGCTCCAGGCGAACGCCGGATGAAAGAACCAGCCCCAGGCCCGGCCGCGGGTCTCCGCATTCTCGTACGCGGCGAGGCGGATGGCGCGGATGCGGTCCGGGTCCAGCTCCGGGGCCTCCTCCGGCGCGAGCGCCGCGCCCAGGTCGCGGGCGAAGGCGCGGGTTTCCTCGACAAACTTCCGGGCTTCGGGGTCGCGCGCCACGAGGCGCTCGATCTCCGCGCGCGCGCGCGGGCCGAGTTCACCCAGGGCGTAGGCGGTGAGGCGCGGGTCTTCGGTGATGGGGTTGTTGGATTTGCGGTTCATGTCAGGCTCCCTTCGGTGGACGCGCCCGCCAGCCGGCGGCGCAGCGTCAAGATGCCGTTGTGGATGAGCACGCCGACGTGGTTTTGGGTCAGGCCGGTGACCCGGCTGATGTCGCGGTAGCTCATGTTGTGCAAAAACTTGAGGCGGATCACCTCGCGCTGGTTGGCGGGCAGGCGCTCCAGCGCTTGCGCCAGGGGCGGCGCGTCGTCCGCCGCCCATGCGGGGGTCGGCTCGGGCCTCTCGGCCAGGGCGGCGTCGTGGGCTTCGGTCAGGGGGATCATGCGTTTTTCCTTTCGCAGCACGTCCATGGCGCGGTTGCGGCAGACGGTGAACAACCAGGGCTCCAAGCGGCCATCCAGCCGCTCCCGTTTTTGGGCGCAAAGCCTGAGGAACGTGTCCTGGACCACGTCGCGGGCGCGGTCGGCGTCCCCGAGCAGATGCCAGGCGTATTGCGCGAGCGGGCGATTGAACCGCCGCACAGCGTCCGAAATCCAGTCTTCATGGCTTTGCGTTTCCATACCGGGAGGCCCTCGTGCCGTGAGCCTCCCACAAAGCACAACGCGCGGGGAGGCGGAATCTTACGAGAATTTCTCTCCCCTCGCCAAACGGCGAACCCGCGCTAGGCTGCGCCGATATGAAACGCATTTTTGTCGCCGCCGGGGTTGTGTTGGCCGTGCTTCTTGTCGCGGGAGGCGGGGCGCTGTTCTGGGCCCAGGGCTACCTCCGCGGCCCCGCGTTTCGCAACGAACTCCAAAAGCGCGTTTCCGCCGCCGCCGGCGCGCCCGTCACGTTCGATTCGTTCCACATCACCTTTTTTCGCGGCATTGTCGCCCGCGGCGTCGCTGTCCAGGACCCCTCCGGCGCCGGCGGCACGCTCGCCGGGGTCCGCGAGGTCCGCGTCACCTACAATCTTGGCGACCTCCTGGCCAAACGGCGCGTGGCATTCGACCGCATCACCCTGGACACGCCGGTCGTGACCCTCCGCCAGGACGCCAACGGCAATCTGCGCCTTCCCACCCCGCCCAAGAACAAAGCGGAGGAGGAAACCCCGGAAACCAAAAAGGACAAGCCCAAGGACCGCAAACCGGACGACGGCGGTCCCGGCCCCGACGAGCCCCTGGTCGAGGTGGTGTTGGACAAATTCGAGATCATCAAAGGCTCGTTCGACCTCGCCGACCGCAAGGGCCGGACCATTGTCCGCATCTCCGACATGAACGTCTCCGCCAAATCCGACGGCGCCGCGGAGGAAGTCAACGCGGCCGGAACCGCGCGCATCGGCGAGATCGCGACCGGCGCGGGCCTGCGGTTCACCGGGTTCAACGCGGCGTTCGACGCGCGGGGCAACGAAGTGAAAGTCCCTTCGTTCACCACAGGGTTCTGCGGGGGGACCATCGCCGGCGCGGGCGCCACTTCGATGGGCGGCGACGCCTCGTGGAAAGTCGATGCAAAATTCACCGATGTGGACGTGGCCGCCATCGCCAAGGCCACCGGCGGCAACCCGGACAGCGTCAAAGGCCGCCTCAACGGAACGGCCTCCGCCGGGGGTAGCATGGCCGCGACCAAAAACCTGCGCGCCGCGGGCGAGGCCACGCTTTCCCCCGTCCAATTCGGCGCCGGCTCGATCGTCCGCGGCCTTGCCGGGTTTCTTGGCATCCGCGAACTTTCCGAGGGCCGTTTCGAGTCGGTCCGCGCCACGTACAGCCTCCAGGGTTCGCGCGTCCAGCTTCCCTCGGTCCGCACCGAGCCGCGCGGCAACCTCCAGATTCTCGCCTCCGGCTGGGTCGATTTCAACAAAACCCTCGCCATCGACGGCACGGTCGAAGCCGGGTCCGCCGTTCTCAGCGCGATTCCCGCGGTGCTGTCCTCCGTGCTCAAGCCCGGCGCCGACGGCTTCGTGTCGATCCCTTTCCAGGTCCGCGGTTCGACCGAGAAACCGCAGGTCAGCGTTCAAGTGCCCACCGACACCCTCGTCGATGCGGCGGAAAACCTTCTCGATTCCTTCCTCGGCGGCGGCAAGAAGAAGGACAAAGAGAAAAAGGACAAGAAAGACAAGGAACGTGGCGGTGGTTCCTCCGTTGGCGACCAGCTTCGCGGCCTTCTGGGCCAGTAGGGCGGCTGGGGCGCCCCGCCTGGCGGCGCGCTCCGCCCCCCGGACCCGGGGCGGCGTTGCCCCTTCCCTCTGCGGCCTTGCGTGATCGCAAGTCCTGCCTAGTATCATGCTCTCGGGAGTCGCATGAAACGCTGGCTGGCCATCCTCGGTTGTCTTGCCTTGGGCATGGGCGTCGTATTCCGCCCGCAACCAGTTTCAGATGCTCCCGGCCAATCCCCCGGCGCGTCCGCGGCCGCACGAGACGAAGCAGGCGCCCCGCCCCCCGCGGCACGCAACGGAACGCCGCCCGCGCCGGCCCGGGCTTCCGCGCGGGCAGCCGCCCCTCCGGGGGCGGCCGCCGGACCCGCGGCTGCGAACGCTTCCGGCCCGTCCGAGGGAACGGCGGTAATCACGCGGCGGGCGCCTGATGCCGGCCCGGACCCGTTGCGCAAACTGGCGGCGGAGTTGGAACCCCGGCGCCCGCACCCGCCCAAGGCGCTGATCATGGTTCCCGGAAGCAGACAGCGGATCACGGTGAAGTTTTCGGACGCGGCGGTGGCGCGCATGACGGGGACGGGCGGGTTGAGCGTCGTGGAGGCGTCCGACGCGGACCTTGCGGCGCTCGACAGGCTTGCGCGGGCGCACGGGCTCAGGTTCACCCCGGTGTTTGACCAGCCGGAGCGTGTGGACGCCTTGCGCGAGCGGGCGGCGCGCAAGAGCGGCCGGATGCAGGCGGACTTGAACGGCACAATGCACGTGGAGGTGGCAGCGTCCGGCGTTCTGGAGGTGGCGCGCGCGTTGCATTCGCTGGCGCTGGTGGAGTCGGTGGACTTGGACGCGCTGGACGCGCCGCCGCCACCCCCGGCGGACATTCCACCGGCGACGCCGTCGCTGGTGGGCTCGCAGACCTATCGGGGCGGGGACCCGGGATACGGCGTGGACTACGTGCTGGGCCTCGGGATCACCGGGGCGGGCGTCCGGTTGGCGGACTGCGAATACGGCTTCAATCCCGGCCACGAGGACCTTGTGGGCTCAGCGATCACGAACGCCTCGCGCGCCCCGATCAACGCTGGCGTGTACTCGAACAACTGGGACGAGCACGGCACGGCGGTCATGGGCATCCTCGCCGCCGGGGCAAACGGCTACGGCGTTTCCGGTATAGCGCCCGGATGCGAAGTCCGGTTCCACTCGGAATGGACGACACTGGGCTGGAACCGCCCGCGCGCCATCGAGGACGCCATCGCCGGTTCCCGCGAAGGCGACGTCATCCTGCTCGAAATGCAGGCGACCGGCCCGCTGCCGTCAGACAACAACTACGCTCCGGCGGAGTACGATTCCGGGGTTTGGAACCTGGTGAGAACCGCCACGGACGCCGGGATCATCGTGGTGGCCGCGGCCGGCAACGGGGGCCACGACCTGGATGGCGCGGCCTACGCGTCCTACATGGCGCGCGGGGACAGCGGCGCGATCCTGGTGGGCGCGGGCACCGACACCACGAAGCACGCCCGGCGGAGCAGCAGCAACTACGGGACGCGCGTCGATGTCCAGGCTTGGGGGACGGGCGTTGCGACCGCGGGATACGGCACCCTCGCCAAGTACGGAAACGACACCAACCAATATTACGCCAGCTCCTTTTCGGGAACCAGCGCCGCCTCGGCCTCGGTGGCTGGCGCGGTGGTGCTGCTGCAGTCCTACGCGCGCACCGTGTTGCGGACCACGTTTACCCCGGCGGAAATGCGGGCGCATTTGAAACAGTCCGGCCACCCCCAGGGCGGCGGCGGAGCCATTGGCCCCGCAATCGCGCTGGACTCGGCCGTTCAGGCGCTGCCGGGGCGCCCGATGGCGATGGCGGTGGAACCCGGTGCGCCTCACGACCTCACCCTGCGGTTCTGGGGCCTGCCGTTCCGGACCTATCGGATTGAGGCAAGCACGAATCTCCGTTCCTGGACCAACTTCGCCACGGGTTTGTCCGGCGGCGCCAACGCGGTCGAGTTGCCGATCGAAGACGAAAAATCCATGTTCCACGCCCGCTTCTACCGGCTGGGCGAAGAGTAGCCCTGCTCCGCGCATCCCTCCGGCGGGGCTGTGCCACCACGGGACTGGCGGCGCGGCGGTCAGGACAAGTCGAAGATGGACCCGTATCCGGGGTCGCACAGGCGGCGGTAGGTGCGCGCCGCAAACCCGTCGGTCATTCCCGCAAGGTAATCGCACACGGCCCGCGCGCGCCCGCGCTCGGTCGTCTCCTCCAGCACCATCCGTTCACTCGGCTCCGGCAGCAGGCGCATGCGCGGTTTCCCGCCGGCGTAGTTGTCCAGGAACGCGCCAAACAGGGTCTGGAGGATCGCGCGCGCCTTGAACTCCAACTGCTGGATGCGCGGATTGCGGAAGATCAGGTCCAGCGCGAGTTCCTTGTACACCGCGCATTCCGCCTCCACGTCTCCGTCAATCGCCAGCCGGAACGCGTGCCGGTTCGTCTCCGCCGCCAGGGGGCCGTCCGCCGCCTCCAGGCGCGCCGCGGCGATGAACTCGCCGATCTTCCTCGCAAACACCCGTTCGACGGTTCCCGTCCGGATCGCCGCCAGCAAACCCCCGACCTGCGACGCGGCGGCGGGAGAGAGCGCCCGCCCGGCGGCCCAATCTTCCACGGCCTTGAGGTGGATGAATCCCGCCGCCACGCCGTCCACCAAATCCATCAGCGAATAGGCGGTGTCATCGGCCCAGTCCATGATCCGGCATTCGACCGACCGGAAGGCGTTCCACGCCTCCGGCCCGCGGAGGTCCGACCCCGGCCCCGCGCCCATGACGAAATCGCGGATGGCGGCCTGTTCTTCGTACAGGAAGTGGCTTTGGGGCTCCTTGAAATCGCCGAACAGCGCCTTGTACTTGAGGACACCGTCCAGGAGCGCACGCGTCGGTTTCATGCCGCCGCGCGCGCCGGGCCCGGCAAAGAACAGCTCCGTCAACACGCGCAGCGTCTGCGCGTTGCCCTCGAACCCGCCGTGGGGCAGCATCAACGCGTGCAGCGTGCGCTCCCCCGCGTGGCCATAGGGCGGGTGGCCGATGTCGTGGGCCAGGCAGACGGCCTCAACAAGATCAGCGTCGATGAAAAAGTCCGGCGCAAGCGGCTCCCCGCGCGCGAGCAAACGGGCGCAGATCGAACGCCCGATCTGGGCGGTCTCCAGCGAGTGCGTCAGCCGCGTGCGGTAAAAATCGTATTCGCCGGGATGAAAGACCTGGGTCTTGGACTGCAGGCGCCGGAAGGCGGAGGAATGGAGAATCCGGTCCCGGTCGATCTGGAAGGGGGAGCGGTAATCCCGCGTCGCGCGCGCCGGAAGCGACGCGGTGTCAAACCCGTTGTAGAATCGGTTCGTGGCGGCCATGGGTGGAGGCGGCATCCCGCCGCGTGACGGGTTGACTGTGGGCGATGCCGCGGCCGAACTCAAGGCGGCGTTTCTGGCCGCGCGAGGCGGCGCTCCCCCGCGCGTCAACACGTCCCGGAACCCGCCGGGCCCCCCGGGCGCGGGCCGGAACGCGCGCCCTACGAAAGAGGGAGCCGCTCGGCGGGCCAAGGCCGCGGGATTCCGCTTGCGCATCTAGAACGCGCTAGTATGTTCGCGCGTCGTGAAAAGCGGGCGGGCGCCATGAGTGACTTGAGAACGGCATCCGTCCGGGGAATATAGCCGCCCCAACCACAACCAACCCAAAGGCACGCCCATGAAACACCCCCGCAACCTCCGAGTCTCCGCATTCCGTCCCGTGCCGTGGCGCGGGGCGCGGGCCGCCGCGTGGGGCGCCGCGCGGGCGGCGGCCGCGCCGGGGCGCGCGCAGTTTGACGGCAAGATGGAGGAGCTGATGCGGCCCTTCCTGGACCCGGCCTTCGCGCCGGCGGACGGGCCGGATGCGGACAAGGCGTTCATCCTGGCGATGCAGGAGGGCATGCGGAAGGCGCTGCCGGAGAAGCTTGGGGCGGCGCCGGCCGGGAAGCTGCGGTTGCTGGTGCTCACCCAGGGCACGATGGGGGCGCTGCACACGCCGGCGGCCGGCGGGCTGCTCGGGTTCCTGCGCGAGGCCGCGGCCAGGTATGGCGCGTTTGAACTGAAGGAAATCTATTCGGACGCGGCGATGGCGCCGGAGATGTTGCGAGGGTTCGACGCGGTCGTGCTCAACAACATCGCCATGGCGGGCAGGCACGAGGCGTTCCATGAACACCTTCCGGACTATGTCCGCAACGGGGGCGGACTGTTCGCGGTGCATGCCACGGCGCTGCTGTATTGGAAGGAGGCGGACAGGCCGTTCCACCGGCTGCTGGGCGGTTACGTGGACAGCGTCAACGGCAAATACGGCCATCCGTTAAAGGCGCATGGCGCGCCGTTCCGCGTGAAACTCCACGAGCCGGGCCATCCGATTCTCAGCGCGTTTGGGAAGCCGGGCGGGCCGATGACCGTGCGGCACCGGTCGCTGGTGGGCGCGCGGCGCAACGTGTACAACGTGGACATCGAGCCGCCCATGACGCTGGCCGACGAGCTCTATGTGTTGGTCAAGGCCGCGGGCCAGGAGGAGGCGCCGCGGGTGCTGGCGAGCGTGGAAAAGGAGAACGCGGTCCAGGTCTATCCCGAAACCGCGGACGACTTCGCCTACGCGCTGTTCTGGACCAAGAACGTGGGCAAGGGCCGTGTTTTCTACTCGCAGTTCGGGCACAACATGGGTGTGCATACCGTCCCGGCCATCGCGGAGACCCATCTTAACGGCCTGCTCTTTGCGGCGGGCGCGCTGGCGGTTCCTTGATCCAGGGGCCTGCCCGCGAAAGAACGGGGTCCCGTGGGGCGCCCGAAGTTGCAAGTTGCGCGGATAGGGCCTCGACTTGCGGGATGGAGACGCAGGACCGCAAACTCCGTTTTGTGTCCCAGCCAATCCAGCCGGAGGCGGGGACATTTGACACGGGCGCGATGGCGCGGGGCGGGCCGGGGTTGCCTCTGGCCTTTCAGTGGCGGCGCCGGCGGCTGGTGATTCGGGAGATTCCCGGGACCTGGCGCGACTCAGCGTCTTGCACCCACGGCAGCGGCGAGCGTTACCTGGCGCGGCACGGATTTGTGTGCCGGCTGGAATCGGGCGGGATCGCGCGGATATACTTTGAGCGGCGTCCCGGGCGCGGGGGCGGGCGCCGGTGGTGGCTGTTGGAACTCTCGTGAGCCCGCGGCCCGGCGGCGTCCGGGCAGCGGCAAACATTACAGCAATTCGGCGCATCCCGCCCACAAAGCGATACGATGCGACAAAAATTGATTTCGGGAGAAAAGATTTGCTTATTCATGGGGTTGGCCGAATGTGGAGGTGTGATTTCCGCGAGGCCGGAATTCTCGGGCGGAAGGTCATGAAAATACTGCTGATTGAACCCTATCCCGAAGACGCGCTGGCCATCGTCGAAAAGATCCGGGAGGCGTTCGGTTCCGCGGTCACAACTGTCGCGTGCGACCGGGCGGCTCTGGCGATGGAGCGGCTGGCGGTGGAGGCGTTTGATCTGGTCCTTTTGGAATGGGCGCTTCCGGAGAACGCGATTCTCGATGTGCTGTATCAGATTGAACCGCGCCGCAATCCGTGCCCGATGATCGTGCTCACGCGCGGCATATCCCCCCAGGACGCCCATGTGGCCCTGCAGTTTGGGATTCAGGACATTTTGGACAAGGATGCGCTGGACGCCGGGGAGATGCGCTCGCGCGTCATCGCGGCGATGGAACGCCACAGCCTCAACGCCGCGGGCAACGCGGCCGCCGCCGCGGTTTCGGCGAAGGAGGCGGAATCCTTGCGCGAGGTCACGGCCCGGCTTGGCCCGCGGGCGGGGCGCGGCGCCGTCGAGACCACCGTGCTGCTGAGCTGCCCGCGGGAAGCGCTCCCCCCGTTGATCGCGGAATACGAATCGCTCCTGGACCTCGCGTGCGAGGAGCGGCTCGCGCGGGGCCATTCCGGCCTGTCCGCCCGTTTGTCGGTGATGGCCAGGAACCTGGGCGCGATTCGCGCAGGGCCTTCCGATGTGCTGGAGATTCATGGCAGCGCGTTGAGCAACAAGGGGCACACTTCTTCGAGGGCCATGATGCTGGTGTATGCCGAGGAGGCGCGCCTGCTGCTTGTGGCGTTGATGGGCCACTTGATCGGCATTCACCGGGACCGGCTTCCCAGACGTGGCCGGTCCGCCGGGCTCCCCCGCGGCGGCGGCCATGGGACGTCGGCCCCCAAACAAGGCTTGGCCGCCATCGTCCACGCGGGTTGAGCGAAATTGCGCGCCAGGCCTGCGCGATGGCGCGGGCGTCCCGCACGGCGGGTTTGTGCGGCGATGCCCATGGAGCGAACGAGTGTGGCGTTGCCCGGAGACGATGCAGGGTGTTGGTGATCGTTGCGCTCGCGGGATCTTGCATCGAGACGGCGGAGGCCCGTCAGGCGCTGGCAAGGTCGAACCGGTAACGGCACTTGCGCGGTTCGCCGGCCTTGTGAAGCTCGTGGTCCGGGGGCACATCCACGATTTCGACGAAAATGCCGCCCGCCAGCTCGCATGTCCGCCGGGAAGCGGCGTTGTCCGGGTTGCAGGTGATCCAGAGGGGGTTGACCCCGTGGCGCAGCGCCAGGGGAAGCGCCAGGACCACCGCGCGCGCGGCGAGGCGGCGCCCGCGGAACGGCGGTTCGACCCCGTACCCGACATGGCCCGCGTAGTGGGTGAGGTTCGGGCCGTCCCCAATCCGCAACACCAGCCGCCCGGCGGCGTCCCCGCGCCCGGCCAGGCGCATCCGGAAGACGTAGGCCGGCACGCAGCCGCGCGCGCGGTCGCCCGGGTAGCGCTCCGCCAGTTCAAGCCAGAGTTCCCCGTCGGACAAGGGGCCGGGATCGAGGAACTGGAAATCCCCGCCCCGGTTGCGCAGGCGGCGGAGAAGACCGGTTACCATCAGGCCTGCCCGCCCGTCCAAGGCCGCACGGCGGCGCCTTCGGCGCGCAAGCGGCGGCGGTGGCGCCATTCGCGGAAGGCGTCCCAGGAGATTGACTCCACGCGGTTGCACTTGAAGGCGAACAGCAGGCTTCCAGCGGCCACGAACAAAATCACAGGGAGCGAACCGGCAAGGAGCGGGGGAATGCGGTTGCCCTTGCCCAGCGCCAGGAACAGGTGGACGACGGTGAGAAACGCGAAATACATGAGCACGGCCTTGCCGAACCCGGTGAATACTTCGCGGCGGGAGGCGGTGATCGCGAAGGGCAGGGCCATGAGGGTGGTGGCCAGGCAGCTCAGCCCGATGGTGAGCCGGTAGTAATAGTACGTGTGGAACGGCGCGGTCCGGGCGGCCCCGAGATCGCGGTTGTTCTTCAGGTGTTCCCGCAATTCGGGCACGCTGAGCACATCCGCCGCGCGCATGGTGCTGGTGACCTGCCCGAAACTCTCCTTGAGACTGGGGTCGCGAAGGTGGTCGAAGGGGGTTTTCTTGATGGCGTCGCCGCGGTCGTCGTACTCGACCTTGAGCGCCTGGGTCAGGCGCCAGGAGGCCCCGTCCCACTTCATCATTTCCACGTAGTATTTCCAGACGTCGTTGCCCTCTTCGTTGAGCTGCACGATCTCGACGTTGAACAGGCTCCAGCTTTCGATGTCGGCCTTGTGGATGAACCAGACGCGCCGGGTGTCCTTGCTGCGGTACACCAGCGCCTCCCGGTGGACCTTTTGCAGCCGGTTGCGCTGCTCCCGCTTGGTCGCCGCGATCTCGCGCATCGACTTGAACTTGTTCATGATGATTTCCCGGTTGCGCACCGCCTGGGGGTTCCACTCCCAGTTGAGCCATGCCAGCGCCCCGCTGGCCAGCACGGCGATCACCAGCAGCGGCGTCCCGATCTGGAAAATGCCCACCCCGCACGCCTGCATCGCCACCAGCTCGCTCGCCCGCGACAACCCAATCAACGTCCACAACGCCGCCAGCAGCATCGCCACCGGCAGCCCAACCGCAATCGCCCGCGGAATCTGCTGGAAGTAAAACTGCGCCACCAGCGACGCCGGCGCCTGGGCCTCGATGAAATCGCTGAAGTTGTCGAACATGTCGTAAATGATCCAAAGGAACAGGAACGCGAACAGGCTCCCGATCAAGGGGATCAAGGTCTGCGTAAACAGGTAGCGCGTAAGAATTCTCATGACAGACGCAACCCCGGCACCCTACAGTCCCGGCCCCATGAAAGCAACCGTGTTGGACCAGCTCCGCGAAGCCGCCGCCGTTCTCCGCGGCTGCGAGGCCCTGGTGCCCGCCATCGAGAAGGCCGCCGCCCTCGCCGTGGACACCCTCCGCGCCGGGCGGACCCTCTTCACCGCCGGCAACGGCGGCAGCGCCGCCGACGCCCTGCATCTCGTCGAAGAACTCACCGGCCGCTACCGCTCCAATCGCCGCCCGCTCCCCGGCGTCTGCCTCGCCGCCGACGTGACCGCGCTCACCTGCATCGCCAACGACTTCGGCTACGACGAAATCTTCAGCCGCCAAATCGCCGCCCTCGGGCGCGCGGGCGACCTGTTCCTCGGGTTCAGCACCAGCGGCGATTCCCCCAACATCCTGCGCGCCCTCGCCGCCGCCCGCGCCCACGGCGTCCGCACCGTCCTCCTCTCCGGCAAGACCGGCGGCAAAGGCGCGCCGCTCGCGGACCTCGCCATCATTGTGCCCAGCCAGAATACCGGGCGCATCCAGGAAATCCACGGCTTCATCCTCCACGCCATCCTTGAGGCCGTCGAAGAGGCCTTTCCCATGGAGGCGTGACCCTGCCCGCCGCCGCCCGCCTCCTGGCGATCCCCCCGGTGGCAATCACAACCTCTTTGCGGGGCCGCTCCCGGGACCGCCAGGACTGGGGCGCCGCGGCGTTCCCCAACCTTGACGCGGGGGCTTCCTTGCGGGATGCTGGTGGCATGGATATTCGTTGGCCGCGCGCCGGCGCAGCCGCCGCCTGGCTCGCCGTCGTCCTGGCCGCGGCCTTGGCCGGACCGGCTGGCGCCGTGGAACCGAACGGCGTCCCGCCCGTGCCCGCCGATCTCGCCGCGCTCGTGCGCGAAGCCAACTCGCTCTTTGCCCAGGGCCGCTCCGCCGACGCCGAAGTCCGCTACGCCCAACTCCTCAGCCTTCACCCCACCAACGCCTATCTCCTCTCCAACCTCGGTGTCGTCCGGTTCCAGCTCGGGCGCCTCGACGACGCCGAAGCCGACTTGCGCCGCGCGGTCGGCATCAATCCCGCCGAGCCTTTCGCCGCCGCCAATCTCGGCATCCTCCTCTGCGTCCGCGCCCGGTACACCGACGCCGTTCCCGTCCTCGAACGCGCCGCAAGCCTCGACGTCCGGGACCTCCGGACCCGGCACTACCTTGCCCTCGCCTACCGATGCCTGGGACGGACCGCCGACGCGATCCGCGAATGGGAACAGGTCCTCGCCCTCGATCCGGCCCATGCCGAAGCCCGCCGCGGCCTGGACGCCCTCCGCAATCCTCCCCCCGCCGCCACGCCCACGCCCGCCCGCCCCGCCACCGGCGCGGTCACCGCTTGTGAGGCCAATCCCGCCACCGTCATCGTCCTGGGCTACCACCAGTTCGACAGCCCGGTCCCCAACGAATACTCCATCCGCACCGAACGGTTCCGCGGCCAGATGCAATGGCTCCGGGACAATGGATGGACCGTCGTGCCGCTCCAGTCGCTGATCGCCTTCCTCCAGGGGCGCACCAACCTTCCCCCCAAGTCCGCCGTCATCACCATCGACGACGGGTACCGCTCCGTGTACCTGCGCGCCTTTCCCGTCCTGCGCGAATACGGCTATCCCTGGACGTTTTTTTGCTACACAGACTTCATCCAGTCCGGCGCCGGGGCCGTCACGTGGGCGCAGTTGCGCGAGATGCGGGCCGCCGGGTGCGACGTGCAAAGCCACACGAAATCGCATCCGGTCCTCCCCAAACGGGGCGGCAAATCCGAAGCGCAATACCTGGCGTGGCTCGACGAGGAGCTCGCCGGTTCCCGAAAAATCCTGGAGGCAAATCTCGGCGCCCGCGTCAACGCCCTGGCCTACAGCTATGGCGAGTGGAATGAAACCGTCCGGCAGCGCGCCCTGGCCGCCGGATACGAAGCCCTTTTCACCGTGGCCGGCGCGCCCATCCACCGCGCCACATCGATCCACGCCATCGGACGCTACGTCATCAGCGGCGCCAACGAGGACAAGTTCGCCTCGTATCTCGTTCCCTTCAAGCCGGTCCTCTCCCTCACAGTGCCGGCCGATCTGGATTCGGTCGCCGCGCCGCTCCAGCGCCTAGAAGCTCGCCTCCACCCCGCTGCCGGCATCGACCCGGCCACCGTCACGGCCTCCCTCGAACCCGCCCGGCCTGTCCATACCCGGATCGATCCCGCTTCGCAACTCGCCGTCATCGAATCCGCCGAGCCGCTCCAACCCGGAAAGTACCGCGTCCACATCCGCGGCGTCGAGGCCGCCTCCGGCAGAACCCGCTCCGCCTCGTGGAGCTTCAACGTGCTCAGCGCCGCCCAGCCCTCCGGAGGCCACCCATGACGCGCGCCGGGGCCGCCCTGCTCCTGTTGGCCGCCGCCGCATCCGCCCAACCCGTGCTCGACGATACCAGCGGTCCCCCGGCCGCCCCCGCCGATCCCCTCCCCCAGGCCGATCCGGCGCCCGCGCCGGAAACCGCCGAGGACGTCTACTTCGAGTTCCTGTTCCGTGCCCGCGAAGGCGAGGAGGCCGAACAAGGCGGCGACCCCATCACCGCCCTCGAACGGTTCGAAGCCGCCCGCGCCCTCCTCAAGGACATCCGGAGCCGGTGGCCCGATTGGAAGGCGTCGATGATCCAGTTCCGCGAGCGGTACTGCGACGAAAAGATCGCCGCCCTCAAACCGCGCGCCGAGGAGGACCGCCGCCGCCTGGGCGACGCCGCACGCGAGCTCGGGTTTGATCCCGCCTCCGCCGCCCCGCGCCCGCCCTCCGGTCCGCTCCGTCCGCCGCCCCTCAGCACGCCAACCCCCGCCGCTCCCGGGTCCTCTCCGGCCCCCGAACCGCCGCCGCGGACCGCCCCCGCGCCGGTCTTTCCCGCGCCCTTGCCCGGCGCGGACGCCCCCGGGGCGGTCTCCGACGGCTCCGGCGGGACGCGCGAAAAGCTCCGGGTTGTCGCGGAGGAACTCGCCGCGACCAAGGAGGCGCTGGCCAACGCGCAGAAGGAACTCACCGAGGCCTCCGCGGAACGGGACTCCCTGATTCAGAAGCTCAAGGTCATCGAGGAGGACATCACCAACGAAAAGACGCGCATCCAGAATGTCGATGCGGACGCGTTGCAGCAGGAAAACGCCCAGTTGCGCGACAAGCTCGGCAAGCTGGAAACCCAGGTCGGCGCGCTTCGCAATTCCGACGCCGCCGCGGCGTTCGCCACCCTGCGGCGCGAGGTCGATGCCGCCAAGCAGCAACTCCTCACGGTGCGCCAGGAGAACGAAACCCTCGCCAAGGGAACCGCCGAATTGCGGGACCGCCTCAAGAACGCCCAGGCCTCCGGCAAGGGGCCAACCCCTGCGGACAACCGCGCGCTCCGGGAACTCCTCGCGAGGCAGACCGCCGAAGAGTCCCGCCGCGACCAGGTCCGCCGCGAGGTCCTCGCCGAACTCAACCGGCTCCAGATCAAGTCCGAGACCCTCGTCACCCAGATCAATCTCCTCGCCTCCTCCAAGTTCGAGCTCACCGACGCCGAAAGGGGCATGCTCGGATTCGGCCCGCCCGCCGAACCGCCTCCCGTCGCCGAAGCCAGCCGCACCCCGGCCAATACCCGCGTGCCCCCGGCCGCCGCCGCCATCGCCCGCGAGGCCGAGTCGTATTTCGAGAAAGGCCAGCTCGACGAGGCGGCCAACCGTTACGAACAAATCCTGCGCGATTTCCCCAACAACGTGTACGGACTCTCCAACCTTGGCGTCGTCCGACTGTCCCAAGGCCGCTACGACGATGCGGAGAAAGCTTTGCGCCACGCCGGTGAACTCGCGCCCCAGGACGGGTTCTCCCGGTCCACTCTCGGCATCCTGCTCTATCTCACCGGGCGCTACGCCGAAGCCGCCGAAACCCTCGAAACCGCCCAGCGGCTCATGCCCAACGACGCCCAGACCAAAAGCTATCTCGCCATGGCCAAATCCCGGCTGGGACGCTCCGATCCCCGGTAACAGGACGGCGGCACGCCGGGTTACTCCGGACGGCGCCAGCGGTCCGAGCGCGCGTACGCGAGCACCTCCGCGGCGGGCGCCACACGCGGCGCCTCAACCTTCCACTCGTGCGCCAATTGTTGGAGGATCGGATGCTTGTGATGGCCCAGCAAGCCGAGGTACGTCCGCCGCCACGGCAGTTTCAGGCGCTGGTGCGCCGCCGCATCCCGGTCAAAACGCGCTTTGCCGCTGGGAAGCAGCACCAGCGGCGGCCACGAATCTGGTTCCAGCAGAAAGTGCGTGACCCGGTGCCGCGCCACGAACGCTTCGAGCACCGCCGGGTCCACCGCCGCCCACGCCGCCAGCGTGTCGTTCATGCGCTCCAGGGCCGCGCGATAGAATCCCGTGTGATACGGAAGCGTCAGTTCCTGCGACGAAACCACCGGCACCCCGGCCAGCAGCGGCAGCGCCGAAGCGGCCTCACTGGCCGGGTGCGCGGCCACCACGGCCGCCACCGCGCCTTCCAGTTGCCGGGCCACCGCCACCGTCTCCGCGCCCGGCCGGTAGCCGTCGCGCCCCGCGTATCGCGCCGACCCGAAAAGCAGCGTGCCCGCGAGCACCGCCGCGCGCCAGCCACCCGCCCCCGCCCACGCCGCAAGGGCCGCCGCCGCGGCCACAGGCACCAAAAACAGGACGTGCCGGTTGGGATGGAACAGCTTCAGCCACAAAGCGTGCGCCGCAAAAAACAGCGCCACACCCGCCACTCCGTAGAGCGCCGCGCCCCTCCACGCTGGGCGCGCCCAAAGCCCGCGCAGGGCGGAGGGCCGCCACAGGACCGCCGCGGCCAGGGCGGCGGCGATCACGATCCAGGCAATCTCGTTGTCCGGCCGGACCACGCCGCTGCGTTCGCCTTTGATCCAGAATTCCATGGCATCGGACCTGAAATACTGGGCACGTCCCCCAAGCCCGAATTCGCGCATTCCCGCCGCCGCCTCCCGCGTGATCCGTGGCCCGAACGGTTCCATCGGCATTGCCTGGACCCACGCGAGAGCCCCGAGCACCGCCAACGCAACCGCCGCCACCCCCGCCGCCTTCGCCGCCTCCCGCACGGAACCGCCCAGGCACCGCGCTCCCGCCATGAGCGCCAGCACCGCAAAGGTCCCAAGCGCCAGGGGCGGATAGAACAGGGCAAAGGCGAACGCCGCAGCCGCCAGCTGCGCCAACGACCGCCGCCCCGCGGCGTCCACCGCAAGGACCGTGAAGGCCAGAGCCCAGCTCCGCGGCGTCCCGCTCACCAGGTCGTCCCCCGCCCAGGCCAGAGCCTGCGACGCCCAAACCATAACCAGGGCGGCGTCGCGCGCCCCCGGTTCCCCCCTGTGCGCAAACAAGGCGCGCCCCGCGCGCCACGCCGCCCACGCCAGCACGGAGGCCGCGAGCAGCGGCTGCGCCCAGCGCGCCCACGCGAGCGGGGACAGCGCCCACGACGTCAGCGCGTGCACGCCGCGCATGCCGGCGGGTGTGGACGCGGCGAAATAGGCGCCGAAAAGGTCCGGCGTGGGGTTGAGCCCGAGGACATGCTGGCGCATGTCGTCCTGATAGCTGTCCGAAAGCTTCGCCAGGTGGAGCGCGGCGTGGGCCAGCCAGCCCAGAAGCACCGGCGCCGCGATGGCCAATGCGCGCGTGGGTTTCACAGCTTCATTCTTCGGTCGATCAAGTCCGCCAGCAGCCCCATGAACAGCGTCTGCACGCCCGTCAACGCCGCCGCGATGGCGAGCAGGCCGAGTTTGCCCTGCCCGGCGTAGTCCAAGGCGCCTTTGGCGAGCCCGAACACGATCATCAGCATCGCCGGCGGCACAAAGACGTTCAAGGGCTTGAAATACGCGCAAATCCGCACGATCAGGATCGTGAAGTTGGTGAAGTCCCGGACCGGATGGATCGACGACTTCCCGACGCGCTTGTGGTAGTTGGTCGAGACAAACTTCACGCGGTACCGGTTCGTCAGCATCGCCAGCGTGATCGTTGTCGTGAACGAAAATCCGTCCGGATAAAGCTCGTGGAACCGCATCGCCACGTCCTTGCGGAACACCCGGAACCCGGAGTTCAAATCCGGAATCTTCCGCCCGCTCAGATACTCCGCCAGGCGCGTGATGATCCATTTCCCGGGACGGCGCAACAGCGGCACATGCACTTCCTTGCCCGTCCGCGCCGCGACCACCATGTCGTGCGTTTCCGCTTCGGCCAGCAGCCGGGGAATGTCCTCCAGCGGATAGGTGCCGTCCGCGTCTGCGATCAGAATCCACCCGTGGCGGCTCTCCCGGATGCCGTCCTTGAGCGACGCGCCGTAGCCCAGGTTGGTCTCATGCTCGATCAGCCGCACCGGCAGCGCCCGCGCGATCTCGGAGGTGCGGTCCCGCGATCCGTCGTTGATCACGATGATCTCCGATTCCCAGCCCGCGGGCACGTGGCGGCCCACGGCTTCCACCGTGGTGGCGAGGCTTTCCTCTTCGTTGAAGGCGGGAATCAGGATCGAAACGCCCCGGGCCGGGGCGGACGCGTGAAGGCTCATGAACCTCCCAGCAAGCCCGGAACATCCCCGAAGTTCAAGGAGAAAGTGGTGAAGGGATATAGCCAAGTCGCCCGAATCAGGAACCGTTCCCAACCAGCCCAACGACGCGGCAGGCCCGTCCCGCAATCCTTCGGAAGGAACCGGGCGCGCCGCGCGGGTTCAGCAGATGCGCGGCAACTGTTCGCCCGCGAGCATCGGCACAATGCGCATGCCGCCAACACGCGTGCGCATGGTGAGGACGCCCGCCGGTTCGGACACGGCTTCCCCGATGGCCGCCGCCCCGCGTCCGAGGGGATGCGCCCGCAATGCGGCAACCGCGGCGTCCGCGGCCTCCGCCGGCACGATGGCGACCAATTTGCCTTCGTTGGCGACGTACAGGGGGTCGAGGCCCAGGAGTTCGCAGGCGGCCTTGACTTCCTCGCCCACCGGGATGGCCGCCTCGTCCAAACGGATGCCGGCGCCGGACTGCCGCGCGATTTCGGCCAGGGCGCCGGCCAGTCCGCCGCGCGTCGGGTCGCGGAGCACGCGCACGTCCGGGACGGCGTCCAGCAGCGCGGCGGCGAGGCCGTGCAACGGCGCGGTGTCGCTTTCGATCACGGTCTCGAACTCCAGACCCTCCCGGACCGACATGATGGCGATGCCGTGGACGGCGATGGGGCCGCTGACGATGACCTTGTCGCCGGGGACGGCCCGGCGGGGATCGATGTGGGCGGTCCCGCGGACCCGCCCAATGCCGGCGGTGGTGATGAACATCTGGTCCCCCTTGCCGCGGTCCACAACCTTGGTGTCACCGGTCACCAGCTTCACCCCGGCCGCGGCGGCCGCGTCCGCCATGGAGCGCAGGACCCGCCGGAAGTCTTCCATGGCGAGGCCTTCCTCAAGGATGAAAGCGGCGGACAGATACAACGGTTCGGCGCCGCACATGGCGAGGTCGTTCACGGTGCCGTGGACGGCCAGGCTGCCAATGTCGCCCCCGGGGAAAAAGATGGGGCTCACGACGAATGAGTCCGTGCTGAACGCCAGGCGCGCGCCCTCCAGGGCGCATACCGCGCCGTCGTGGAGCGGCTCAAGGAGGGGATTGCGGAAGGCGGGCAGGATCGTCTCTTCGATGAGGCGCTGGGTCAGCAGGCCGCCGCTACCGTGGGCAAGCACGATCCGCGCGTGGTTCGTCGCCGGAACCGGGCACAGCCCGAACGCGGCGGCCGCTCCCCCGGCGCCGGAGGCCGCGTCAGGCGGCATGGGCGGCCTCCCGCGCGGGCCGGGCCGGCCGCAGATGGCGGCCATGGGCAAAGTACGCGGCACAAGCGCCCTCGGCGGAAACCATGGTGGCGCCCAGCGGATGCTCGGGTGTGCAGGCCGTCCCAAAGGCGGGGCAGTCGCACGGCTTTTTGGCGCCCCGCAAGACCAGCCCGCTTAGGCACTCCGGCGATTCCTGGGTGGCGATCTCGCCCACTCCAAAAATCCGTTCCGCGTCAAAGGCCGCGAATTCGCCGCGCAGTTTCAAACCGCTGTCCGGGATGGCGCCCACGCCGCGCCATTTGCGGCCGCAAACCTCGAAGACCCGGTGGACGATATCTTGGGCGGCGCGGTTCCCGTCCCGGGTGACCACGCGCGGGTACTGGTTCTCGAGGCAGGCTCGGCCTTCCTCAAGCTGGCGGACCGCCATCCACACGCCTTGCAGCAGGTCGAGGGGCTCGAATCCGGTGACGACGATGGGCACGCGGAAACGGGCGCTGAGCGTTTCGTATTCGCGGCAGCCCACGACGGCGCAGACGTGGCCGGGCCCGAGGAACGCCTGGACCCGGTTGGACGGCGACTGGAGGATCGCCTCGATCGCCGGCGGCACAAGGACGTGCGACACAAGCATCGAAAAATTGGGGAGGCCCCGCATTTTCGCCTGCCACACGGCCATCGCGTTGGCCGGCGCGGTGGTCTCGAATCCGATGGCGAAAAACACCACCCGCCTGCCGGGATTGGCGCGGGCGATCTTCAGGCAGTCGA
The DNA here is from genome assembly GCA_964435495.1 of uncultured Verrucomicrobiales bacterium. Classification (GTDB taxonomy): domain Bacteria; phylum Verrucomicrobiota; class Verrucomicrobiia; order JADLBR01; family JAIBCM01; genus CAYSZK01. The sequence continues at coordinate 28,741 of CAYSZK010000030.1, forward strand.
TGGGGGAATAGACCACGCGCACGTCCGCGCCCCGCGCTTTCCAGGCGAGCAGGTCCCCGTCCGATCCGGGAACACGGAGCATGTCGCCAAAGGAACAAAAAATCACGTCCGGCGTCCGGGCGATGGCGTGGGCTTTGTCGATCATCTCCAGCGGCGTGACGCAAACCGGGCATCCAGGCCCGTGGACCAGATCGATGTGCGCGGGCAGGAGATCGTCGATGCCGTACTTCACGATGGCGTGGGTCTGGCCGCCGCACACTTCCATCAGCACCCAGGGGCGGGTGGCGATCCCGCGGATTTTGGCGGCGAGCTTCTCGGCAAGATCGCCGCTGCGGTATTCGTCCACGTATCTCATGAGGCGGGCGCGGCCCCCGGTTGCGGCGCGTCCAGCTCGCCGAGTTGGCCCATGGCCCGCAGCAGCTCGTAGGTCTTCTCGGCTTCCTCGGCGTCCACTTTCCCCAACGCGAACCCGACATGGACAAGCACGTAATCGCCCACGGCGGCGTCGGGGGTGTACTCCAGGCAGACCTGTTTCACGATCCCTCCGAAGTTCGTCCGGCCCATCACGACGCCGTCCGCGTCCTTCTGAATCTCAAGAATTTTTCCGGGGATAGCCAGGCACATCGTCGTTTTTCAAGGTTCGGGCGCCGCGCTCCGCCTTCCTCGCGGCGTCGTCGCGGGCAGATACCCTACCACTCCGCCCCCGCGTCCGCCACAAAATGCGGAGGCGCCGGGCTTGTAGGCCTGTATCCCGGTCCTCGCGCAAGGGGACAGAATTCGGGAGGGATTCTGGCCCTTGCCAAGGCGCGAGGTGGAAGCCCTTCCATGGCGATCTGTCGCCGACGGGCAACGGAGCCCCAGGCCAAAAGAACCACGACCCGAAGGGCGGCGCGGCTTTGGGCGATCCGCCGCGTTGGCCACCCAATACAGGCCACCTCGGGGATGCGCCCTCCTCGCGCCTTGCAACCCGCCCAAATCCATCGCCGCGCGGCGCCGCTTACCCCACTGTCTGGTCAGGAAGCCATTCCCGCACCAGGACGGGAAGGCGGGTAATGACTTCGCGGCCGACAATGACCTCGTCCACATAACCCATCTGCACCATATCGACGATCCGGCAGAGGTAGCTCTTGCCGCAATCCCACCAAGTGTAGCGGGCATCCAGAAAGAGGAAGTGGCGGATGTTGACACCCTCGGTGGAGTCAAGCTCCTCGAGTTCCATCCCGTCCAGAAGGGTTTCATAAACTCCGTCGGCAACGCGGCTGCCAAAGGTAGTTGTGTGGTAGTATTCCTTGATTTCCCAGATCGCGGTCGGGTTAATGGGCGAGGGGAATGCGCCGTCAACCCGGCGGGAAAGAGTGCGGAGCGGCACGCCGTTCCTGATGACGGTTGTCAATTGCCGCGGGTCGTAGTCAACGGGCCATCCCTCGCAATTGGCTTCGATCAGCATGTTGACCATGCCGGTGAGGTAGGCGGGAGCTTTCATCTTGCCTTTCTGCTTGTTCATCGGAAGCGGGCACTTTGGCCTGAGGCGGTTCTTCAGCCTGTGGAACTCCTTCTTCGCCTGACCGGCACTCATTAACAGGGGCTCCACCACGCGGTTGAGTAAATCGGCCCGGTAGAGGAAATAGCCGGAGAGGCGGTCCAACAACGGTCTCCCGTCAAGGTCGGCAAGGAGTGCCTCTGGATCGAGTCCAAGGCTGCCGAATGCCTCGCGGATTTGTTCCGGCGTCGGAACCTTGACGGTGCCTTCGTTCCGGGTGGTATAGCCGCAATGCTGGCCCACGCTTTTGACGGCGGCCCAGAACGATTTGGGCAGGCCGAGAAACTCAGGATTTGGTTGCATTGCCCGGTGCGGGGATGTGGGAGGTGGCCTCGTCGATGGAGACGCCGAGTTCGGCAAGGATGGTCAGCGTCTCGATGAAGGTGAGCAGCCGTTCCCCCGATTCATACTTGCTCACAAAGGACTGCGGGACACCCAGACGGCACGCAAGGTCCGCCTGCGTGAGTTCGAGCGCCTTCCTGCTCTCCCGGAGAAAGCGACGGAACGCCTTCTCCTCTTCACTGTGCGGGTCGCGAATCACGGCTGGCGTTGTAGAATCATTTGACAAAAAAACCCAAATCGGGATATTTTCACCGGCATGCGAGTTCGGGAAGACACTTTGGACATGTTCTACGGCACCGTTTTCCAAACTGTTCGCCCGTTCAAGACACAGCTTCTGAAGTGGATCGGGAACAAGCAGCGGTTCGCCCATGAGATCGCCTCGTTTTTCCCCAAGGACATCCGGGTCTATCGGGAGCCGTTCGTCGGAAGCGGGGCCGTGCTGGGAGCGCTTCAGCCCCCCAAGGCAGTGGCAACGGATGTGTTCCGCCCGTTGATTGAAATCTGGAAAGCGCTCCACGACGACCCGAAAAAGCTGATCTCATGGTATCGTGAACGATATGATAGGTTCCATCAACGGGGTGCGCCAGAGGGTTACAATGCCATCCGGGATTCCTACAACGCGTCGCCCAACGGGGCAGATCTCCTTTTCTTGTGCCGCAGTTGCTACGGCGGAGTGGTCCGTTTCAGGAAGGCCGACGGGTATATGAGCACGCCCTGTGGCATCCACTCGCCCATTTCGCCGGCTTCATTCGCGGAGCGGGTGGAAATCTGGCGGCGGCGGACGAATGGCGCGGATTTCCGCTGCTGTGACTTCGCGGAGAACTTCCACGATGCCAGGGAGGGGGACCTCATTTACTGTGATCCGCCCTATTCCGACAGCCAATCCATTCTTTACGGGGGCCAGAATTTCTCCCTCAAGCGGCTGTTCGAGGAGATTGGCGCGGCAAAGAATCGCGGGGTGCGGGTCGCGCTTAGCATCGACGGAACGAAGAAGTCCGGCGGCAAGGTCTGTAACTTGGAAATTCCAGACGGCGTCTTCGAGGAGGAGATTTTCGTCAACTGCGGGCGCTCCATGCTCCGCCGCTTCCAGCGGGGAGGGGAGACTCTGGAAGACGATGTGGTCAGCGACCGGCTGCTGCTCACCTACTGACCCGTAAGGAAAAGGATGCTAAGGCGCCGCGCGGCGGGTCCGGGCGGCGGCGAGGACCTGGCCAAGCGCAATCGCGCCGTCGTTGGGCGGCACGCGCTGGTGCCACGCGGGATGGAACCCGGCCTCTTCAAGGCGCCGGACGCAAAGCTCGGTCAGCCGCCGGTTCTGAAAGCACCCCCCGGTCAGAACCACCCGCCGCCGGCCCGCGAGGCGGGCGACGGCCAGAACCATCGCCGCAAGCGTGTTGTGGAACATCGCCGCGAGGACGCCGGCCGGCCGGCCGGCCCGCGCGTCGTCAAGCATCGCCGCCAGCGCCGGACGCCAGTCCACAACCCACGGGGCCCGCCCGCCCACGGCGAACGGGTAGGCCCCGGCGATCTCAGCGTCGATGGCAAACTCCAGGTCCATCGCCGCCTGGCCCTCGAAATCCGCCACCTGGCGGAGCCCCGCAAGCGAGGCCGCCGCGTCGAACAACCGGCCCGCGCTCGTCGTACGTGGCGCGTTGGTTCCGGTCTCGAGCATCCGCCGGAGCGTCCGAATCTCGGCGGCGCGGAAATGGCAAAGCGGCGGCGCGGCGGGGTCGGCGAACAGTTTCCCGGGCGCGGCCTCATGCAACGCTCCGAACGCGCAACGCCGCGGCTGCCGGATCGCCGCCTCGCCGCCCGGAAGCCGGAACGGATGCAAATGCGCCACGCGCGTGAACGAATCCTCGTCGGCCGCCAGAAATTCGCCGCCCCAGATCGTGCCGTCCAATCCCATGCCCGTACCGTCCCACGCCACGCCCAGGGCCGGGGGCTCAAGGCCGTTGTCGGCAAGGCAGGCAAGGACATGGGCATGGTGATGCTGGACCGCCACGACCGGCAACCCGGACTCTTCCGCGAACCGCGTCGAAAGGTAGTCCGGATGCATGTCGTGGGCGAGCAAACCCGGTTCGACGCCGTAGAGGCGCGGAAGGTCCGCCGCCGCCTGGACGAACGCGGCGTGGGCCGCGGGCGTCGAAAGATCCCCCAGGTGCTGGCTGAGGAACACGCTCCGCCCGGCGCCGAGCGCCACGGTATTCTTGAAATGCGCCCCGACGCCGAGCACCGGCGGCAGGAAGTCGCGCACGGGAACCGGCAAGGGCGCGTAGCCGCGCGCGCGGCGCAGCAGTTGCTCCCGGCCCAGCAACACCCGCGCGACGGAATCGTCGATGGGCCGGACAATCGGCCGGTCATGGACCAGGAACCAGTCCGCGACGCCGCAAAGCCGGTTCAGCGCCTCCCGCGGATCGGTGCAGAGCGGTTCGTCGGACAGGTTGCCGCTGGTCGCCACGACCGGGAATCCCAGCCCGCGCAGGAGGAGATGGTGGAGCGGCGAGCAGGGCAGCATGGCGCCAAGGCGCGGATTTCCCGGCGCCACCGAAGGCGCGATGGCGCCGGTCCCGGGCCGCCGTTCGAGCAGCACAATCGGCGCCTCCGGCGATTCCAGCAGGCGCTCCTCCAACGGCCCCACGACACAATCGCGCCGGACCAGGCCGGTGTCCGGATACAGCAGCGCCAGCGGTTTCTGCTCCCGGTGCTTGCGCCGGCGCAGCGCGCGCACCGCCTCCTCATCCCGCGCGTCCACCAACAACTGGAATCCGCCGATCCCCAGCAGGGCGAGGACGCGCCCCTCGCGCACCGCGGCGCCCGCCGCGGCCACCGCTTCGTCGCCGGTGGCGGCCACCGCCCCCGCGGCGTCCCACAGCTCGGCATGAGGCCCGCACCGCGGGCACGCAATCGGCTGGGCATGAAACCGGCGGTCGCGCGGATTCCGGTACTCCCGCTCGCAATCCGAACACATGGCAAAACGCCGCATGGACGTGTTCGGGCGGTCGTAGGGCAGCGCTTCGAGGATGCTGAATCGCGGGCCGCAGTTGGTGCAATTGGTGAACGGATACCGGTGGCGGCGGTTGGAGGGATCGAAAATGTCGCGCAGGCAATCCGGACACGTGGCGATGTCCGGAAGGATCAGCGCGCTCGGCGCGCCCGTGCCGCCGCTGGCCCGAATCTCGAATCCGCCGTAGCCCGCCGGCTCAAGCCACGAGGTTTCCAGGCTCTGGATCGATGCCCGCGGCGGTTTCTCTTTCCCAAGCCGCAGAACGAATTCGTCAAGGCGTTCGCGCGGGCCTTCGACTTCGACAGACACGCCGTGAGGGCCGTTGGACACCCAGCCCCGCAATTCCATCGAGGTCGCCAGCCGGTGGACAAAGGGCCGGAATCCCACGCCCTGCACGGCCCCGCGCAGGATCACCCTGGCCCGGTGATCGGTCATCCCGCCGTCATCCCGCCGCCCCCCCGATCTCCGACCAGGTCTTGAAGTGGGTCTTCACGTGCTGCTCCATGGCCAGCGCCCCGTGCTTTTGGAGAAGCTCGCGCGCAAGCGCCTTCACCGCCGCCGAGGCGCCCGGCGGAATCCGCACGCCCAGGTCCACGCTCATGTCCCGCAGGGACCGCACGAACCGGTCTCGCGCCAGAATCGAAGCCGCCGCAACCGCCGGGTCTGACTCGGCCTTGTGGCGCTGTTCCAGGACAATCGCCCGTCCCCGCGGCCCCAGCCGCTTGCGCACCGTCCATTCAGTCCGCGCAAACTGGTCGCTCACGGCCCGCGGGCAGGCGGGCATGCGTTCCAGGAGGTTTTCGATCACGCAGGCGTGGCCCCAGCCAAGGACTTCGTTCACGGAGCGCATCTTCGCCTGCAGCTCGTTGTACCGCGCCGGCGAAAGCACAATCACGTCGGACTCGACCCCGGGCGTGCGGCGGATCATCCTGGCAAGGTCGCCGATCCGCTTGTCCGATGTCACGGTCTTGCTGTCCCGCACGCCGCCCTCCACCAAGGCGCCAAGGGCGGCGGCGTCGGCAAAAACGCCCGCAATCACCAGCGGCCCGAAGAAATCCCCCTTGCCGCTTTCGTCCACGCCGATGTGCGGTTCGTAACGCTCCGGGTTGCGCACTTTTTCGTAGCCGATCTCCGCCACGCCGGTGACCTCGGGCTCCAGCACGAACTCCACGAATTCCCGCGTCCCTTTGCCCTGGACCACGACCTTCCCGGAATGATACGCCGCGACCTGGACCTTGTCCCGCCCGGCCCCAAAGTGCGCGTGCGGCACGTCGCGGAACTCGAACCCGCGCGCCTCCAGCGCGGCGCGGAGTTTCTTGATCCGCGCCGCGTCCAGCGCCACGGTGTGGGAATTTATTTCGGGCATCGCCGCCCGTTCTTACCAGCCGGCGCCTGGATTTCAACCCTGGCCGCACCGGCGTCTCCACGACCATGGTGTCTGGCAACGGGGTCAGTCTAGCAACGGGGTCAGTCCTTGACACTTGACAAAAACGAAGGACCGGGAAGCAGGTTGGGCTCGAAAGGCGGTGGCGGAAACCCCAGAAGGAAGTCTAAGCTCGGGCGTCCGGATTCTTGCTGGCGACGGGGATCGAAGGGCTCTTTCGGAGAGGCGCTGGTCAACGTGCTCGGGTGGTTTGGCCTGGCGGTGCATGCTTTCTGTTCCGCGCCAAAAGCGGAACACTTGGCCATGGAAACCCCGGGATGGCTATCGTGCTTGTTGCCGAAGCGGGTGAAAACGAGGCCGACGGCCCAATGCTCAGGGGCATGTCAAGTGTCAAGGACTGACCCGAATGGCGCTTAAATAAGGGGCATTGTGTTCACGTTGATTTTCCCGGATTGT